>JAZREL010000016.1:0-69062 GCA_045660785.1 Eubacteriales bacterium | reverse complement strand
AAGGGTGGTCGTATCGCTCGTTTCACAGCTCTTATGGTTGTTGGCGACGGTAACGGACACGTTGGTTACGGTCTTGGTAAGGCAGCCGAGGTTCCTGACGCAATCCGCAAGGGTATCGAGGATGCTAAAAAGAATATGATCGAAGTATCAATTAAGGATACAACAATTCCTCACGAGGTTATTGGTAAGTTCGGCGCAGGTACTGTGCTTCTCAAGCCAGCTTCCCTCGGTACAGGAATTATCGCAGGCCAAACAGTTCGTGCTGTTCTTGAGCTTGCGGGCATTAAAAACATCAGAGCAAAGAGCCTTCGTTCAAACAATAAGACAAACGTTGTTAAGGCAACATTTGAAGGTTTGAAGCAGCTCCGTAGCGTAGAAGAAGTTGCTAAGACTCGTGGCATTGCCGCTGAGAAGGTTTTAGGTTAAGGAGGTCTATAAGATGGAAAACGTAAAAGTTACACTTGTAAAAAGTCTTATAGCTTGCAAGCCAAACCAAATTGCAACTGCAAAATCTCTTGGCCTTACCAAGATTGGTAACAGCATCGTTTGTGCAAACGATCAGGTTTTGGCAGGCAAAATCAAGGTTATCTCACACCTCGTAAAGGTAGAAAACGTATAACCGAAGGCTGCCAAAGGGCAGAAATTGGTTGAAAACAATCAATACTAAAAATCAATTTCAAAAGGAGGAAAAAAATATGAAGCTCCACGAACTTTCACCAGCTGCTGGTTCAGCAAAGGCAGCATGGCGTAAGGGTAGAGGTCCGGGCTCTGGTAACGGTAAGACAGCAGGTAAGGGTCACAAGGGTCAAAACGCGCGTTCAGGCGGAGGAGTAAGACCGGGATTTGAAGGCGGTCAGCTCCCACTTTACAGAAAACTTCCTAAAAGAGGATTTAACAATAAATTTGCAAAGGAATATGCAACAATTAATGTTAGCGATCTTAACAAATTTGAAAATGGCGCGACAGTAAATCTTGAAATACTTGTTAACTGCGGTATCGTTCGTAAAGAATACGACGGACTTAAAGTGCTTGGTAACGGCGAGCTCACAAAGAAGCTCAACGTTGAAGCTAAGGTTTTCACAGCATCAGCTAAAGAGAAAATCGAAGCAGCAGGCGGAAATGCTGAGGTGAAATAATTATGTTTAAAACCTTAGCTAACGCTTGGAAAATTGCTGATTTAAGACAAAAGCTCTTATTCACAATTCTTATCATTCTTTTATATAGAATAGGTGCAGCTATTCCTGTTCCATTTGTAAGTGCTATTACAATTGAATCAGGTACAACGTTCGAATTCCTTAACACCTTATCAGGTGGTGCATTCGAACAAGCTTCACTCTTCGCACTTGGTGTATCACCGTACATCACTGCATCAATCGTTATTCAGCTTTTAACAGTTGCAATCCCTGCACTTGAACGCCTCTCAAAGGAAGGCGAGGAAGGCAAGAAGAAGATTACACAAATCACAAGATACATTACAATTGCAATCGCAGTTGTTACAGCTCTTGGTTACTACTTCCTTCTCAAGTACAACGGCGCTCTCGGCTCATTCATCGCAGTTGAAAACGAGGGCTGGCAAAAGGTACTTAACTGGGTGCTCGCTGTTGTAATCGTTGCTTGCTACTGCGCTGGCTCATCAATCGTTATGTGGCTCGCAGAAAGAATTAACGATAAGGGCATCGGTAACGGTATTTCCGTTATCCTCTTTGCAAACATTGTGTCACGTGCATTGCCACTCTTCACAAGATTTGTAAATATGTTCCAAACAGAACTCGGCAAGCTTGCCATTCCATCAACTGGTCTTGGTCAAGACGTTAACCCTGACGGAACAATCAAGCCACTTCCCGGTACTGAGATTGCACCAAATGCATTCCCATTCGGCTCAATTCTCTTCACAATTTTCGTACTCGTAGGCCTTCTCGCTATGATGTGGTTCATTATCTTCATCTCAGATAGCGAAAGAAGAATTCCTGTTCAGTACGCAAAGAGAGTTGTTGGCAGAAAGATGTATGGAGGACAAAACTCCAACATTCCACTTAAGCTTAACATGGCAGGCGTTATGCCTATCATCTTCGCAAATGCAATCATTACAATCCCTGCAATGATTTCACAGTTCATCCCAACAACAAAGGTTGACGATGTAACAGGCGATACAATTGCAAGACAACCTTGGTTCCAAATCGTTAAGGTATTCTCAAGCGGTCACTGGTTCTATTGCTTGCTCACATTCGTATTGATTCTTGCGTTTGCATATTTCTACGTGGCTATTTCCTTCAACCCAACTGAGGTTGCAGGCAATATCCAAAAGAACGGTGGCGCTATCCCGGGTATTCGTCCTGGTAAGGCAACATCAACGTTCATTCAAAAGGTTCTTTCAAAGATTACCTTTATCGGTGCTCTCGCACTTTCAGTAATTTCAGTAATTCCGCTTCTCATTCACGTTGGTTTGACAATCCTCAGAAACAACTTCGATGTTAACATCGCTTTCTGGGCATTCAGCTACCTTGGCGAGCTTGCTACAATAGGTACGTCAATCATCATCGTTGTAGGCGTTGTTCTTGAAATCGTAAGAGAGATGGAAGCACAAATGACCATGCGTCATTACAAGGGATTCCTTGGTTAATAAGGAGAAACTATGACAAAGAATCTTAAGATGATTTTCCTTGGCGCACCCGGTGCCGGCAAGGGAACACAATCAGACATAGTCGCTGAAAAATATAGTATCCCTACTATATCAACAGGCGTTATGATTAGAGAAGCAATTAAAAACAATACTGAAATGGGTATCGCTGCTAAGGCATACACCGAAAAGGGCGCACTTGTGCCTGACGAGGTTGTTATCGGCATTATTGCTGAGCGCTTAGCAAAGGACGACTGCCAAAACGGCTTCATCCTTGACGGCTTCCCAAGAACAGTTCCGCAAGCTGAAGCACTTGACAAAATGGGAGTTGGTATCAACTGCGTTGTTAGTCTTGAGGTTCAGGACGAAAAGATTGTTGAGCGTATGAGCGGCAGACGTGTCTGCGCAAAGTGCGGTGCTTCTTACCACATCTTATATAATCCATCTGCGAATGGCACAAGCTGCGACAAATGCGGCGAGGCGCTTTCAATTCGTAAGGATGATGCTCCTGAGGTTGTTCTTGATAGACTTAACGTATATCACAACCAAACAGAGCCATTAAAGGATTTCTACGGCAAAAAGGGCGTACTCGTTTTAGTTGAGGGCCAAGAGGAAGTTAAAGATACAACTGCTCTTACTCTTAAAGCGATTGAGGACGCAATTAAGTAATTATGATTCAGTTGAAAACACCTGAGCAAATCGAGATAATGAAGGTCGCAGGTAGAATTACAGGCGAAGCATTACTCGTTGCAAAGGAACTTATCAAGGAAGGCATAACAACCAAGCAAATTGATGATAAAATCCGTATGTACATCAAGAAATGTGGCGCAAAGCCAACATTTCTTGGTTACGGTGGATTCCCGGGTAGCGCGTGCATAAGCATTAATGACGAGGTTATACACGGTATTCCCTCAAATTCAAAGGTGCTTAAAAACGGCGACATCGTGAAAATCGACGTCGGCGCACAGTGGAAGGGATTTACAGGCGACAGTGCAGCAACCTTTGCAGTCGGTGAAATATCCGAAAATGCAAAGAAGCTCATTAAAACAACTGAGGAATGCTTCTTTAAGGGCATTGAGGCAATTGAAAAGACACAGAATCCACGAATCGGGGATCTTGGCTATGCAATTGCAAGCCACGCTCACCAAAACGGGTTTTCCGTTGTTGAGCAATACACAGGACACGGAGTAGGCGCTGAGCTTCACGAGGATCCAAACGTTCCAAACTACGGAACACAGGGTCGCGGAGTTAGAATCTATCCCGGTATGACCTTAGCTATTGAGCCCATGATAAACGAGGGCACAGAAAAGGTCAAGGTTCTTAAGGACGGCTGGACAGTTGTTACCGCTGACGGAAAGCTCTCTGCTCACTATGAGCACAGCATCGCCGTTACAAATAACGGTATCATTCTTTTGACAAAGGTTGATTAACCTCAAAGAGAACCCCAAAGCTCAATCTTCGCTTTGAGGACCCCTCGTCAATAAAAGCTCGTCATCGCGGCTGATTTATGATGAGCTAAATAATTCCGACGGCTCGCTCGTTACTTCGAGCCACGGACTGAACCAAAATACCCGAAGAAATTTTTGAGAGGATTATATGGGAAAAGAAAACGTAATGGAATTTGAAGGCATCGTAACGGAAGCACTTCCAAATGCGACCTTCAAGGTTAAACTGCCAAATGGGCACATTATTACAGCCCATATTTCAGGCAAATTAAGATTAAATTATATAAGAATATTGCCAGGTGACAAGGTGACCGTAGAGGTTTCAGTTTATGACCTCACAAAGGGTCGCATCACATGGCGCGCTAAATAAGAAAGGTGGTTTTATAATGAAAGTAAAGCCTTCCGTAAAGAAAATCTGTGATAAGTGCAAGATTATTAAGAGAAAAGGTACCGTTATGGTTATCTGCGAAAATCCTAAGCACAAACAGAGACAGGGCTAATTCTAACCAAACCGAAAAGGAGAAAACAAATGGCTCGTATAGCTGGTGTTGACATTCCGAACGCAAAGCGTGTTGAAATTGCATTAACATACATTTACGGTATCGGATTAAAGAGCGCACAGGACATTCTTGCTAAGACAGGTATCAATCCTGACACACGCGCTAAAGATTTGACTGAAGATGAAATCGCGAAGCTTCGTGAAGAAATCGAAACAAATTATAAGGTAGAAGGTGAACTCCGCCGTGAGGTTGCCCTCAACATTAAGCGTCTGGTTGAAATCAACTGCTACCGCGGTACCAGACATAGAAAAGGTCTTCCAGTAAGAGGACAAAGAACAAAGACAAACGCAAGAACTCGTAAGGGTCCTGCAAAGACAATAGCTAACAAGAAGAAATAAGGAGTGTAGCTAAATGGCAGAAAAGAGAGTAACTAAAAAACGCCGTGAGCGCAAAAATATTGAAAAAGGCGCTGCACACATCTGCTCAACCTTCAATAACACAATAGTTACCATTACAGACGTTGCAGGAAACGCAGTTTCTTGGGCATCTGCTGGTGAGCTTGGTTACAAGGGTTCCAGAAAATCTACACCATTTGCTGCACAAATGGCTGCTGAAGCTGCAGCTAAGGCCGCAATGGAACACGGCATGAAAACCGTAGAAGTATACGTAAAGGGCCCAGGTCAGGGTCGTGAATCTGCAATTCGTGCGCTTTCAACAGCAGGACTTCAAGTTACTATGATCAAAGACGTAACTCCAATCCCACACAATGGTTGCAGACCACCAAAACGCAGACGCGTTTAATTCTAATAGGAGGAACTAAAGATGGCAAGATATACAGGACCTTCATGCAAGCTTTGCCGTAGAGAAGGCACAAAGCTTTACCTCAAGGGTGAGCGTTGCCTTTCCGACAAGTGTGCACTTAACAGAAGAACATCTGCTCCTGGTCAGCACGGTGCTGCAAAGAAGAAGATGACTGAGTACGGTATGCAGCTTCGTGAAAAGCAGAAGGCAAAAAGATATTACGGTGTTCTTGAAAAGCAATTCAAGAACTACTATGTAAAGGCCGACAATCAAGACGGTATCGCTGGTGAAAACCTTCTCCGCCTTCTTGAAAGAAGACTTGATAACGTTGTATACAGAATGGGACTCGCAAACAGCCACAAGGAAGCTCGTCAGCTCGTGCTTCACGGCCACTTCACATTGAACGGCCACAAGGCAAACATCCCTTCAATACTCGTTAAAGTTGGTGACGTTGTTGCCGTTAAGGAAACAGACTCATCAAAGATTAAAGAACTCGTTGAAGCTATGGGTGAAAAGATTTCACCAAAGTGGCTTGAAATTGACAAGAACGCTGGAGTTGCTAAGATTGTAGCAATGCCTGAGCGTGACGATATCGATTTCGAATTCAACGAGCAGCTCATCATCGAGCTTTACTCGAAATAATAACTCTTTGTCGACTGTACGCCTCCGTAACAGGAGGTGTAGAGCTCGCATCGGGCGAATCTACTTAAGAGTATGGTTGACATCAATGTTATGTAAGACACTTCCCAACGGCGGGAACAAACCAATGCATATATTGAAATATAGGAGGGTTATTTAATTATGATGATAGAAATCGAAAAGCCGAACATTACAATAGTTAGCGAAAGCGAAGACGGCAAAAAGGGAAAATTTGTCATTGAACCACTTGAAAGAGGATTTGGTACAACTCTTGGTAACTCACTAAGACGTGTGCTTTTAAGCTCCCTTCCTGGATATGCTGTTTCATCAATCAAGATTGACGGTGTTTTACACGAAATCTCAAGTCTTGACGGTGTAACAGAGGATGTTACTGAAATCGTGCTCAACGTTAAGGGCATCGTTTCAAAAATCCATGGCACAGATAGCGTAAAGACAGTTTGCATCGACAAGGTTGGTCCTTGCGAGGTAACTGCGGGTGACATCACTCCTGACGCTGATCTTGAAATTTTCAACCCTGAACTTCATATCGCTACACTTAGCGAGGGAACTCGTTTCTATATGGAGCTTACATTTGAGCGTGGCCGTGGCTACGTTTCACAGGAAAAGAACAAGAATGATCATATAAAGAGCCAAATTCCGGTTGCTATCGGAACAATCTTTACTGACTCAATCTACACACCTGTTTACAATGTTAGCTACAACGTAGAAAACACAAGAGTTGGAAGCATCGCCGATTTTGACAAATTGACAGTAGAAGTAGAGACAAACGGCACCATTGGGGCAACTGATGCAATTTCATTAGCAGCCAAGGTACTCAACGATCATTTCACCTTGTTTGTTGACCTCTCAGAGGAGGCAAGAAACGCTGAAACTATGGTTGAACGCGAGGAAACCAAGAAAGAAAAATATCTTGAAATGTCCGTTGATGATCTTGAGTTGTCTGTACGTTCATTCAACTGCTTGAAGCGTGCAGGCATCGACACCGTAGAGGACCTCATCAACCGCACTGAAGAGGATATGATGAAGTTCAAGAATCTCGGTAAGAAATCCCTCGATGAAGTAAAGAACAAACTTGAATCACTTGGCTTAGCTCTTAGAAAAGAAGAGGACTAAGACAATCTTTCGCCCATGTGGCATATAACCAAGGACAATCCTTGGTAAAAAGAATCGGCAAAGGAGGACAAATCAATGCCAACAAGAAAGCTCGGCAGAACATCTGAACACAGAGTTGCAATGCTCCGTGGAATGGTTACCTTGCTTCTCGAGAAGGGCTCAATCGAGACCACACTTCCAAGAGCAAAGGAACTTAGCAGTGTTGCTGATAAAATGATCACACTCGGCAAGAAGAACACACTTGCCGCTCGCAGAGAGGCACTTGCTTACATCACAAAGGAAGATGTAGTTAAGAAGCTCTTTGACGTGATAGCTCCCAAATATGCTGATCGCGTAGGTGGCTATACACAAGTATATAAGCTCGGTCCAAGACGTGGAGACGCCGCTGAAATGGCTCTCATCAAGCTTGCTGACTAATTAAAGCTAAAAAATAGGCGCTACTTCGGTAGCGCCTTATTTTTATAAAAAAAGTTAATTTATATATGAAGACGATTACAAGACTGCATCAAATATAAAAGAGTTATGCTG
The DNA here is from genome assembly GCA_045660785.1 of Eubacteriales bacterium. Classification (GTDB taxonomy): domain Bacteria; phylum Bacillota; class Clostridia; order Oscillospirales; family CAG-272; genus RGIG2000. Next base: position 61,398 of record JAZREL010000016.1, on the reverse strand, counting down.
TGGTAATTGCGTAATGATGTTAGAAAAATCAATAGTCTACTCCGCTTGCCCCGTATCGATATCAATACGTAAAAGATATCCCGATAACAATAGAAAAGAAGAAAGGCTTCCCGCAAAGAAGTTCTGGCAGCCAAGTGCCTTCACTGTTAAACGATTCACCTTTCTTCAATTCTATTGTACTACAATCTTAATAATCTGTCAATACCAACTATTTTGAAAGAGATGACGAACCTATTATCGGAGCTGACTGCAATAATAAGGAAAATCACTTTGGAACAGGAGCCTTCTTTAGAATGGTTTAATAAAACCGCTAAAATCGTTGAAAAACATTACAATTTATAATATGAACATATGCACAAAATATAATATGAGCGAAATATAAAGAAAAAAGCCCGAATTTTTCCGTTTTTCGGTAAAATTCAGGGCTTTTTATAATCAAAATGTGAAAATTTGCTTTGTTTGGATGGTTAGCTAATTAGCAGCTAACGCCGTTTACTACCTCATACATTTCATCGAAGTAGTCGTTTCTTTCCTTGCAAATTGCTTTCATTTCTTCAATTTGCTCGCTTGTGAAGTTGTCAAGGTCGCCGTCCTTAAGCTTATTCTTATACATTCTGTCAAGGATGAGTGCGAACTTGATTTCCATATGAGTAATCTTGTCGTGGCGTGAAATTACAACAACGTCGCTAACGCCTTGGAGCAAAAGCTCAACGGCTCTGTAGCCGCACTTTGATGCAAAGTTTCTGTCAACGAGAGTTGGAACGCCGCCACGTACGATGTGTGCAGGGCGAACAAATCTTGCTTCAATACCCGTTCTTTGCTCAATTTCCTTTGTAAGACCTTCTGCAAATGGAGCGCCAAGACCCTCGGCAACAACAACCATAAAGCTGCGTCTGCCGTCGTTTCTTGCTTCAATCATCTTTGCAAAGAGAGCTTCCTTGTCAAATTCCTTTTCTTGAACTGCAACGCCGATTGCGTTAAGTGCAAGACCTGTTTCAATTGCAATATAGCCGGCGTTTCTACCCATAACCTCGATAACCATGCAACGCGCGTGGGATTCTGAGGTGTCGCGGAGTGCATCGCCAAGGTGCATAACCGTGTTCATTGCCGTGTCGTAGCCAACGGTGATGTCGGAAGCTGTAATATCGTTGTCGATTGTGCCTGAAACACCAATGCAAGGAATGCCGCGAATGCTAAGGTCGGTTGCGCCTCTGAACGTGCCGTCACCGCCTATGGCGATAATGCCGTCGATATTGTGCTTCTTGCAAGTTGCAATTGCCTTTTGCATACCCTCTTCATACTTGAATTCGTCGCAACGGTCAGAGTAAAGGAATGTGCCGCCCTTTGACTCAATGTCGCTAACGTCGTTCTTTGAAAGAGTACGAACTCTGTCGTGAATAAGGCCTGAATAGCCGCCCAAAATACCAACAACCTCAACGCCACGGTTGATAGCCGCGCAGGTAACGCTCTTGATAACCGCGTTCATACCGGGCGCGTCGCCGCCTGAGGTCAAAATTCCGATTTTTCTAAACTTCTTTTCCATTTTTATCTCCTTGAAATTTGCACAAAAAATAAATTTTATGCGAAATTTTATATATATTATAAATCACAAGTATTTTAACACAACGAAGCATCAAAATCAATACCTTTGGGCAAATTTTGGAAATTGTGATATAATTTTATTCTTATTTGAATAGTATTGTCGATTTTGGCAAATCATAAACAAAATAGGAGGTTTTTATGTTAAGATTTATATCAACGGTTTTAATTTCTGTGGCAACCTTTTTTACGTTAAATGCTATAATTCCAAATTCATCCGAGGTGCAAATATATGATAACTGTGTCAGATTGCACGTTATCGCAAATTCAGACAGTGAGGATGATCAAGCACTAAAATTGAAGGTCAGAGACGCGCTTTTAAATAGAATAAATTCCTATGAGGCAAATAGCAAGGAAGAAGCGCTTGAGATGATAGAAAACGATGAAAACGCGCTTATAGAGGTGTCTAAAGCGGTAATTAATGAAAACGGCTACGATTACGGCGTTTCAATTGAAACGGGGCTTGAAAGCTACCCCACGCGCCATTACGAGGATTTTTCATTGCCTGCGGGGAAATACACCTCGGTAATGGTTAAAATAGGCGAAGCAAAGGGCGAAAATTGGTGGTGTGTGCTTTACCCGCCACTCTGCAATTCGGGTGCGGTAGCTTACGAGGACGGCGCCTATACCGACGTCGGATTAACCAAGGACCAGTACAATTTAATAACAGGTGCAAGCGGTGAATACAAGGTGAAATTTAAGCTTATCGAGGTAGCGTCCAAGCTTGCGGGCTTTGAATATTAAAAATCAAACGGGATGTAAAATTCAAAATCGCATCCCGTTATTTTCATAATTCTATTGAAAAAATACTGTAAAAGTAGTAAAATAAAGTAATGATGCGTGCTGATTTGACGTTTGCTTGCACGCGCAAATTTTTACTTGAAGGGGGAAAAACTATGTTTGGCTACGTGCGCCCGAATGTGCCTGAGCTTTTAGTTAAGGATAATGAGCTTTATCGCGCAACCTACTGCGGTCTTTGCCGTACAATGGGTAAAACAACAGGCAAGCTCTCAAAGCTTACCTTAAGCTATGATTTCGTTTTTCTCGCCCTTTTAAGGTTGGCAGTAAAAGGGGAGGCGGTAGAGGTCAAGCTACGCCGCTGTCCTGTGCATCCATTCAAGAAGCGTCCTATGATAGAGGTCAATGATGAGCTTGTTTACAGCGCGCGTGTTTCAACTATTTTGACACGCCTAAAGCTCAAGGATAATATAAACGACAGCCACGGATTTTCACGTGTAAAGGCAAAAATAGCGGGGGGAGTGTCTGTTTTCTTCAAAAAAACTGACAAATCACTTATTGAGCTTGAGGAAAAAACGGTTAATTCAATTGACGAATTAACCAAGCTTGAAAAGGAAAGCTCCGACTCGATTGATAAAACCTCGTCCACCTTCGGCATACTCCTTGCAAATCTTGCATCATACGGAATAGAGGGGGCAAACGGGCGAATATTATATGATGTGGGCTATCACCTTGGCCGTCTTATTTACGTAATGGATGCAGTTGACGATTTTGAGAAGGACATAAAAAGCGGCTCCTTTAACGTGATTAAAAACGCGTATGGCGAAAAATTAGACGAGTCAATACGTCAAAACCTAAAATGCTCAATGCTTTTAGAGCTTGAAAAAATTTCAAGAGGAATTGAGCTTATCGACTTCTTTTCTGCCCAAGACTGTGAAAGAATTATAAAAAATATCGTTTACATAGGGCTTCCAAACGAGATTAAGCGAGTTGCTTCGGGCGAAAAAAGAAAAAAGGAACAAAAGCCCTCAAGCCAAAATGCTTAAACTGCCCAAGTGCGCTCGAAACAAATGCGCAAAATAATATTTACAAACTGTAAAGATTGTGGTAAAATAAGGTTAAGCGGCGCTCGGCTGCATTAGTATTATCAGATTTCAAACGGAGGCAAATAAATGAAAAATCCATACGAGGTGCTCGGCATTTCCCCTCAAGCAACAAACGAAGAGGTAAGAGACGCTTATAGAACACTTGCTAAAAAATATCATCCTGACAACTACGTTGACAATCCCTTAGCTGACATGGCAGAGGAAAAAATGAAGGAAATTAACTCCGCTTACGACGAAATTCTTCGTCAAAGGGCAGAGGCAAAAAACAACACAAATAGCCAAAATAGCGACACAGGTCGGGCAAAATACGGCTACGGCACGTCAGATAACCCAAGATATGCAAGGGTGAGATACGCAATAAACAACGGTGACGTGGCAACGGCGGAAAACCTTCTTAACGAGGTGGAGGAAGCATCGCGCGATGCGGAATGGTACTTCTTAAAGGGCTGTATTCTTCTTCACAGCGGCTACGTTTTCGATGCAATAAGATACGTCAACAAGGCGTGCACGCTTGACCCAAGCAACGAGGAATATAAAGCATTTCTTGCAAACCTTCAAGCAAGCTCAAGCGCACACACTCAAAGAGGTCCACGTCAAGGCGTCGGCTGCAGCATTTGTGATATTTGCTCAGCTTTGATTTGCATTGACTGCTTGTGCAGATAATGAAAAAATCAAAAGAGGTTGCATTCCTCGGTATTGTTTCGGCCCTTAGCGTCGTTATCCTGTTTCTTGGCGCACTCTTAGAGGTTTTTGATATTACCGCTGCGGTTTTCAGCGCACTTATGCTTCTTATCGCATGGGAGGAGCTTCGCTACAAGGCGGTGCTTGTCTATATTTCAGTGGCGATAATTGCATTCTTTTTTGCACCGTTTAGCATATTACCCGCGGTGGAGTATCTGATTTTCGGGCTTTACCCCATTTTAAAGCCGATTATCGAAAAAACGCCAAAGGTCCTTGCATACGTCCTTAAAGGCATATATATCGTGCTTGCAAGCGTCGGCAGCGTGCTTGTTATGTATTTCTTCGTTCCCGCTTCAATTGAAAAGCCGTATATGATTGCGGTTTACATTTTAATGTTCGGCGCGGTTATAATTCTTTTTGATTTGCTTATAGCAAAATTCAAAAAATACTACATTTTCAAGCTAAGACGAATTTTGAAAATTGACCGATTTTTTAGATAAAATCACCAACAAAATACACAAAAAACACGACCTCGGGGTCGTGTTTTTGTTTATTCATACAATAATTAGCAAAAAAAGTTGACAACTTATTATATATAAGGTAAAATAGTTATGTATATTTATTATATAATTAACGCGTATATAAAGGACGGATAAATATGTTTAGAAGCATGACTGCCTTTGGCAGAGCAAGAGAAACCGTTTGTGGCAAGGACATTACGGCTGAAATCAAATCAGTCAACAACAGATACCTTGACTGTACGGTAAAAATCACGAAGCTATATAGCTTCCTTGAAGAAAAAATTAAGAAATACCTTCTTGAAAAGGGAATTACAAGAGGTAAGGTTGAGGTTTATATCTCGGTTGATCAGCTTGAGCAGGCGGGCGTTGAGATAAACCTTGATACCGCGTACGCGCACTCGTACATAGAAGCGCTTAAAAAGCTTCGCGATACGTTTGAGTTAAAGGATGATATTTCCGTTTCCCGCGTTGCGATGAACAAGGATATCTTCACGGTGAAAAAGCCCGAGGATGATATTGAGGGCGACTGGGCAGACATTAAGTGTGTGCTCGATAAGGCAATTGACACCTTCCTTCAAAGACGAGAGGAGGAGGGCGAGAACCTCTACAAAAACATCGTTGAGAAAATTGACAATATCAAGGGTTATCTTGCAGTTATTGAGAAAAACTCGGAAAGCGATATTAAGGGCTACGCATCTAAGCTTGAGGAGAGAATTTTGAAATTCTTGAACGACAACTCAGTGCAAATAGATGAGCAGAGAATTTTAACAGAGGTTGCAATTTTTGCGGATAAGGTTGCAATCGATGAGGAGCTTGTGCGCTTAAACAGCCACTTCCAAGCGTTTTACGGCATTGCCGAGTCGGGTGAGCCCGCGGGCAGAAAGCTTGATTTCTTGCTTCAGGAAATGAACAGAGAAACAAACACAATCGGCTCTAAGGCATCAAATACCGAAACGGCGCATTTAGTGGTTAATATTAAGAACGAGCTTGAAAAAATCAGAGAGCAAATTCAAAATATTGAGTAAGCAATATGAAATTTGTAAACATCGGATTTAACAATATGATACTTGATACGCGCATCGTTGCCGTTATCTCGCCCGAATCCGCACCTGCAAAAAGAATGGTTGGCGAGGCAAAGGACAGCGCGCGCATAATTGACTGCACGGGTGGACGGCGCACAAAATCAGTGATAGTTACCGACACGGACCACGTTATACTGTGCGCACTTTCGTGTGAGGCGCTTTATACGCGACTAAACGAAAACAAAAACGACGATAATGGAGAATGAAGATGAGAAAAGGACTTTTATTTATTGTTTCAGGACCTGCGGGCAGCGGCAAGGGCACGGTTGTTACCACGCTTGTTAAAAACCACCCCGAAATTTTCTTGTCCGTCTCCGCTACAACAAGAAATCCACGCCCGGGTGAGGTACACGGCGTTCACTATTACTACATTTCAAAGGAAGAATTTGAAAATAGAATAGAAAACGGTCAAATGCTTGAATATACAACGTATAGCGGCAACTATTACGGCACACCTCTAAAGGAAATTGAGGAATCAATGGCACAGGGTAAGGACATTATCCTTGAAATTGAGGTCGATGGCGCTATGCAGGTTAAGGAAAAGCTCCCCGACTCATCAGTTACGGTTATGCTCACTCCGCCAAACAAGGAGGTGCTCGAGGCGCGACTTCGCGGCAGAGGCACGGAAACCGAGGAGGTAATCAAGTGGCGCCTTGAAAGGGCAAAGGAGGAGATTTTGCTCCTTCCCAAATACGACTACTCGGTTGTAAACGAGGATGCAAAGAGCGAGGAATGTGCTGAGCTTCTTTATAAAATTATCCAAGCCGAGCATCAAAACACAAAATACACAAAGACAATTATTGAAAAATTTATATAACTAAACAAGGAGAAAAATTATGCTTTATCCATCAATTCAAGAGCTTTTGAAATCAACAGAAAAGAACGGCGAGGAGCGCCTCAACAAATATTCCATTACTATGGTTACCGCTAAGTGCGCACGCGTTATCACAAACGAGTACGCTGAGCAATGCTACTTGGCAAACAAGAAGGGTAAAAACGACGACGGCACAACCGTAAAGAAGGAATATAAGGACGAAAAGAGCGTAAAGAACGCACTTCGCGAAATGAAGGCAGGCGAATTTGAAATTTTCCTTCCTGGCGACGAGGGCTACGAGGATTCACTCGTTGAAATTAAGAACTACCAAGAGCCAAAGGAAGAAAACGTTTTCATTAAGCCAACTAAGGTTGAAGCACAGGACGAAGAGGATTTTGACGACTTCGACGAGGAAATCGAGGATGAGGAAGTCTCAACAGAGGAATTAATGGGCGCAACGGGCGTGTTTGACGACGATAGCGGATACACAATCGAGGACGCTGAATAATATAAAAGCAAGCTAACGGGGTAATAGCTTGAAGCTACGGCTTTAACCCGTGTAACACAAATAAAATTCTAAGGAGGCGCAGTATGTGCGGTGAGTATATAAAAGTTCATATTCTTGATGTGCCATACCACGCCGACCGTGAATATACCTACTACGTGCCAAATGAATTCCGTGATGAAATTATGCTTGGCACGTCAGTTGCCGTTCCCTTCGGTCGCTCCGACAGGCAAAAAACCGCGATAGTAACGAGCGTGCAAATCAGTCAAACCGAAAAAATCAGCTCCTTTATAAAGCCGATTTCGTCCGTGCTTTCAAATCTTTTGAAGCTTAGTGACGAGATGCTTGAGCTATGCTTTTTTATGAAAAACCGCACACTTTGTACGGTTGGCGAGGCGGTAAAATCAATAATTCCGTCAGCAATAATGACTAAAACGCGCCAAAGGTATTTTGCCACCGATATATCAAAGCAGCTTGACCCACTGTCAAAGCAGCTGTACGAATACGTTTTGGAAAATCCGGGAGTGGACGACAAGCATCTTTTTGCAAGACAAGAAAACGGTGAGCTTTTGGTCTCACGGCTTCTGAAAATGGGGGCACTTCGCAAGGAAACCTTCATTTTAGAGGATGACAAAAATAAGTATGAAGCAAGGGTGTCTCTTGCTGTTTCCAAGGACGAGGCGCTGCTTTGCGCCGACGGACGCGGTGAAATCAAGCTCAGAAGCAAAACACACGCGGAAATTTTGCGCTTCCTTTGCGAGTACGATGAGCTAACTGATAAGCAGCTATACGATGAGGTTCCCTGCCAAAAATCACAGCTTGATGCGCTTCTTTCCAAGGGGCTTATAAAAATTGAAAAGCAAGAAATTTTAAGGGACCCTTATGCGCTTCTTAAAAGCTCGGGTAGCGAAAAAAAGGATATCATATTAAACGGGGAGCAAAGCTCGGCATATGAAAAATTACGCGCGCTTTACCGCGAAAAGGAGCCAAGAGGAGCACTTCTTTACGGTGTAACGGGAAGCGGAAAAACAAGCGTAATCAAGAAAATGATCGACGAGGTTATAAGCGACGGCAGAGGAGTAATTATTCTTGTGCCCGAAATTTCCTTAACGCCTCAAACCGTTTCCGTTTTCGCCTCATATTACAAGGAGCGCGTTGCGGTTATCCATTCGTCACTTTCTGCAGGAGAGCGCTTTGACACCTACAAAAAAATTTCAAGGGGAGAGGCAAGCATTGTAATAGGCACCCGCTCCGCCATCTTCGCCCCCCTACAAAATATAGGTATGATAGTTATTGACGAGGAGCAGGAGCATACCTATAAATCAGACACAAATCCAAAATACAGCGCACACGATATTGCAAGATTCAGGTGCGCTAAAAATAATGCGCTTATGCTTCTTGCCTCGGCAACTCCGTCGCTTGAGTCCTTCTATAAGGCAAAGGGCGGCACGTACACGCTTGTTGAAATGAAAAAGCGCTACGGTGAGGCGGTTTTGCCCGACGTAATAATTGAGGATATGCGCAAGGAGCGCAAAAGAGGAAACAGCAGCCCGTACAGCAAAAAGCTCGCACAGTACCTTTTGCGCACAAAAGAGGACGAAAAGCAATCTATCCTTTTCCTCAACCGCCGAGGTTATCTTTCCTCGGTCAGCTGTCAAAGCTGTGGCGAGGTTATCGAATGTCCTCATTGCTCCGTCGCACTTACATACCATTCGTATAGGAAAATAAACGAGGAGCTAACTGCGAAAAACGCGCACGAGGTGCTTGAGAAAAACGGCGTGCTTCGTTGCCACTACTGCGGCTACCGTACGCGCTTGCCCGAAAAATGCAAGTGCGGAGAGAATGATTTCAGCTACGTTGGCTTTGGCACTCAACGCGCTGAGGAAGCGTTAAGCGAGATGATTCCCGATATAAAAACGCTTCGCTTGGATGCGGACACAACGTCGTCTAAATCATCATACGAAAAAATCCTTGGAAGCTTCAAAAATAACGAGGCGGACACCTTAATAGGCACTCAAATGGTTACCAAGGGGCACGATTTTCCGCTTGTTACCTTAGTTGGCGTTATGCTTGCGGACACTATGCTTTACACAAGCGATTATCGCGCGGCAGAGCATACGTTTTCTATGATTACGCAGGTTATAGGAAGGGCAGGACGCTCAAAGGACCGCGGCGTTGCCATAATTCAAACCAATTCACCAAACGACCAAACGTTAATCCTTGCTGCAAATCAGGATTACGACGCGTTTTATGAAAACGAGATAAAAATCAGACAGGCATATACCTTCCCGCCGTTTTGCGATATTGCGCTTATAAACGTTTCTGCAAGCGATGAGATGGCACTTAACACCTTGTCAGGCGAGGTCTTTTCAAAGCTTCAAGAGGAGCTTACAAGGTTAGGCGCGCCTGCATACGTTTACGGCCCGTTTGAAGCACCTGTTTATAAGGCGCAGGGCAGATACCGCAAAAGAATAATAATAAAATGCAAATTAAACAGCGCAGTAAGAGAGCTGTTTTCAAAAATATATACGGATTTTTCATCGAGGGCAGAAAAAAGCTTTATATCAATTGACTTTAACCCCTCGTCTTTATAAGGAGATAAAATGGCAGTATTAAAAATAGTTACAGAAGCAGATAACGAGGAATTTTTAAGAAAGAAAAGCCGCGAGGTTACTGAAATCACACCGAGAATTTTAACACTTATTGACGATATGGTTGAAACCATGCGCGCGGCAAACGGCTGCGGCTTAGCGGCAGTGCAGGTTGGAGTTTTGCGCCGCATTGTCGTTATCGAAACCGAGGAAGGACTTTTTGAATTTATCAATCCCGTTATAACAAGAAAAAGCGGTATGCAACAGGGCACTGAGGGCTGTCTTTCCTTGCCGGGTAAATGGGGCACAACAAGACGCCCACAATGTGTAACCGTGGAAGCGCTTGACAGAAACGGAAATAAAATTGAGGTAACGGGCTTTGACCTCCTTGCCAAGGCAATGTGTCACGAGCTTGATCACCTTGACGGAATTTTATACACGGACAAGGTTATAAAAATGTTAGAGGCGGACGAGGTAGAATGAGAATACTTTTTATGGGCACGCCCGATTTTGCCGCCGCTAACCTAAAAGCAATATACGAAAGCGGCGAGGAAATTGTCGGCGTTGTTACAACTCCCGATAAGCCAAGGGGAAGAGGTATGGTTTTAACCCCAAGCCCCGTAAAAGCGTATGCGCTTGAAAAAAATCTCCCTGTTTATCAGCCGCTTACCTTAAAGGACGGCGCGTTTCTTGATACCTTAAATGAATTAAAGCCCGAGCTTATTATCGTCGTTGCATACGGCAAAATTTTGCCAAGCTACGTCCTTGACTTCCCAAAATACGCGTGCATAAACGCGCACGCCTCTATTTTGCCAAAGTACCGAGGAGCAGCACCTATTCAGCGCGCTATCATTGATGGAGACACAGAAACGGGCGTTAGCATAATGAAAATGGACGTTGGGCTCGACACGGGCGACGTTATTCTTATAAACAAGGTGTCAATAGAAAAGGACGACAATTTTGAAAGCGTCCACGATAAGCTTGTCGTAGCCGCAAGTGAGGGGCTTTTGGAAGCAATTAAGCTTTTTGAAAGCGGCAAGGTAACCTTCACTCAGCAGGGCGAAAGCTTTACCTACGCCGAGAAAATCACAAAGCAGGACTGCTTAATTGATTTTGACAAGGATGCAGGCGTGGTTCACAATCAAATAAGAGGGCTTAGCCCAATTCCCGTCGCATTTACAAAAATGAGTGACGGAAAAATATTAAAGGTTACAAAATCGCACACGTCCCCCGTCGATTTTTCGGGAAGCGTTGGTGAGGTTGTGTCCTTAGACGGTGCAATTTTCGTAAAATGCAAGGATGGCACCGTTGTCCTTGACGAGGTTATTCCCGAGGGCAAGGGCAAAATGAGTGCCGCCTCATTTATAAACGGCAGAAAAATCGCACTTGGCGATATTTTAGGAAAATAATAGCAAAACTAAAATAAAAGGAGAGGGAAAATGTTCAACCCAAGACAAGGCGCACTTCTTTCACTTATTAAGTGGGAAGAAAACGGCGTATTTTCAAACCTTGAATTAAATACCGTAATTTCACGCACCGACGCGCCAAGAAACGATATCTCCCTTTATACCCTTTTATTCTTGGGAGTAATTGAGAAAAAAATGCTCCTTGATTTCGTTATTTCAAAATATTCGCGTATTCCGATTGACGAAATAGACACACAAACAAAAAACGCGCTCCGCATAGGAATTTATCAGCTTCTTTTTTGCGACAAAATCCCTGATTACAGCGCAGTTGACGAAAGTGTTAACCTTGTCGCAAAAAAGACAAGGGGCTTTGTCAATGCAATTTTAAGAAGCTTTTTAAGAGATAATAAAAAAATTGATTTGCCAAGTGACAAGTGGGAAAAAGCATCGCTTGAAGCGTCAATGCCAAAGGAAATTATCGACATTTTCGCAAATTCCTACGGCCAGGACTGTGCATACGCGCTTTGCAAGCTTGAGCCGAAAAAATCACCGCTTTGCTTGCGCGTAAATACCTTGAAATCAAGCGCTGACGAAATTATTGATATGATTTTATCAAGAGGCGGAGGTGCCGAAAAATCGACCCTTGCGCGCGATATAGTAAAGACGGATTTGCCGATTTCACAGCTTGACGACCTGCTTGCAAGCGGTGTTGTCTTTGTGCAGGATGAGTCCTCACGTATAGCAAGCGAGGTGCTTATGGCAAAAAGCGGAGATACCGTTGCCGATGTTTGCGCGTGTCCGGGCGGCAAGAGCTTCAGCATCGCTATCGATATGGAAAACAAGGGCGAATTGCACGCGTCGGACTTGCACGAAAGCAAGCTTTCCTTAATTACAAAGGGCGCAAAAAAGCTCGGCATTGATATAATCTCCACAAGGGTGCAAAATGCAAAGGAATATAAGCCAAACGGTGATATTTTGTTTGACAAAATTCTTTGCGACGTGCCCTGCTCGGGCCTTGGCGTTATCTTTAAAAAGCCCGATATTAAATATAAGTCAACGGACACATACAAAAACCTGCCCGATATTCAGTACGAGATTTTAAGTGCCTCGTCAAAATATCTTAAAAAGGGCGGTATTCTCGTTTATTCCACCTGCACGTTAAACCGCGCGGAAAACGAAAATAATATAGAAAAATTTTTGCTTGAAAACAAGGACTTTGAGCCGTATGATTTCGAGCTTGGAAGCATAAAATCGACCAACGGAGAATACACCTTCTTCCCACATATAACCGAAACAGACGGATTTTTCGTCGCGAGAATGAGAAAAAAGGATGAATAAGACTGAAATGAAAATCGATATTTTATCACTCTCGCTTGGTGAATTGACCGAGGAGATTATAAAATTAGGTGAGCCGAAATTCCGCGCAAAGCAGATTTATGAATGGCTAACTAAGGGTGCTTGGGATGAGGAAATGAAAAATATTCCAAAAGCTTTGCGCCAAAAGCTAAACGAGCACTTCTTTTTCGCCCTTCCCTTGATTGAAAGAAAGCTTGTTTCCAAAATAGACGGCACAGTAAAATATCTTTTCAAGCTCCACGACGGTGAGCTTATCGAGTCCGTATTTATGCGCTACGAGCACGGAAACACCCTTTGTATTTCCTCTCAGGTAGGATGCCGTATGGGCTGTAAATTCTGCGCCTCAACGTTGCTTGGCAGGACAAGAGATTTATACCCCTCGGAAATGCTCGGACAAATTATCGCAAGCGAGAAGGACACAGGTGAGCGCATTTCAAACGTCGTTATGATGGGAATTGGTGAGCCGCTTGATAACTACGATAATACAATCAAGTTCTTAAAGCTTGTTTCAAGCGATGACGGACTTAACATAGGCCTTAGGCATATTTCCGTTTCCACCTGCGGCTTAGTTGATAAAATTGAGAAGCTCAGTATGGAAAATTTACCCGTGACGCTCTCTATTTCCTTGCACGCGTACGATAACGCGGTAAGGGATGAAATAATGCCCGTCAACAAAAAATACCCAATTGAGGTTTTGCTTAACGCGTGCCAAAAATACTTTGAAAAAACCTCTCGACGTATCTCGTTTGAATATACCTTAATTGCAGGTAAAAACGATACGGTCGAGGGTGCTTGCCGCTTGGCGGCTATCATAAAAAAATATATAAATTCACCGTGTCACGTGAATTTAATTCCGTTAAACGAGGTTAAGGAAACAAAGCTTGAAACCTCGAAAAACGTATCAAATTTCAAAAATAAGCTCTTGTCACTTGGCATTAACGCGACGGTAAGAAGGCGCTTGGGCGCTGATATTAACGCCTCGTGCGGACAGCTAAGAAAGGGTGCAAAGGAGGTTAACCAATGATTTGCTCGGCAAACACAAACGTTGGAATGAAGCGTGAAATAAATCAGGACAATTTTATGATTCGCAAATATACTGACAAAACCACGCTTTGCGTTGTGTGCGACGGTATGGGCGGAATCAAGGGTGGCGAGGAGGCGTCGAAGATAGCGGCGGAATCCTTTGTCCAAACGGTTGACCAATTTATAATTCCGTATCTTAAAAACAAGCAAAAGCAGGTTAGCACAAGTGATATAAAAAGAGCGCTCGTTAAGGGCGTTGATATTGCCAACGAAAAGGTATATATCGCCGCAAAGAAAAGCGCCCACCATAAGGGAATGGGCACAACACTTGTCGGCGCGCTTATAATTGACAAGGTCGTTTTCGCAATAAACGTAGGCGACAGCCGTCTTTATACTCTGAAGGGCAGCACGGTAAAGCAAATAACAAAGGATCACTCATACGTGCAATACCTTGTCGATATGGGACAAATGACGCGCGAGGAGGCGGAAAGCTCCTCACATAAAAATATAATTACAAAGGCAGTCGGCACGGAGGTTTCCGTCGAGGGCGATATATTCACGGTTCGCTTAGAGGAGGGGGGCTACTTGCTTTTCTGCACCGACGGCCTTACAAATATGGTTGATAATGCAACCATTTGCGACATCGTTTCAAACGAGCGCAATTCATCAAGGGTCGATCAGGTTGAGCTTGATTTGAAGGTAAGACGCCTTATCGACACGGCAAATGCAAACGGCGGACACGATAATATAACCGCAATATTAGTAAGAATTTAAGGAGGTAGGCGATGAAGAAAAACGAATTGGTTGAAAAGTACAAGCAGTATGAAAACAATATACTTGACGATAGATATATCATTGATAAGCTTATCGGCATTGGCGGTATGGCAGTCGTTTTCAGAGCTCGCGATACCTACCTTAACAATATGACCGTTGCAATAAAAATTTTGAAGGACGACGTTGCCGCTGACGAAGTAGTGGTAAAGCGCTTCAAAAACGAATCCAAGGCGGAGAGCATGCTTAAGCACAATAATATAGTTACCGTGCATGCAGTTTCCACCAAGGGCAGAATTAAATATATAGTTATGGAATTTCTTTACGGTCTTACCTTGAAGAGCTATATGGCGGCAAAGGGCAAGCCACTTGACTTTGAGGAGATTGTAAGCTACTGCGCACAGATTTTGCGCGCGCTTTCCGAGGCACACAGAAACAATATAATTCACAGAGATATCAAGCCGCAAAACATTATGCTCCTTGAAAACGGACGCGTAAAGGTGATGGACTTCGGTATTGCCAAGCTTCCCGATGCTGAAACGATAACGGTTACAGACAAGGCGGTTGGCACAGTTTACTATATGAGCCCTGAGCAGGCAGGCGGCAAAAAGAGCATCGATGCAAGAAGCGATATTTATTCTCTTGGCGCAATGATGTACGAGCTTGCAACAGGACAAACACCCTTCAAGGGCGAAACACCGCTCCAGGTGCTTATGAAGCATATGCAGGATGAGGTTGTCCCACCAAGACAGCTAAACCCCGCTGTTCCTGTCGGACTTGAGCAAATCATTCTTTGCGCAATGAGCAAGGAGCCGACAAACCGCTTCCAAAGCGCGGACGAAATGTTAAGCTACTTAAAAAGACTTCAGGCAGACAGAAAGATTAAATTTGACGACCTTCCCTCAAACTCTGCAATTCAGAATTTTTGGGGCAGAATAAAAAGAATATTCTCAAAGAAGAAATAAGATGATTTTAGGAACAGTTATAAAATGCTTGGGCGGACTGTATACAGTGCGCCTCGACAATGAAATTGACGGCGAAAAATACGTTACCTTGCGAGGCAGAGGTGCCTTCAGACACGAAAAAACCGTGCTTTTGGCAGGCGACAGGGTAGAGCTTGAAAAAACTGCGGAGGGCTCGTTCTTCCCTTCAAAAATTCTTCCAAGAAAAAACTCGCTTATAAGACCACCGCTTGCAAACCTCGACTATATTTTTATCGTCATTTCCTCAAAAAAGCCGACCCCGTCGCTCTTTATCGTTGATAAAATGATTTCAATAGCGGAGCATAATAAAATAAATCCCGTTATCGTAATATCAAAATCCGACCTCGATAAGGAATATGCAACCGAGCTTTACGGCATTTACAAAAGAAGCGGCTTTGATGTGTTTATCACCTCGTCTGAAAGAGGTGAGGGCATTGACCCACTTCTTGAGTTTTTAAGAGAAATCACAAAAAACAGCGACCCTGTGTGCGCATTTGCAGGTGCATCGGGCGCAGGAAAAAGCACGCTTATGAACGTTTTGTTCCCCAAGCTTTCACTTGAAACAGGAAAGCTCAGCGAAAAAATCGAGAGGGGAAAAAACACCACACGCCACACAGAGCTTTTTGTTCTTTGTGAGCTTTTGGGTGAGTCCTATAACGGCTATTTGGCTGACACACCCGGATTTTCACTTCTTGACTTTGAGCGCTTCGACTTCTTTGAGCTTGAGGATTTGTTTGCAACCTTCCGTGAGCTTGAGGTCTCCGTCGGTAAGTGCAAATATACAAAATGCTCACACACCAAGGAGGACGGCTGTGACGTTATTCGCCGTGTCAACTCGGGCGAAATTGAAAAATCAAGGCACGAAAGCTACTGTGAGCTTTATGCCACGTTAAAGAACAAGCCGAAGTGGAAATAGGCGACCACGTGTGCGTATTTCGCCACAATTTATTAAAAATAAGTAAAATAAATCAGTACATTTTATTCATCAAGGAGAAATTATGTTTAAGACAGAGCTTCATTGTCACTCAAAAAGCGTCAGCGCTTGCGCAAGAGTATCAAACGAGGAAATTATTGAAAAATTCACCTCGGCGGGCTACACCTCGCTCGTGCTTGCCAACCATTTTAATAAAGGCACACAGGAATTTTTGGGATGTGCAAATTATCAAGATTTTGTCACCGCATACTTAAAGGGCTACGAGGACTTAAAGCGCGATGCAAACGGCAAATTAAACGTTATTTTGGCTATGGAGCTTCGCTTCAACGAGAACACAAACGACTATTTGGTTTTCGGCATTACCGAGGAATTTTTACGCGCACACGAGGAGATTTTTTCTCTTAATCCCGAAAGGTTTTCAAAAATTTCACGTGAGGCGGGCTTGATTTTTGTTCAAGCGCATCCGTTCCGCAATTCTATGACCGTTGTTCGCCCTGATTTCCTTGACGGAGTTGAGGTGTATAACGGACACAAGGGACACGATTCAAGAAACGAAATTGCCGATATGTGGGCGGATAGATACGGTCTTATTAAAACCTCAGGCACAGATTTTCACTATCCTCACGTGCCTGCAAATGCAGGAATTTTAACTGAAACGGAAATCACAAGCAGCAGTCAGCTTGTTGAAATTCTAAAATCGGGCAATTACTCGCTCATAAAGGAATAAGGTGCTTTTATGGGAAAATTTGTTTTTAACGAGTATGAATTTTCAACAATTACAAAAAATCCACTCGTAAGTGAAAAAATCAGCTGTCAAGAGTACGGCGAAATTTCAAAATTTACACTTGACCTTGATTTCGGCTGCGAAATTATGCCAAGTGAATATACAATCACTTGGAAGCTTCCGCAAATAGACACAATTGCATTTTGGTCACCGCGTCATCACTTTGACGTTTATTTAAAGCCGGATTGGGAGAAAAACCGTTCAAGAAGCTCTCTTGCAAGCGGTATGCCCGTTTGCGCCGTTGTCAGCAAAAAGGGTGAAAACCGCCTGACAATCTACACTGACGAATTAAAGCTTCCCGTTTGCTTGGCAGCAGGCGTTGTCGAGGAAACAGCGACGCTTATCTATGAAATAAAGCTATTTTTTGAGCCAACGGCTAAAATGAAATCATACCATACCGAGTTCACACTTGATTCCCGCGCCCTTCCGTTTATTCAAACCGTGAAGGAAGCACGCGACCATTGGGAGGATATTGGCTACAAATACGCCTATACCCCAAAATATGCCCGTGTGCCGCTTTATTCCGCGTGGTACAGCTTCCACCAAAGAACTATTCCCGACGAGATTTTGGCAGAATGTAAGGTGGCGCGCGCACTTGGAATGGAAACCTTGATAGTTGACGACGGTTGGCAAACAAGCGACAACTCACGCGGCTACGGCTTCTGTGGCGACTGGGAGGTTGCCGCGGACAAAATCCCCGATATGAAGAAATTCGTTGACGACGTGCACGACCTTGGCATGAAATTTATGCTTTGGTTCAGTGTTCCGTTCGTTGGCTATTATAGCAAGAATTTTGAGCGCTTTAAGGGAATGTACCTTTACGATAAGCCCAATATGAACGCTATGGTTTTAGACCCAAGATTCAGCGAGGTGCGCGACTTTATCGCAGGCCTTTACGAAAGATTTATGCTTGACTACGGAATCGACGGCTTTAAACTCGATTTTATCGATAGCTTCCGCTTGGGTGAGGGCAGCTCCGAGGAGTACGGTAAGATGACAACCTCATCAGTTGACGAGGCGGTTGAGTTGCTCCTTGACGAGATTTCAAGAAGATTAAAGGCGATAAATCCCGACGTGCTTATCGAGTTCAGACAGTCCTATATAGGCCCTGCAATAGGCAAGTACGGCAATATGTTCAGAGTTACCGACTGTCCAAACGACCCGCTTGTAAACCGCACTCATTCGCTTACAATGCGTTTGACACAGGGCAAGGGTGCAGTTCACAGCGATATGCTTATGTGGCACAAGGATGAAAAGCCCGAGGCGCTTATGTATCAGCTCCTTTCAATTATGTTCTGCGTGCCGCAAATTTCCGTGCGCTTTGACAATATTTCAAGTGAGCACAAGAAAATTCTTGAAAGCTACCTTGCTTTTTGGTGCGCGCATAGCGAAACTATTTTGGACGGAGAAATTGATTTTAACGACTTTGATGCAAATTATACCGTGGCAAGCGTAACGGGCAACGGCGAGAAAATCACCGTTTTATACCAAGGCGTTGCATTTAACGTTGATACTCAATATGAAAACTACGTTTTCAACGGTACGGGAAGCGATACGGTTTACCTTGATATTTCAAGCGGTGCAAGCTATGAAATTTCAAATATGTACGGAGAAAAGGTAGCGCGTGGCGCATTAAACGGCGGCGTTTGCAAATTAAACGTTCCAAACGGTGGAATTATTAAAATCTTCTAAATATAACTAAAAGAGGTGCAAAAATTTGCACCTCTTTTGCTTTAAAGACTCTCAGCCCCAAAAGGACACGTCTTTTCCTGAGTTGGACCTTTTATATAATCCGAGAATCGCTAACTGCCCTTTGGAATTTTGAAGATTTTCCTTAAAAAAGGAACGAAAAACCTCGGCGACTTAAAAATTACAATTTTCATTTGACTCCCTCCGTTTATTACCATAATATGATAAAGAATATATTTTGATAAAAACGGATAAACGAAAAAGCAGGGCAGACAAACGTCTGCCCTGAAAATATTATTCGGGAACGATAAGCCCGTATCCACCTCTTTTACGTCTGTAAACAACGCAGGTTTCGAGTGATTCTGCATCCTTGAAAACGAAAAAGTCGTGTCCAAGCATATTCATTTGCAAAATTGCTTCCTCAACGCTCATCGGCTTAAACGGGAAGGTCTTGGTTCTAACGTCTTGTATGAATTCCTCCTCGTCCTCGTCGCCAAGGTCGCTGTCAATTATATCAAATGCGCCGCTCTTGATTTTCTTTTGTAGGCGCGTTTTGTTTTTTCTTATTTGTCTTTCAAGTGCTTCAGTTGCGGCGTCAATCGCGTTAGCGAAGGTTTTATCGGCCTCCTCAGCTCGGAAAACCATGCCGCCTGCGCGAATTGTAATCTCCACTCTTTCAAGGTCATTTGCCATTGAAAAGGTAATGTCCATTTCTGCGCCATCGTCGAAAAACTTGTCAAATTTTGAAAGCTTTTTCTCTGCGGTTTCCTTTACTTGGTCGTAAACTCTCATTTGTCTTGCTGTGAAATTCATTTTCATAAAAACACCTTCTTTGCTAATGGATTTCAGAGAATTAAATTATCTCTGTGTATTTATTATACCACAGTTTGTTGTGAAAATAAATAGAAATTTAGAAAAAAATTAAAAATTTTTGTATATTTTACATAAAAACCTTAAGTGTAACGTCCAAAACGTAGCTTTTGCAAGCAATTTTCATATTACAGTTATATTTTATAAAAAAATAGGCAAAATATTATTAAAACACGCGCTTTTTTATTTGACTTTTTTAGTTAAATATGATATACTTAATTTTGTGATTGGCACGCATACTTAATTGGCTTGATTTTTTACTTAATAAATCGGGCTTTTTTGATTTATAACGGTAGGGTGCCATCCGTTTGATAAATGGAGATTTTTATGGCTTTCTTGAAGTCAAACGCAATCGTCGGTCAGTCGGGAGGGCCCACCTGCGCACTTAACGCAACGCTTTCGGGCATTGTTGCTTCGGCGGCAAGCTCACCTGAAATAGAAAAGCTGTACGGTATGAAAAACGGCATTGAGGGGCTGCTTGAAGGTAAAACTGTTGACCTTTCATATCTTTTCGGTGATGAAAAATCCCTTTATACGCTTGCTTCAACCCCTGGGTGTGTGCTTGGCTCCACTCGAAAAAAGCTCCCCACTTATCAAGAAAACGGACAAATCTACGAAAAAATATTTGCAATATTAAAAAGCTACGACATTCGTTATTTTTTCTATATTGGCGGAAACGACTCGATGGATACGGTAAAAAAGCTTACCGAATTTTCAAGACGTGCAGATTACGAAATAAAAATCATAGGCGTGCCAAAAACGGTAGATAACGATTTGGTCTTAACCGACCATTCCCCCGGTTACGGCTCCGCTGCAAAGTATATTGCCACCACCACTCACGAAATTGCCGCGGACTGTGCGGTATATACTCAGTGTGCGGTTACAATAATTGAGCTTATGGGCAGAGATGCAGGTTGGCTTGCCTGCGCTAGTGCGCTCCCTAAATTCTATACGGGCGTCGGCGCTGATCTTATTTATTTACCTGAAACGCCGTTTTCAAACGCGCGGTTTATAAGTGATGTAAAAAGAGAATTGCTTCGCCATCCGAATGTTGTTGTCGCAGTTAGCGAGGGTATAAAATACGAAAACGGAGAATACGTTAGCGGCGGTATAGATAATGGTGCGGTTGATGATTTCGGTCATAAGCGCATCTCGGGCGCGGGCAAAAATCTTGAGATGCTTGTAAGGGGAAAAATCGGATGCAAGGTGCGCTCAATTGAAATTAACCTTCCCCAACGCTGTGCTTCGCATATTGCCTCGAAAACCGATATAGACGAAAGCATTGCACTTGGTGCTTACGCGGTTAAGCTTGCAACCGAAGGGCAGACGGGAAAGATGGCTTCAATTGCGAAAAAAGGCGGGGACGTGTACGAAATTGCGTTTGATTTTGCCAAAATTGAGGACGTTGCAAACAAGGTGAAGCGAGTGATGCCCGAGTATATAAACGCAGAAGCAAACGGGGTCACACGCGCGTGCATTGAATATATTACGCCACTGATTCTCGGCGAAAGAGAGATTGAATATAAAAACGGAATACCCGTTCATTTAATAATAAAATGATTTTGAGGAAGAGATATGTACAGAATAGGATTTGATAACAATAAATATTTGAAGCTTCAGTCCGAAAAAATCAAGGAAAGGATTAGTCAGTTTGGCGGCAAGCTTTACCTTGAATTTGGCGGCAAGCTCTTTGATGACTACCACGCTTCACGCGTGCTTCCGGGATTTGAGCCCGACAGTAAGATAAGAATGCTTGCAGAGCTGAAGGACCAAGCAGAGGTTATAATCGCCGTTAACTCCGCCGATATAGAAAAGAATAAGGTCAGAGGTGACCTTGGCATCACCTACGACCTTGACGTGCTTCGTTTGATTGATGCATTCCGTGGCTTTGGACTTTACGTTGGAAGCGTTGTTCTCACAAGATACGACTCGACGCAAGCGGTTGAAACCTTCAAAAACAAGCTCGAGGGTCTTGGCATTAAGGTTTATAAGCATTACGGAATTAAAAACTATCCATACGATATTGACTATATCGTAAGTGACGAGGGCTTCGGTCAAAACGAGTACATAGAAACGAAGAGAGAGCTTGTCGTTGTTACCGCCCCCGGCCCCGGAAGCGGAAAAATGGCAACCTGCCTTTCTCAAATCTACCACGAAAACAAGCGCGGTCAAAGGGCGGGCTATGCAAAGTTTGAAACCTTCCCAATTTGGAACCTTGCTCTATCTCATCCTGTAAACGTTGCGTACGAGGCGGCAACCGCTGACCTAAACGATATAAATATGATTGACCCGTTCCACCTCGAGGCATACGGTGCAACCGCGGTGAACTATAACCGTGACGTTGAAATTTTCCCTGTGCTTCGCGCACTTTACGAGGGAATTATGGGTGAGTGCCCGTATAAATCCCCAACCGATATGGGCGTTAATATGGCAGGCAACTGCATTTTTAATGACGAAGCGGTAAGAGAAAGCGCAAACAACGAGATTATAAGAAGATATTACGCCGCACTTTGCCAACAAAGAAAGGGCAATATGTGCGATGAGGAGATTAATAAAATCAAGCTTCTTATGAACCAAAGCGCAATAAATGCAAAGCAGAGAAGATGTATTCAAGCCGCACTTGAAAGGGCCGAGCAAACAGGCGCACCCGCCGCATCAATTGAGCTTCCCGACGGAAGAATAGTTACAGGAAAAACATCATCACTCCTTGGCGCATCAAGCGCAGTGCTTGTAAACGCAATTAAGGAGCTTGCAGGAATTGATAAGGAAATAGATATAATTTCACACGATGTTTTGGAGCCGGTTCAAAGGTTGAAAATCGAAAATCTCGGCAACCACAACCCACGCCTTCATACCGACGAGGTGCTTATCGCCCTTGCAATAACCGCCGCAACCGACCCAACCGCAAAGCGCGCGTTGGAGGCATTAAACGAGCTTAAAAATGCGGAGCTTCATTCCTCTGTGATTTTATCCCCAATTGATGTATCCACCTTCAGAAAGCTTGGCATACACTTAACCTGTGAGCCGGTTTACCAAACCAAAAAGCTTTTCCACGGATAATTTTTAGTCAAACACCGTAAAAATACAAAAGACCGAGCTTTACGCTCGGTCTTTGTTTATTTGAAAAAATTAGTTGTCAGAATTTTCAGCAAGCTTGTCTAAATGCTTTTTGATAGCTGATTTTATATCGAATAACAAAGCCATGTCGTTTTCGGACAAGGAGTTGAAATAACTAAGTGAGAGAAGAAAATCTGCGCTGATGTTAAGAATTTGACAAATTCTGCGAAGCTGCATTAAGCTTGGCTCCTGCACGTTGCGCTCGATTTTTGAGTAACCCGATTGGCTCATCGGAATTTGACGTGCCACTTCCTCTTGTGAAAGGTCAAGGTCCTCTCTTGCGTTTCTGATTTTTTCGCCTATATTCATGTCTGTCGTACCTCTGTGAAAAATAAAACTTATATAATATATTGTACTATTTTTTAATTAAAAAGGGGAGTTTTATTCGTATATAAAATAGCATATTACCAATTGTACTTGAATAGTTTATCAAAAACAGTGATTTGATTAAAAAACTTGCCCTGCATTTTTTATTGAGTAATGCAACAAAACTGCGACGCTTAATTTATCGTGCTTGCTTTTTCGTTGCAAATTCTTTCAACCTCGCCCCTAAGCTGTAAATGCTCGGGCAAGGAAAGGTCGGGGTCGCTTTCAAGCGTTTTCTTTGCCGCCTCAAACGATAAATGCACAAGGGAGGTGTCGGTGCAGGATTTTGCAATTCCCAAATCAATCTCTCCTGATTGACGCACGCTTCCGTTAGCGGAGAAGAAGTCACCGGGGCCTCTCATTTGAAGGTCGCGCTCGGCAATTTGGTAGCCGTCGTAAACTGTTTTCATTATATTAAGACGCTCGCGCGCATTCTCACCCTTGGAATTCGAAACTAAAATGCAATATGACTGTGTGCTTCCGCGGCCAACGCGCCCTCTTAACTGATGAAGCTGAGATAGACCAAAGCGCTCTGCATTTTCTACAATCATAAGTGAGGCATTAGGCACGTTTACGCCGACCTCGATTACAGTAGTAGATACTAATATGTTAATTTCACCGCTTGCAAATCTTGACATAACGTCGTCCTTTTCCTTGCCCTTCATCTTTCCGTGAATAAATTCAACGGTGAACTCGGGGAAAATTTCGCAAAGCTCGCTTGCAAAGTCAACCGCGGATTTAAGCGGCGGCTTTTCCTCGAAATAAAAGGGAGAGAATGGGTCAAAGTCAGATGCGTTATCTATATCGTCGTGCTTTTCCTCGACGCTCGGACAAACAATATAAACCTGTGAGCCACTGTCGATTTGCTTTCTTATAAACTCGTTAAGACGCGCGCGGTAGCTTTCGTCAACGACGTAGGTTTGAACCCTTTTGCGCCCTGGCGGCAATTCGTCAATAAGTGAAATATCAAGGTCACGGTAAATCATAAATTGAAGCGTTCTCGGTATTGGAGTTGCGCTCATAACAAGCGTGTGCGCGCTTTCTCCCTTGCTTGAAAGAGATGCACGTTGGTTTGCACCAAACCTGTGCTGCTCGTCCGTTATTGCAAGTGCCAAATTGTTAAACTCAACACTACCCTGAATGAGTGCGTGCGTGCCGATGACAAATGAGCATTTTCCGCTTTTTATGCGACCCTGTGTCGCTTTTTTGTCCTTTGCGGGCGTGCTTCCCGTAAGAAGCTCACAGCTGATTCCAAGAGAATTAAAGAGGGGAGAGAGCGATTCGTAGTGCTGAGTGGCAAGTATTTCCGTCGGTGCCATGAGCGCGCATTGGTAGCCGTTTTTGCATGCAATATACGCGCCAACCGCGGCACAAAGCGTTTTTCCGCTTCCAACGTCACCAACGACAATTCTGTTCATCGGTGTTTTATATTCACCGCCACCGCACATATCGCCTATCATATCGTTTATAGCTCGCATTTGCGCGCCTGTCGGTGCATACGGCAAAAGTGCTAAAAGCTCGCTAATATCACTGCTTTCGAAGACAGGGGCAAGCTTTTTGATTTGCGAAGCTTTAATTTTAGAGAGAGTAAGCGCAAAAAGATAAAGCTCGTTAAAGGTCAGTCGTCTTATCGCGCGGTTGAGCGCTTCCTCACTTATGGGAAAATGGATATTTTCAAGCGCGTAGGCAAGCGTGCAAAGCCCATTTTCGGCGCGCACCTCGCTTGGTAAAAAGTCGGTGAGAAATTCGGGTAATGATGATATAATTTCACGCTCAAGCTTGGCAAAAAGCTTTTGATTCATGCGTGAAAACATTGGATAAACAGGTATTAACGCATCAAGTGGCTTTGAAGGCAAAATCGGCTCATATGAGGGCGAATTCATACACAGGGTACGCTTTTCTTTTGTCACCTTGCCCCAAAATCTAAACGTTGCACCTTGTGAAAACACCTCTTTAAGATAGTTTTGGTTAAAGTACGTGATGTTAACCGTGCCGCTTCCGTCAAATGCCTTGAATTTAAGGAGCGACATTCCGCGCCTGATGAGGGAAACGCGTGGCTCGTTTGCAATTGTCAATATGAACGAATGATATTCTCCGTGTGCGCCTTCGTCGTTAAGCTCCTTAACGTCAGCTCTGTTTTGGTATGCTCTCGGAAAACGGTAAAGCATATCCTTAACCGTATATAATCCGCCGCTGAAAAGTGTCTTTTCAAGCTTTTCGCCAACACCGTAAAGCTCCCTAACAGGGGAATCTAATCTCATACCGTTCTCCTTTCAAAAATTCAAAAAATAGACACAGGTTACCCTGTTTTTACAAAAAGCACCCGCTAAAATCACATTTTGCGGGTGCTTTGTTTATAGTTGCTTCAATTATAAGCCAAGCACAGCGGCACCGAGAATGCCCGCATCGTTACCAAGCTCTGCAATTTTAATTTCTGTTTGTTTGTCGCCTCTTGTGTAGGTTTCCTTGAAAACAGCTTTCTTAAGAGGAATAAGAAGGTTGTCCTTTTCTCCGCAAACGCCACCGCCGATTGAAAGCACGTTTGGTTGGAAAATGTTGATTACGTTTGCAATACCGCAAGCGAGGTAGGAAATATATTTGTCAACGATTTCCTTACCAACCTCGTCACCCTGCTTCATTGCTGTAAATGCAACTCTTGCGTTGCAGCTTTCAACGTTTCCGTTAATTAAATCCTCGATAAGAGTTTTTCTGCCTGCTTTTCTTGCCTCTAAAACAGCTTCCTTGGTCATATTTGTAAGACCTGTTGCTGAGCTGTACGTTTCCCAGCATCCGCGTCTGCCGCAGGAGCATTGCTTGCCGTCCTTTTCAATTACAATGTGTCCAAGCTCAGCACCTGCAAAGTTAAAGCCGGAATAAACCTTTCCGTCAAGCACAATGCCGCCGCCAAGACCTGTACCAAGTGTAATCATAACGGAAAATTTCGCGCCCTTGGCAACACCGGCAATTGCCTCTGCCTTTGCTGCTGCGTTAGCGTCATTTTCAATATATACCTTTTCAATACCTGTGTATTCCTTGAGCAAATCCGCGATAGGGAAGTTTTTAAACGGGAGATTGTTTGCGTATTCAACAACGCCTGTTTCAGAGTTTGCTGTTCCAGGTGAAGCAATACCTGCATATGCGATATCATTCAAGGTAAGACCGCATTCCTCAACAAGTGAAAGACAAAGCTTTGCCATATCCTTGATAATTTCCTTGCCTTCTCTGTGTGCAAGAGTAGGAACGCTCTTTTTCTTGATGATGTTGTAGTTTTCGTCAACGATACCTGCAGCGATGTTTGTTCCGCCGAGGTCAATGCCTAAATAGTACATAACTATACCTTCCTTGAGTTTTATTACTTCAATTATAGACCGAAATTACCTCAATGTCAACATTTTATTGCCTAAAATGCAAATTTTTAGTATATTGCGAAAAATACGTCAAAAATCACGATTTTGTGCATTATGTATATGTGACAAAAATTAGCGTCTTTATTTGTGCAACTTGCACAAGGTGTAGAAATTTTAATAAAATTGCGCGTATGAGCACAAACCCCTTATTTTATTGACTTTGCGGCACTAAAATTTCCCAAAAATATTTTCCACACTCCCGTGAATACGTCGTAAAACGAAGCACTAATTATGCATTTTTCCACACCTTGGTCGAAAAATCCCTATTCTTGGCAAAATGTTGTCTTGACTTTGCTATATTCTTGTGCTAAAATATTACATACTAATATATACGCATATGTATATTCGTGCGGCTAAGCGCTATGCCGCACATAATTAGAACAAACATCATGGAGGTTTCTTATGAAAGGAAAGGCAAAAAGACTGCTTGCATTTTTTCTTTGCATGCTAATGCTGCTTACAACAGCGGCAATCCCCGCATTTGCTCAGGAAAATAGCGGCAGCTCGTCAGGAAGCTCGTCTTCCGACAACACGTCAATGTCCGACGTTAGTGCTATCCTCAATGCGCTTTCGTACGATGAGTACATGGAAAACGTTTTGAGTAAGTATCAAGACAAGGTATTTGGCGAGGGACACGTAATCGAGGTTGATATTCTCGGTGGTGTCTTTACAGTGGGTGATACCACAACAAATTTAAATGAATTCTATAGGGACAGCACCAAGTGTGATGAGCCATCTGCGGACGGTAAAAACGACGGCGTTTTTCTCGGCTCCGAGGGTACAGCCACTTGGACGTTTGTCGTTGATGAAAAGTTCTCCGGCAACTATACAATTCAAATCGTTTACTGCCAAGCGGACGACCGCGTGATTGATAAATCACAGGCGAGTGATGACGATAAGGAAGGTACAAGTAACGCCATTGAACGTATTTTCTACTTAAACGGCAGCTTCCCATTCGCGGAGGCACGTACGCTCGTGCTTAATAAGGTATGGGAGTACGACTATACCAAGACCGAAAACGGCGAAAACTCGTTTAAGAATGAAAAGGAAAACGGAAAGGGCAACGATATCCGTCCTGCAGTATACAAGGACCCAACATGGGTTAAGTACACAATCAGCGATTCAAACGGATACTATGTAAACCCATTCGAGTTCTACATCAAGCCGGGTGAAAACACAATTTCACTTGAGGGTCAAAGAGAGGACTTGATTATTCAGTCAATCAAGCTCATTCCTTACGAGGAGCCCATTTCATATAAGGAATACATTGCCGAAATGGAAGCGCTTCACGGTAAGGTTTCAGAAAACAGACCCGACTCCTCAGTTTTCCAAGAGGCAGAGGAGCCACTTAACGTTTCCGCTATTACAATGTACCCCGTTTACGATAGAACCTCATCTATCACAAGCGGCTTGACAGGCAAGCAAAGCGCGAGCGCGGTAAAATATAACACCGCTGGTAAGGAGCAATGGCAAAACGTTGGCGAATGGATGAGCTACGATATTGAGGTTCCCGAATCTGGCTACTACACAATCGCGGTTAGATACAAGCAATCACTCCTTAGCGGTATGTACGTATCAAGAAAGCTCTACATAAACGACGAGGTTCCGTTCAAAGAGGCGGCAAACTGCCGTTTCCCACACTCTAACTCATGGCAAACCTGCTTCCTTGGCGACGGTAAGACAGAGTTTGAGTTCTACTTCGAGGCAGGCAAAACCTACAATATCAAGCTCGAAGCAACTCTTGGCGAAATGGGCGAGCAGATTAAGCAGGTTAGCGATTCACTTTCTAACATCAACAACTGCTATCTTGAAATCTTGAAGCTCACAGGTACAGACCCTGACGCTAACCGTTCATACGGATTTACAAGAGTTATGCCTGACGTTTTGAAGGTTATGCTTTACGAGGCACAAAACCTTGAATCCGTTTATAACTATCTCGTTTCCGTAAACAAGGCACAGGACGGCGGTACGGGTGAAGGTGAAAAGACCGCTACTATTAAGCAGGTATATCAGCTTCTTGAAAAGATGGCTACAAACGAGAGCGAAATCCCTGCAAACCTCTCAACACTTAAATCACAAATCGGTTCACTTGGTACATGGATCAACAGCGCAAAGACCCAGCCACTTCAAGTTGACTACTATCAGCTTCAATCAAAGGAAGAAAAGCTTCCTAAAGCTGATGCCAACTTCTTCCAAGCACTCTGGTTTGAAATTAAGCTTTTCGTTGCTTCATTCGCAGGCGATAGCTACGATGAGCAAAACACTACCGCGTCAGACGTTGACGAGGTAATTGAGGTCTGGGTTGTAACAGGCCGTGACCAAGCGCAAATCATAAGAAATCTCATTGAAAATGATTTTACTCCAAATAAATACGTAATCTATGAAAACGGCGAGGCAAAAGAGGTTAAGATTGGTGTTAACATCAAGCTTATCGCGGGCGGTACGCTTCTTCCTTCAATTATCGCAGGCGTTGGTCCTGAGGTTTCCTTGATGGAGGGCAGCTCAACTATTATCGACTACGCACTTCGTAATGCTATTAAGCCACTCAATGATTATATCAACAACGATATAGAAAACTACGACCCCGCATCGGGCAAGGACAACATCCTCGAGGTGTTCCCGAATGCCGCATTTGAGCCACTCACACTTTATAACTTCGGTTACGGTGACTCATACAGCTGGACAGACGAGGACCTCTATCTCTGGCGTCAGGACACTCAAAACGGTGTTGACACAAACGGAGAGGGCACTGACGACGATGCAACCTACGGCTACGGTTGGGTAAACAAGGACAAGGACGGCAAGGTAGAGTCAAGAGGTATCGAGCTTTACGCTATGCCTGATTCACTTTCCTTCTCAATGATGTTCTACCGTAAGGACGTTTTGACATCACTTGAAATCGAGCTTCCCGAAACTTGGGACGATATGCTCGCTATTCTTCCGATTCTTCAATATAATAATATGGAAATCGGTATCCAAAACGATATGTACACGTTTACGTACCAAAACGGCTACGAGGCGTATTCAAACAACGGTATGACAATTAACTTTGGCTCACCGGGCGTTCTTAACTCATTTGAGCAAATGTGTAACTACTATACACAGTACTCACTCCCATATACGTACGACTTTGCAAACCGTTTCCGTACAGGCGAAATGCCAATCGGTATTTCAGCATATACGTCCTGTAACCAGCTTTCAGTATTCGCATCTGAGCTTTCAGGTCTTTGGACGTTCGTTCCACTTCCGGGTCAGGTTGTTAAGGATGCAGATGGCAACACTGTTCTTAACAGCGATGGCACAGCAAAGATCAACAGAAGTGCAATTGCAGCCGTAACAGGATGCGTTATGATTGATAACGGTAGCAGTGCAGAACAGCAAAAGAAGGACCTTTGCGCTTGGGAATTTATGAGATGGTACACAGGCAGCGAATTCCAAGCTGACTATTCAAACGAGATAGTTTCAATTATGGGTATTGCGGCAAGACCTGCAACCGCTAACAGATTAGCACTTGAGGACCTTCCTTGGACATCTGAGGAAAAGAACAACATCAGTAAGCAATTTGAAAGTTTAGTGGCAGTTCCTAACCACCCTGGTAGCTACTATCTTGCACGTTACGTAAACTTCGCATTCTTGGCAGCTTACAATGAGGGCAAGGATGCATCGGATTCACTCAACGAATACGTTGCAACCATCAATAAGGAGCTTGCAAGAAGAAGACAAGAGTTCGGCATGCTCACTTACGACGACTATATCAAGCTTAATCCCGACGGGATGTTGAAATAATTCTAAAATACTAAAGAAGGAGAAAATGTAGATGGAAAACCGTAATGAAAATTTACAAAACGCAGAAGCAACAGCGGTAGCTGACGTGCAAGAGAGCGAAATTGTAAATACAGATGAACAAATACATAGTGATAGTGTTTTAGAAGCAGAAGCGCCTAAGAAAAAGGCGAAAAAGGTAAAAAAGAAGGTTACCGCAAGAAAGGATATGACAAGGGCTCAATGGACCTGGCATGAAATCAAGCGTAACAAAATAGCTTACGTTATGATTGCGCCGTTCTTTTTCGTGTTCCTTCTCTTTACCGTATTCCCCGTTGGACTTTCACTTGTACTCAGCTTTACAAACTTTAACATGCTCGAATTCAAATGGGACATGTTTATAGGAATTAAGAACTATACACGCCTTTTCTTCGAGGACGATATTTTCATTCTCGCTTGCAAGAACACGCTTGTGTTTGCGGCTGTAACAGGACCTGTGTCATACGTTCTTTCATTCCTTGTTGCTTGGTTCATTAATGAGCTTTCACCAAGAATCAGAGCAATTGTTACACTTATTTTCTATGCACCGTCAATTGCCGGCTCGGTTTACCTCATTTGGGGTACGCTCTTCCATAACGACAGCCAGGGCTGGGTTAACGGTATGCTTATTAAAATGAATATCATAGACACGCCAATTCTTTGGTTCTACGATGAAAAGTATGCAATGACGCTTTGTATAGTGGTTGCACTTTGGATGTCACTCGGTACTGCGTTCCTTTCATTTATCGCGGGTCTTCAAACGGTTGATAAGAGCTTGTTTGAGGCAGCTGCGGTTGACGGAATTAAGAACAGATGGCAGGAGCTATGGTATGTTACACTTCCTATGATGCGTCCGCAGCTTATGTTCGGTGCCGTAATGTCAATTACGGGTGCGTTCGGCTTCGGCGGCGTCGTTACCAACCTTTGCGGCTTCCCGTCGGTTAACTATTCGTGCCATACTATTATGCACTGCTTGGAGGACTACGGAAGCCAGCGTTGGGAGGTAGGTTATGCCTCTGCTATCGCGGTTGTGCTATTCTTAATTATGATCGGCGCTAACACGCTTGTTAACAAAATGCTATCGAAGGTAGGACAATGACATGCAAAAAATGAGAGTTAGAAATCATCAGGTTGTCCTTAACCGTTCGGTAGGAGGCGACGCGGGAATATTTACCTTCCTTATTATAATGGGAACGTTTATGTTCTTGCCAATGGTATATGTAGTAATGCAGTCACTAAAGCCGCTTGACGAGCTTTGGATGTTCCCACCGAGATTTTACGTTGTTCATCCAACCTTCAAGAACTTCCAAGACCTCTTCACATTGCTTAGTGACTCTTGGGTTCCATTCTCAAGATACATATTCAACACAGTATTTATCACGTTTATGGGAACGTTTGGAAACTTGCTTTTCTCCTCACTTGCGGCGTATGCAGTTTCAAAAATCCCATTCCCGGGCAGAAAGGGAATGTTCTGGCTTATTCAGCGTTCACTTATGTTTACGTCAACAGTAACCGCAATTGCCAACTTTATCACTCTTTCAACCCTCGGCCTTATGGATAACCCGTTTGCACTTATTATTCCTGCTTGGGGCTCATCTATGGGACTTTACTTAATGAAGCAGTTTATGGACTCATCAATTTCCGACTCCGTGCTTGAAAGTGCGCGTCTTGACGGATGCAGTGAGTTTAGAACGTTCTTGACAATAGCGATGCCAATGGTTAAGCCCGCTTGGCTTACACTTATCATTTATTCGTTCCAAGGTCTTTGGAACACAGGCGCATCAGCGTACATTTACAGTGAGCAATATAAGACACTTAACTACGCAATAGGTCAGATTACCGCCGGCGGTATTGCCCGTGCAGGTGCTTCTGCCGCATCAAGCGTTGTTATGATGTTAGTTCCAATCGGCGTATTCGTTGTTTCACAAAGTAACATTATTGAAACAATGGCATCAAGTGGTATGAAGGATTAAGGAGGACAGTATGAAGAAATTTGCAAGAATAATTGCTTTTATGTTTGTACTTGCCTTCGTTTTCTCCACTTGTGCATTCGCAGTAACACCGTACGATACGTACACTTACTCAATTGACGGCGAGGTTCTTAAATCTCCCGACGCGTACGTAACTGACGGCGTTGCTCCTATTGACTCAGCAACAATTGGTCTTGACAACTTAGATGGCAGAAAGCTTAACAACCCAACCGATATCGAAACGGATAACGAGGGTAACATCTATATCACAGACCAAGGCGAAAACAGAATCATAGTTCTTAACAGATACTATGAATGGCAAGCAACAATTGAAACCTTTGTTAACGGTGACGGCGTTGAGGACTCATTTAACACCCCAACAAGCACGTTTGCGGTTAGCGAGGGCGACTATCGCGGCTTATACGTTTGCGATAAGCTCAACAAGAGAATTATCAGATTCTCAATAGACGACTATTCATATGAGCACACGTACAAGGAGCCACAAATCAGCTTTGCTGACGACAAGGGCTCATACACACCTGTTAGCTGTGTAGTTGACAAGCACGGAAGAATGTACGTTGCATCAGACGGAACAACAGAGGGTATTATCGTTCTTACGTCAAAGGGCGAGTTTATCAACTTCATCGGTGCGCCAAAGGTTAGCGTTTCAGCGCTCCAAGCGGTAATCCAAACTGTAAACCCATTCTCAAAGAAGGAATTTACAAACGTTCCGTCAACATACACAAACCTTGAGCTTGACAATACCTTCGGCGACTTCGTTTACGGTACTGTAAAGATTCTCGAGGAGGACAAGACACAGCAGCAAACACAAATCACATCTAAGACGCCTGACTATTCACCTGTAAAGCTTCTTAACGCAGGCGGTACAGATATTATGCAGCGTACGGGCTTCTTCTCACCTGCAGGTGAGGTTGCGGTTAACACTCAAACAGTGAAGACCTCAATGAATAAGGATGCGTACAACGGCGTTTCAACCGTTTTGGACGTATCAAGCGGACCTGACGGCGTTTGGTCAATTATCGACAGAGAGCGCTCAAAGATCTATACCTATGACCGTTCAGGTAACCTCCTTTACATCTTCGGTGATAAGGGTGAGCAATTCGGTCAGATTTCACAGGCACAGGCAATTACATACCAAACCTATGAAATAGAGAAGGATGTTTTGGACGAAAACGGCAACGTAGTAGATACTGAGCTTGTTCCCGTTACAAAAATCATCGTTCTTGATATTAAAAACACTTCATTTACAGTATATAGACAAACGGACTACGCCTCTGTGCTTTCAGAAGCTATCAAGCTTCAAAACGCAGGTGAGTTCGACAAGGCAAAGGACGCTTGGGAAGAGGTTTTGGCAAGAAACAATAACTTCGACACCGCTTACGTTGAAATGGGTAAGGTAATTTACCGTAACGCAAACGGCGACCGCGAGCAGCTTGACCAAGCACTCAAATACTTCAAGAATGCATACGACACAGAAAACTTCGCAACGGTATTCAAGGCAATCCGTGCGCAGTTTATGGAAAAATGGTTTATCGTGATGGTTATTGTAATCATTGCGGCACTCTTCGGTGTTGTTAAGGTATTCGGCTACGCAGGAAAGGTTAATAAGGCGGCTGCTGTTAAGGGCGGCAAGCGTACTCTTAAGGAGGAATTGACCTACGGCTTCCACTTAATGTTCCACCCATTCGACGGTTATTGGGACCTTAAGCACGAAAAGCGCGGCTCAATGCGTGCATCAATAATATTCCTTGCTATAACGGTAGTGGCATTCTACTACTCAGGCATCGGTAAGGGCTATTACTACAATCCAAAGGGCGCAACGGCTACAATCTTCAGCCAAGCGGCAATGGTGCTCATTCCATTCTTCCTCTTTGTTGTTTCCAACTGGTGCTTCACAACGCTCTTTGACGGCGAGGGAAGCTTCAAGGACATCTTCATTTCAACATCATACGCTTTGTTCCCATTACCTGTGCTCGTTATTATTTCAACAGCGCTCACAAACGTATTGGTTGGCTCGGAATCACAAATTCCGTCACTCATTTTGACAATAGCGTACATTTATATGGCATTCCTTATTATTATAGGTATGCAGGTTACACACGACTATTCAACAGGAAAGAACATAGTTACAATAGTTATGACGCTTGTCGGCATGGTAGTAATTATGTTTATCGCAGTATTGTTTACTTCACTTATTACAAAGATGGCAGGATTTGCTTCAACCATTATGAGTGAAATAAGCTATAGGTAAGGGGGACCGAGATTATGAAAAAGAGAATAATAGCGGTTATCCTTGCCGCACTAACAGCACTTTCCGTGCTCGTATTACCGCTTAGCGCATCAGCTGCAAGTGTTGACCATCTAAACGACGTGTTCACCTCTAAGGAGGAGCGCCTCGCTTCTATGGATTTCGTTTTGACAAGCGATGACGAAAGCAAGGAAGGCGCAAGCGACGGTATCTACGAGCTTTACGTTGACTACGTATCGGGCGAGTTTGCAATCAGAAACAAGGTAACGGGAGAAATTACTCTTTCAAACCCATATGACGTTTCAACCTCATTTACAAACACATCCGATAAGGGTATCCGTCTTTCACAGCTTTATATCAACTATTTTGCAATTGCCAGCGGCAAAAACTCAATGAAAACGTTTTATAGCTACAATGACTGCTTTGCTCACGGTCAAGGCAATATCGTTGCAACAGAGAACGGAATTAAGGTTGATTACTCACTCGGTGAGGAGAACAGAGAGTTTGCAGTTCCTGTTAAAATCAGTCTTGAAAAGTTTATCAACGCTTTGGTTGACGGCGGTATGACCGAAGCAAAGGCGAAAAAGCTTATCGAAGACAACTATGACGTTTACGACCCCGATCAAACGTATATCGACAACTTGATTCTTACACTTGCTCCGGAAATGAGAGACGAAATGATTGCAAAGTATCCGCTTTGCGCTGAGGTTCCGTTCGTTTATTTGCCAAAGGGTAAGTTTGACAGCAGCTCAACCAAGAAAATCCTTGAGGAAAAGCTCATAAGCGCAAACCCTGATTACTTCAAGGTTGCTAAGGAGGGCGAGGAAGAAACTCAGCTCCAAAAGGATATGAAGGAGCTTTGGACAGAAGAGGACGCAGCACTTTATCAAGAGGTGCAAAGACCAAACTTCAAGCTCAGCGTTACTTACGAGCTTACAAACGACGGTCTTGTTGCAACTGTTGATGCAAGCTCAGTTGAGTACGACAGAGATACCTACTGTCTTGCAAGCATCTCAGTTCTTCCTTATTTTGCATCAACCTCAATCAATGAAAAAAGCTACGATAACGGCTACATCTTTATGCCTGACGGTAGCGGTACTATTATAAGATTCGAGGATCTTATCGCTAAGCAAAAATACGGTAAGCTCTCCGGCTCTCTTTACGGTCCTGACTATACGTATTATCAAATTACAGATAAAAACGTAGAGCAATATACAATGCCTGTTTTCGGTCTTGTTAACTCAAGTGAAAACAACGGCACCGGTTACTTTGCTATAATTGAGGACGGTGACGCTCTTGCAACAATCACTGCAAGCTCTGAGCAGGGCTACTATGCAAGCGCATATTCCTCCTTTAAGTATGCTGAATACGATACTTATGATATCGATGCATCACTTACAGGAAATGCAACAAGCACAACCGAAATTACTGTAATTTCAAAGAATTACTATAATGGTGTATACAAGGTAAACTATAAGTTCTTAATAGCTGACAAAACAGCTGAGGAATTCGGCATTGAAGGCACGTACGATACGTC
Source organism: Eubacteriales bacterium (assembly GCA_045660785.1). GTDB lineage: Bacteria > Bacillota > Clostridia > Oscillospirales > CAG-272 > RGIG2000. The sequence continues at coordinate 25,478 of JAZREL010000016.1, read as the reverse complement.
ATATCTCGGTATGGCGGAGCTTTACAGAAATTACCTCAATGCAAACGGCTCAATCAGCAAAATCGAAAATCCTGATGAAAACGTAAAGCTTTTCCTTGAAATGTTCGGTTCAATCAAGGTTAAGGAGCAAATTCTTACCTTCCCTGTAACAGTGGATAAGGAGCTTACAACCTTCCAGGATATTATCGATATCCAAGCAGAGCTTTCAAGCTTGGGAATCAGCAATACCTCATATATTTTGAAGGGCTTCTATAACGGCGGTCTTTCAGCATCATACCCATCAAAAATCAAGTGGCAAAAGGTTCTTGGCGGCAAAGGTGGCATTAACAGTCTTCTTGACGACGCTAAGAATAATGACTACGACGTTGCAATCGACGTAGATTTCACATACGCGTTTGCGACAAAGAACTTCAGCGGCTTTAAGACAAAGCGCGATGCAGTAAAGACTCTTGATAACAGATATACAACAAAGCGTGTATATTACGCGGCAACACAAACCTTTGAAAGAACAAGCGGTGTTGCAGTTTCAAGTGCATCATTCATCGATTTGTTTGACAGCTTTGTAAAGTCCGTTGAACAATATGACCTTTCAATCTTGGCAACAAGAACACTCGGCTCAGACTTAAACTCCGACTTTGACAAGAAGGAATACTATACAAGAGAGGATTCTAAGGATAACGTAATTAATCTTCTTAAGTATATGACAAGAAACGAGGACGGCGGTAACTTCAAGCTTATCACCGATATTGGAAACTCATATGCAATTCCATACTCATCAGGTATTTTGTCAGCTCCTCTTGACAGCAGTAAGTACGTAACGGCAAGCGAAACAATTCCTTTCTACGGTATGGTTTACCACGGCTCTGTTGAGTTCGCGGGAACTGCACTCAACATGGAGGGTGACGAGGACTTTATGTTCCTTCGTGCTCTTGAAAACGGTGCTGCACTTTACTACACACTTGCAAAGGAAAACGTAGAGGCACTTAAGTTTGACAAGGAATACAGCAAATACTATTCAGTAAGCTATGACTTCCTTAAGGAATCAATTGTTTCAACCTATAAGGAATATAACGAGCTTATGAAGGATAAGCAGGATAAGTACATCGTTGACCATAAGTTCTTAAACGATGAGGACGACGGCATATCCGTTACCTACAAGAATGGAACAAAGGTAAACAATTCACTTGTGGTTCTTGTAATCTACGAGGGCGGCGACGGCTTTATTCTCAACTACAACAGTGAGGACATCGTTCTTACTATGACCGATGAAAACGGAGTAGAAACCAAACATATAATCGGTGCAATTAACTATTTAGAGTACAGCGAAAAGGAGGGCGCGTAAATGAGTAGCTTTGATACTAAAAACAAAAGAAGCTTTAAGGCGACCTCCCAAATCGCAGGCGAAGAATTGAATTATCTCGCAAAGCCAATTACTCGCCTAGGCGCTGAGGTGAAAGAATCAGCTCCCGCAGCGGTAGCTGAAAAGGTGCAAGAAACGGTAGCTATAAACGAGCCGGCACCGTACATCCCCCGCAAAAAGAAGAGATTCAAGCTTAGCTTGACGGGCAAAAAGGCACTTTCCGGTTGGCTCTTCTGCTTACCGTTCGTTATCGGTATTATCGGTATTTATTTACCTATCGTTCTTAAGTCAATCGAGGTTGGCTTCCATGGCTCAATGGGTAACAACCCTGCATTCACACTCGACGCATACAAGTTCGTATTTATCGACGACGGTCAGTTCACAACTACAATTGTTGACGCTATTAAGGATTTGATTATTCAGATTCCCGCAATTGTTATCTTCTCGCTCTTTATGGCTATCATTCTTAACCAAAAGATGACGGGCAGAACCTTCTTCCGTGCCGTATTCTTCCTTCCTGTTATTTTGTCAACGGGTATTATCGACGCAATCGATACAAGAATTTCAGCAGGCGCAATTGTTGAAGGCGGCGCAATGGACGACAACACAGGCGGACAAACATCATCAGGACTTATGTCCTCGCTCGACATGGAAATGCTTCTTGCAAACGTTAACCTAAAGCTAACGCTTGGAAAGACAACCATTGACCTTGTTGAAATCGTTACAACACTTGTAAACAACATTTTTGAAATTGTAAGCCGTTCAGGCGTACAAATGCTTATCTTCCTCTCAGGCCTACAATCGATTTCACCGTCGATTTACGAGTCCTGTCAGATGGAGGGTGCAACAGCTTGGGAAACCTTCTGGAAAATTACTCTTCCAATGATCAGCCCAATGATTCTCGTTAACGCGATTTATACGGTAGTTGACCTCTTTACTGCTGCTGATAACCGTGTAATGCAAGGTCTTGCAGGATACGGCGGTATGTTCGGTGAGAAAAACCCCGGTAACTTCTCGGCGGGTATTTGGGTATATACGGCACTCGTTCTTGTAGTAATAGTAGTCGTTGCACTGCTTTTAAGAACAGTCGTATTCTATCAGAGAAGGGATTAAGGAGGTGCTAAAATGGATACTGTAAAAGTTAAAAAAGAAACCAAAAACAAAATCAAGGTTGATTTTGAAAGAGCACCTTTGTGGGTTCGCCTTAAGCAAAAATTCTTCTCATTCAATTTTCTTAAGAACGTTGTTTTTAAGATTTTCAGACTCATTTTGTTAATCGGTATTACCTTTGTTATCTTATATCCTTACATTTCAAAGGTTCTCAAATCCATAATGTCGGTTAGCGATATGAAGGATGCTACGGTTGTTCTTATTACAAAGGCACCGACTATTAACCAATATTGGTACATCTTGACCGAAAACAGCTATCTGAAGGCGTTTATCACGACGTTCCTCGTTTCGTTCTCGGTTGCGCTCATTCAAACTCTTATCTGCGCACTTGTTGCATATGGCTTGGCAAAGTTCAAATTCAAGGGCAACGCAATTGTCTTTGCATTCGTTATTGCAACGCTTATGATTCCACAGGAAGCACTTAAGAACTCAATGACCGCGTTCTTCAGACAAATTACAATGATTGAAACGACCCTTAACCCGGTAAGCTTAATATTAGAGCTTATTCAAAAATGGACGGGCGTATTTGAAAACGGTGTTGGCTTTACAAACAGCTTGATTCCGTTGTACGTTCTTTCTGTGTTTGGTCTTGGATTTAAGAACGGACTTTTCATCTTTATGTTAAGACAGTTCTTCAAGGGCGTTCCCGATGAGCTTGAGGAGTCTGCATTCGTTGACGGCTCAAGCACTTTAAGAACATTCTTTAGCATCATTCTTCCAATTTCCGTGCCGATGCTCATTACCGTGTTTATCTTTGCATTCTCATGGCAATGGACTGATGACTTCTACACGAAGATATTCTTTAGCGGTGAGTCTAAGTTTGCGTTTATGAGCACAATTGACGGTGTGCCAAAGACTATTGCAGAGGCAATGAAATACGAAACCTCATCAATTCAGCAGGCATACAGTGCAGCCCTTTCGGGTACTGCATCAATCCTTATCGCACTTCCGCTTATCATTATGTACGTGTTCTTACAAAGACGTATCGTTGAGGGCGTTGAGCGAAGCGGTATCGTTGGATAAAATATCTCGCAACGCACTTTTTTCACACTTGGCGCCTATGCGCCGGGTGTGAAATAAGGACAGACAGCTTGGAAAAATAAAATGCTTTTTGGCATGATTTTGGAAAAAATCCTAATAAATCCAAAAAACATATTGACAAATCCCAAACTATTTGATATAATAAATACAACTAAAGTATGTTATAAACATAAAAAGGAGAAATTAAAATGAAATACGTTTCACCTATTTACGAAGTAGAAGTTATCTCTTCTGAGGACATCATGAATGATCCTTCAATGATGGCTGATAAGCTCGGCATCACACTTAGCGGCGATATGGCTACAATCAAAGAAGGCGTTAAGATTGAATTGACTGACGAAAACGGAAGCACAAGCGGTGTTGATCAAGATCCTACTAACACAACTGCTTCAGGCGTTTCAATTAGCATGAACTTCGGTAGCTTGTTCAACTAATTAATTCAAAAAATTCAAAAGCCACACATCCGTGTGGCTTTTGGTGGTTCTCGACACATCTTTAAAATCCGCTCATTTGAGCGGATTTTTTATTTTATATTCTGAAAACCTCTTGACAGCATTGTCGCAATATGATAAAATAACAATTGATATATAACAAATGATATATTTAAAAAGGAGAGCTGTTATGCCACCGAAGGTAAAGGTAACGAAGGAAGAAATAATTAATGCCGCTGTTTCTCTCGTTCGAGAAAACGGCAAGGGCGTTCTAAATGCACGTTCTGTTGCGGCAAAGCTTGGATGCTCAACTCAACCGATATTTTCAAATTTCCCTTCAATGGAGGAGCTTGATGAAGCTGTTTCACACAGCGCCTACGAGCTATATCTTAGTTTTATTGATAATGAAATAAAAAGCGGCAAATATCCCGAATATAAGTCGTTTGGCATGGCTTACGTCAGGTTTGCCAAGGAGGAAAAGGAGCTTTTCAAGCTGCTATTTATGTGTGATAGAAGCGGAAAAAGCTTTACCCCAACGTACGATTTTGAAAAATCCGTTGAGATTATTGCAGCGGCAAACGGTATTTCAAAAGATATTGCGCGCTTAATTCATCTTGAAATGTGGACCTGCGTTCACGGCATTGGCACAATGTTTGCAACCTCGTTTTTGGAGCTTGATTGGGAGGTTGTAAGCACCGTGCTTGCCGACGTGTATCAAGGTGTGCGCTCAAGGTACGTTTCTTATGAGGAGAAAAAATGATGAATGCAATAAAAATAGAAAACCTATCAAAGCATTACGGCAAGGTGGTTGCTGTAAATAACCTTTCATTGACTATTTCAGAGGGTGAGCTTTTTTCCTTGCTCGGCACAAACGGCGCAGGGAAAACAACAACTATAAAAATGCTCTCTTGCTTGACCTCCCCCACAAGTGGTGATGCCTATTTAATGGGCAAAAGCATATCAAATGAAGCAAAGGACGTAAAAACCGTTATCTCTGTTTCTCCGCAGGAAAGCGCAGTTGCCCCCTCCTTAACCGCCGAGGAAAATTTACGGTTAATATGCGGTATTTACGGCTTTGGTAAAGAAAAGAAAAACGAAAAGGTAAGGGAGCTAAGCGCGCTGCTTGGGCTTGACTCCGTGCTTAAAAGAAAAGCAGGGAAGCTCTCAGGCGGCTTTCAAAGACGCTTAAGCATAGCTATGGCACTTGTAAGTGAGCCGAAAATTCTCTTCCTTGATGAGCCGACGCTTGGACTTGACGTTTTAGCAAGAAGTGAGCTTTGGAAGATTATTCGCTCCCTTAAAGGCAAGGTAACAATAGTTTTGACAACCCACTATATGAAGGAGGCAGAGGAGCTTTCTGACCGCGTTGGTATTATGAAGGATGGCAAGCTTCTTATTTGCGATACCGTTGAAAACATTAAGCAAAAGGCAGAAACAAACGATTTTGAGGAAGCGTTTATCCGCTTTGCACAGGAGGTGCAGGAATGAAAACACTCACCTTTACAGTAAGAAATATTAAGGAAATCATTCGCGATCCGCTGAATTTAATCTTCGGTCTTGGCTTTCCGCTTATTTTGATTTTGCTCCTCAGCGCAATTCAAGCAAGCATACCCGTAAGTCTTTTTGAAATAGAGCATTTAACCCCGGGTATCAGCGTTTTCGGGCTATCCTTTATGTCGCTTTTTGCAGGCACGATAGTCGCTAAGGATAGAGGCAGCTCGTTCCTTCAAAGACTCTACACAACGCCGCTAAGGCCCATAAATTTCATTCTCGGCTACACTCTTCCCTTAATCCCAATCTCGATTGGACAAAGCGTAATATGCTATTTAGCTGCGATAATTTTGGGACTTGACGTAACGGTGAATATTTTGCTTGCAATACTACTCCTTATACCTGTTTCCGTGTTGTTTATCGCAATAGGCGTCTTGTTTGGAAGCATACTTAACGATAAGCAGGTTGGCGGAATCTGCGGCGCACTTTTAACAAACGTTGCCGCGTGGCTATCGGGCATTTGGTTTGACCTTGAGCTTGTTGGCGGCGCGTTTAAGAAAATTGCTTATCTTTTCCCATTCGTTCACGCGGTTGAAATGGAGCGCGCCGTGATTATCGGAAATTATTCGGCAATTTTGTCCCACCTTTGGTGGGTGCTTGGCTACGCCTTGGCACTTTTTGCACTCGCAATACTCTTCTTTTTACGTCAGATGAAAAAGCAATAAAAGAATGCACCGTGAAACTCACGGTGCATTTTTATAATATTGCTTATAAAAGCTCAGGCAAAATATACTTTTTGGAGTAGTCGCTATATAGCTTGCTGAACACACTGCCTGACTCCTTCATTTCGCGCACGGATTCGTGTAAATTCAGGTTGTCGTTTGCGGTGTCAATCATGCAAGCGGCAATGTTAGAGCAGTGGTCTGCGGTTCTTTCCAGGTTGGTTAAAATGTCCGACCAAATAAAGCCCGCGGCAATTGTGCAGTTGCCCTGCTGAAGTCGCAAAATGTGACGTGTGCGCAGCTGCTCCTTGAGCCCGTCAATTACCTGCTCAAGCGGCTCAATTTGATATGCAAGCTTTAGGTCGTTGCGCACAAATGCATCAAGTGAAAGATTCAAAATCTCATTTACCGCACCGCTAAGGACGGCAATTTCCGCTCTTGCATCCTCGGAAAATACAAGTCCCTTTTCCTGCATTTCCTCGCTTGATTCTATTATATTCACCGCGTGGTCACAAATACGCTCAAAGTCACCGATAAGCTTAAGCAGCTTTGCCGTTTCGTCACTCGATTTATCGCCGAACTGGTGTCCGCTCAGCTTAACAAGATACGTGCCGATTACGTCCTCGTAATGGTCTGTTTTGTCCTCAATTTGTCTGATTTCTTCAGCGGATTCCTTTGAGTAGCTTGTGAGCGCATCAAGACTCTTTGTAAACGCGCCGATTGAATCCTTCGCCATAATAACTGTTGCGTCGCGGCATACACCAAGCGCAACGGAAGGGGTTGCAAGAAGGCGCTCGTCGATAACAAGCTTGCTTTGCTTTTCACTCTCACTCTCGGGCATAATCTTGTATGCAAGCTTTTCAAGCAAGCGTGAGCAAGGAAGCAAAATGAGTGTGCCAACGACGTTAAAGAGCGTGTGCATTGTTGCAATGCTGAGGCGCGTTGCACCGTTATCCATCACGGGAATGAGATTTAAGAAGTAAATAAATACGTAGAATGCTATAAGCAATACCGTTGTTCCGATGATGTTGAAGGAAAGGTGAACTATCGCGGTTCTTTTTCCGTTTTTGTTAGCGCCTGCTGAGGAAAGCACAGCGGTAATGCAAGTTCCGATATTTTGACCCATAATGATAGGCAAGGCAACCGCGTTTGTAATTCCCGAGCCGACAGAAGCGGCAAGCGTTTGAAGAATACCGACAGATGCCGAGGAGGACTGAATAACGGCTGTGAAAACCGCACCCGCAATTACAGCGGCAATCGGTGCAAAAATACCAAGAGGTGTGCCCTCACCAAAGAATGCGAACACCTTGTTAACCACGCCGTTGATAGCCGGTGTGTCTGCCGCATCAGACATAATGCTCATACCGAACATAAGTGTTGCAAAGCCGAGCAAAATAGTACCGAGGTCCTTGTTCTTGCTTGACTTTGAGAACATATAAAGTCCCAAGCCGAGAAGTGCAAGAAGAGGAACGAAGGTGTCCGGCTTAAAGAACTTCAAAATAAAGCCCGCGGAATCGGGAATTTGGTCAAGTGAGAGAATCCAAGCCGTAATAGTCGTGCCTACGTTTGCACCCATAATTACGTTGATTGCTTGGCGCAGGGTCATAAGCCCTGAGGTAACGAAGCCGACAACCATAACCGTGGTTGCAGATGAGGATTGAATAACGGCGGTTACAACAAGACCCGTTAAAAAGCCAGCCATACGGTTGGTGGTGAATTTGGCAAGAAGGGATTGAAGCTTGTTTCCTGCCGCGCGCTCAAGACTTTCGCCCATTACGTTCATACCGAACATAAAAAGGCAAAGACCTCCAAGCAGGGTAAGAATTGAAAATCCCATTGAATTCATAAATTTTTCAAGACCCTCTGTGCCAAAAATTGCAAGCGAGAGAATAGCCGAAAGTAAAAGAACCAAAACAGCACCTAAGCTTGAAAAAAGAATAATGCGTTTTTTCTTAGTCATAATTTCTCCTTGTTTTTTACAAAATGCAACAATATTTTATCGCGCCCGTGCTTTTTTTAATATCATAAAACGGTAAATACTTTGTAAAGGAAATGTAAAATAACAAAAGACGGATGCGCACACTGTTTTCATCCGTCTTAAATTATTATACCAAGCTTGTTAAAATATATGCAAAGAAGCTATCTTACGCTTGTTTTTTGAATTTTACAATAAACGTCGAGCCAATGCCAAGCTCACTTTCAATTTCAAGCGCACCGCCGTATAATGCGCAAATATGCTTAACTATGGCAAGTCCAAGTCCTGTGCCGCCCGTCTTTTTGGAGTGAGACTTATCAACGCGGAAGAAGCGTTGGCAAAGCATAGGAATATGCTTTTTCTCAATGCCTATGCCCGTGTCCTTTACGTAAATTATAGGTGCGCCACCGTTTGGCTCAATCAAAACGTCCACGCGCCCACCAACCTTGTTGTAGTTGACCGCGTTTGAAAGCAGGTTTTCGGCAAGCTCGTACATCTTTTTCGGGTCTGCAAAAACGTCTGCTTGCCCATTTAGTGAGAAAGAGATGTCCTTTTCTGCCATTTTCTCCTTCAACTCGTCAAGCACCTCTGAAAATGTGTCGTGTAGGTTAACCTTAGTGACGGTAAGCTCGTTTTCGCCACCGCCTTCAAGACGGCTAAGCTTAAGCATATCGGAAATAAGCGTGCCTAATCGTATGCTTTCCTTGTGTATTCTCTCAACGCGCTTTTTCGCGCCCTCACCCATACTCTCGTCCGCCAAAACAAGCTCCGAAAGACCTTGCATAACGGTGATAGGCGTCTTTAATTCGTGTGAGGCGTTGGCAAAAAATTCGCTCTTTTGCTTTGCAATTGCACGCTCACTCGTTATATCGGTGATGATTATAATCGATGAAATTGAAAGCTCGTCCGAGGTAAGCTCGCGCATTACAAACGAAAGCTCTCTTTCCTTATACGTGCATTCAAAGGAGTAGCTCTCAAAAATATGGTTTGAAAGTATGCTAAGGAGCGTTAAATCGTCAACCAAATTAACAATCCCCTTGCCAACAACGGAGTCGTCGCAACCGAAAATCTCACGTGTGCTTCCGTTGATAAATGCAATTTGCTTCATGGAGTCAAGCGCTATTATACCTTGTGAAATGCTTTCAAGCACACGGCTTAGCTTTTTTTGCTCCTTTTCCGTTTCAAGAATGTGGTAGTGTGTGCTCGCGTTAAGCTCGTTGATTTCGCAAAGCACGGAATAAAGCTCAAATTCACTCTTGTCAGCTTGAATCGGCACGTATTTTCCATTGTTAATGCTCTTTAAGCTTTGTCCCACGTCAACTATTTTTGAGGAAATATTGAGCGAAATAAAGTGGGAAATGATTATTGAAACAATAAGCGCAAGGAACAAAACGACAAAGAAAAGCGGAATGGTTACGGAAAGGTATGGGGACAGCTCACTGCTTCTTATTGCTAAGCGCAAAACAAACGTCTCGCCGCTTTGGGCTTGCACCTTCATGGCATAGTAGGTCATTTCGCACCCAAACGTCTCGGAGTATCTTTTCACCGTTTTCGGCTCGTCTCGCAAGGCATAGATAATTTCCTCGCGGTCGGCGTGATTTTCAAGCTCTGCACGCGTGTCACTTTCCAAAACTACGTTTCCGTCGGTGTCGAAAATGGTAATGCGGAATTTATCGTTGCCCTCGTAAACCTTAAAGCTTTCAAAATCCTCCTTGCCATCAAGCAAAAGCGCAACTATCTTCGTTTCCTCGACAAGGCGCTCCTTCATTACGTTTTCCGCATTAAGCTTAACGGCAAAAATTCCGAAAATAAACATAAACAGAGTAGATGCCGAGATAACTGCGAAAAATCTTAAAAATATTTTTCTTCTCATTTCGCGTCGTAGCGGTAGCCAATGCCGCGCACAGTTACGATAGCGTCCTTGCCGCCCGCCTCCTTGATTTTTTCGCGCAATGATGCAATATGCATATCGATGGTTCTCGTCTCGCCAACAAAGCTTTCGCCCCAAACCTCGCGGAACAGCTCCTCGCGCTCGATTGTAACGCCTGCACGGCTTATCAAAAGCTTCAAAAGGTTAAATTCCTTTAAGGTGAGCCCAAGGTCGCAATCGTTATAGAAAATTTTGTAGAGGTTGTTGTCAACGAAAAAGCCGTCCACCTGAGAAACGTAAAGCTTTGCGCGTCTTAAATTTGTTTTAACGCGGGCAATAAGCTCCATAATCGAAAACGGCTTAGCCATATAGTCGTCAGCACCCTTGTTAAGACCCTTAACAAAGCTGATTTCGTCGCTCTTTGCGCTGACGATAATAACGGGCACGCGCTCGTCAAGCTCTCTGATTTTTGAAAGAATTGTATAGCCGTCCATATCGGGCAGCATTATGTCCAAAATTATAAGGTCGGGTCGCTTTTTTGCAAATTCCTCAAAAAAGAGCTTCCCATTTTCAAAGGCGCGAGTTTCGTAGTCGTTTTCAAACGCCCCCTCATAAACCTCGCAAATGCCCTCGTCATCCTCAACAATATAAATAAGCGGCTTCACTTAATAAACCTCCTAAAATAAAGTACAAAATAATTATATCATAACAAGGTTTTCAAAGCAATAATTTAATTGTCAAGCGTTTGTAAAATTTGAAATTACGAAGCAAGGAGGGCAAAAGACACCCGTGAAAATTTGATAAAAAAAGACGGCACAATGCGTGCCGTCTTAGTACTTAGTATAATTATTCTTTGATTGATTTCTTTATGATTCGGGCAGCGTTTGTGGTGCATAAATGCCTCCTTTGTGTAAAGGGAGGTGTCAGCTGTGCTGACGGAGGGATTGGTTGAAAAATAAAAGACGCCACAGGGTGTGACGTCTTAGTGCTTAGTTTAATTATTCTTTGATTAATTCCTCTGCAATTTGGATTGCGTTTGTTGCCGCACCCTTTCTTACCTGGTCGCCGCAGCACCAAAGTGTGATTGCGTTGTCAAATACAAGGTCCTTTCTAATTCTGCCAACGTAAACAAGGTCTTGGTCTGACGTTACAAGTGGCATTGGGTAAAGCTTGTTTTCGTTATCGTCGTAAAGCTTGCAGCCCTTTGCGTTAGCAACCGCTTCCTTAACCTGTTCAACAGTCAAATTGTCCTCTGTAAGAACAGTAACTGAAATTGAGTGTGAACGAACAACAGGAACTCTTACACAAGTGCAAGTAACCTTAAGCTCAGGGAGGTGAAGGATTTTTCTACCCTCGTTTTGCATCTTCATTTCCTCGCTTGTGTAGCCGTCGTCACCGAAACCGCCGATTTGAGGAATTACGTTTTCAGCAATTTGGTATTGGAATACCTCGCTTGTGATTTCGCCGCCCTCAAGGAGTGCCTTTGTCTGTGCGCGAAGCTCAACAGGACCGCCCGCACCTGCACCTGAGGTTGCTTGGTATGTTGAAGCGATCATGCCCTTGATGCTTGAAAGCTTGTTTATCGCGTTTACAGCAACAAGAGTAATAATGGTAGAGCAGTTAGGGTTAGAAATAATACCCTTGTTTTTCTTAACGTCCTCACCGTTGATTTCAGGAACAACAAGCGGAACGTCGTCGCACATACGGAATGCGCTTGAGTTGTCAACGAAAACCGCGCCTGCCTTAACAATATCAGGTGCAAGCTCCTTAGCTATCGCGTTTGAAGCCGCGCCAAGAACGATGTCAAGACCCTCAAATGCGCCAACCTCTGCAAGCTTAACCTCGATTTCCTCGCCCTTGTAAGCAATCTTCTTGCCTACGCTACGTGCGCTTGCCAAAAGACGAAGCTCACCGATTGGGAAGTTTCTTTCCTCTAAAATTTTCATCATTTCGCGGCCAACAGCACCTGTTGCACCGAGAATACCAACGTTATATGTCTTCATTATTCATTTACCTCGCTTAAGTTATAAAGTACTTTTATTGTTTCCTTGAAGTTTCTGTCGTTAACACCAATAATAATGTTAATTTCGTCAGCGCCCTGCTCAATCATCTTGATGTTGATGTTGTTTTCGCCAAGTGCTGTAAAGATTTTGCCTGCAATACCGATATTTGACTGAAGCTTTCTACCAACTATTGCAATCAAGCTGATTTCGTTGTCAATCTTGATTGTGTCAGGGGTAAGTGCTGCATTAAGCGCTGCAATAAGCTCGTGCATACGGTTTTCAATGTGAGATGAAGCAATAACAACGGAGAAGCTGTCAATGCTGCTTGGAATATGCTCAATTGGAATTTCAAAGCGCTCAAATACCTCAAGTGCGCGTCTTACGTATCCGATTTCATCGTTCATACGGCTCTTTGCAATTGTGATAATAGAGAAGTTCTTCTTACCTGAAATACCGGTGATGAAGTGTGAGGATTTGTTTTCGTCCTCCTCATCAAAGCTCTCCATAATAAGAGTGCCGCGCGCGTTCATATCGTTTGTGTTCTTGATATAAAGCGGAATGCTCTTTTGTCTAACAGGGAATACAGTTTCCTCGTGAAGCACGTCAGCGCCCATATATGAAAGCTCACGAAGCTCCGCAAAGGTTACGTTTTCAATAGGTCTTGGATTATCAACAATTCTTGGGTCAGCAGTCATAATGCCGCTAACGTCTGTCCAGTTTTCGTACATATCAGCATTGATGGCCGCCGCCGCAATTGCGCCTGTAATATCGGAGCCACCGCGTGAAAACGTCTTAATGCTTCCGTCAGGAGTTACACCGTAGAAGCCGGGGATAACTATTCTTGGGCTCTTTTCAACAATTTCGGATAGGTTCTTATATGAACGCTCAAAATCAACCTTGCCGTTGAAGCCGAACACAAGCCAGCTTGCACTGTCAACAAATTCATAGCCGAGATATTCAGCCATAAGGCGCGCATTTAAGTATTCACCGCGAGAAACAATGTAGTCAACGCTTGTTTTCTTGTTAAGCATTGATGCAATCTTGTCAAACTCGTATTCAAGATCCTGTGTAAGTCCACAGCCCTTGTAAATTTCACGGTATCTTTCCTTGATTTTTTCAAACATATCCTCGCAGCCAATGCTGTATTTGATATGTGCGTGGCAAACGTAAAGAAGGTCTGTTACCTTAATATCCTCCTTAAATCTTTTGCCGGGTGCGGAAACAACAACCACAGTACGTGATTTGTCCGCCTCAACGATGTTTTTTACTTTTTGAAACGATTCTGCACTTGCAAGGGAAGAACCGCCAAACTTTACAACCTTCAACATAAATTATTCCTCAATACCCGCGAAGAATGCAAGCGGGTCACTTTCTAAAATAGATTTTGCAACGGTGTGTATCTTAGATACGGGCACCTTGTTTGTTTGCATATAATAGTAGCCATCAATCTTTTCAGACTTGTCGATGCAATCGCATTCGATTTTTTCTGTGCTTCTTATATAATATTTGCGCAAGCACTTAGAGTTGTCAACGGTAAAGGGTGCATATTCCTTGTTAAGCACCGTGTCGCCGTTTACAATGTCGCAAACGTCTGATGCAAGCGCATTTCCCGTTGGGTATTTACCCGCGCCCTGTCCGTAGAAGGAAAGACGGCCGAGAGATTTTCCAAACAAGGAAATCATATTAAAGTTTTTGTTTACGTTTGCCTCAAGTGCATTTCCCGAAAGAAGCACCGGCTCAACAAAGCAGGAAGCGCTGTCTGCGTTTTTGATGCCGAAGCCCATATATCTAACGGTTTTGCCAAGCTTGCCGGCAATATAGTCAATGTCGCACTTTTTGATGTTTCTGAGTGAGAAAACCGAAACGTTTTCTTCCTTTATAATAGTATTAAATGCAATAGAGGACGAAATTGCTGTTTTTCTTGCCACGTCAAGTCCGTCAATGTCCGCGCTTGGGTTCGCCTCAGCGTAGCCAAGTGACTGTGCTTCTGCAAGCACCTCGTCAAAATCACGGCCGTTTGAAATCATAGCGTCAAGAATAAAGTTTGTTGTGCCGTTCATAATACCCATAATTTTGGATATTTCGTCCGCGCGTACACTACGCTTTAAGTTGTAAAGCCAAGGAATACCGCCGCCAACGCTTGACGTAAAGCGAAGCGCTACACCGTTTTGGCGCGCAAGCTGATTTAATTCGTCGTAATATTCGCAAATTAAATGCTTGTTTGAGCTAACAACGTGCTTGCCTGCCTTAAGTGCCTTAACCACAAAAGTGTGTGCGGGCTCAAGTCCGCCAATGGCTTCTGCAACAACGCCAACCTCTTTATCATTTAATATATCACTAAAATCGGAGGTGAGCTTGTCACCAAGCTCAGCGTGAGGGCGAATGTCAAGCACCCACTTGACGTCGTAGCCGCTTGAGGTAAGCACCTCATAAGCGCCGGAGCCAACCACGCCATAACCGAGAATTGCAATTTTCATATAAAAATTTGTCCTTCCTGAGAAAAATTTTAAAAAAAATCTGTTTTTATTTCAAAAACACTTGTTTTTCTATGGAGAATAGTGTATCATATATTAAACGAAAAATCAAGGGGTAAAATAAAAAATGTTTTATTTAAGTACAAGAAATAATAAAATTTCAAAAACACCGTCAGAGGCAGTGCTTGAGGGTATTGCAAAAGATGGCGGATTATATATGCCAAAAAGCTTTGACGGCTGCACCTTTCCTATGGAAAAGCTTGAAAATATGTCAAACAAGGAAATTTCCGCCGAGGTAATTTCTCTCCTCTTTGCAGGCGACAAAATGCTTGCAAACGAAGGTGGCGAGCTTGCAGGCGCATATGAGCTTGTGTCACGTGCATACGACGGAAAATTTGAGGGCGAGGACTATGCACCGCTTGCAAAGGTGGCTGACGCTTACGTTATGGAGCTTTACCACGGCCCAACCTGCGCTTTTAAGGACGTTGCACTTCAGCTTCTTCCTCAGCTCGTTTCCGCGGCTAAAAAAGCAACGGGCGAGACGGACGAGATTGTAATCCTTACCGCAACAAGCGGCGATACGGGAAGCGCGGCACTTTCGGGCTTTTCCGGAGTTGACGGAATTAAAATCATCGTTTTCTATCCAAGAAACGGTATTAGCGCCGTGCAGGAGCGCCAAATGGTGTCTGTTGACGGAAAGAACACCTGTGTTTGCTCCGTTGGCGGTAACTTCGACGATGCACAAAGCGGCGTTAAAAATATTTTTGCAAGCTTAAAGCTTCCCGAGGGAGTTAAGCTTTCAAGCGCAAACTCAATTAATATCGGACGCTTGGCACCTCAGGTCGCATACTACTTCAAATCATACAGAGATTTACTTAAAAACGGCGAAATCAAAATGGGCGATAAGGTAAACTTCATCGTTCCGACAGGTAACTTCGGTGATATCTTAGCGGGCTATTTTGCAAAGAAAATGGGACTTAGCGTTGGCAAGCTCGTTTGTGCATCAAATGCAAACAAGGTTCTTACAGATTTCTTTGAAAACGGCGTATATAATAAAAATAGAAGCTTTTACGTTACAAACTCACCGTCAATGGACATTCTCATCTCCTCAAATCTTGAGCGTCTTCTTTACCTCACCTGCGGTGACGAAAAATGTGCATATTATATGGCACAGCTTAAGGAAAAAGGCGAATACAAGCTTGAAAAGGAAGAGCTTGACAAGATAAAGGACGAGTTTGACGCGGGCTTTACAAGCGAGGACGAAACGATAAAAACAATCAAGGACGTGTACGAAAAGCACGGATATTTGATGGATACACACACCGCCGTTGCTTGGAGCGTTTATGAAAAATGGGTTAAGGAAAGCGGCAACACCGATAAAACCGTTGTCCTTTCAACAGCTTCGCCGTATAAGTTCTCAAATAGCGTTATGAACGCGCTTGGCAAGGAATACGAAAACGAGTTTGATGCGCTCACAAAGCTAAACGAATACACAGGCGCAAAAATTCCCGGCTCACTTGTAGGAATTGAAAATAAGCCGGTTTTCCACAAGGTTACCGTTGAAAAGGACGAAATGCTTGAATTCGTTGACAAAATGGTAAACAAAAAAATCTGGCACGAATAAAAGGCTGCGCCCAAAAAGCGCATACTTAAAATAAAATCAAAATGAATTATGCCACACGGCATATGCGAGGTATAAATATGAAAAGCAGATTTTTGCTCGTTGACAAGGAGATATTGCCCGAATGCTACCTAAAGGTTATGGAGGCAAAGGAGCTGCTCCTTAGCGGCAAGGCAAAGGACATTACCGAGGCATCAAAAATCATTGGCATTGCAAGAAGCACTTATTACAAGTATAAGGACTACGTTTTTACCCCGAATTCAGACACAGAGTGCCGTAAAGCGGTAATTTCCTTCACCCTTTACCATAAGTCGGGTATTCTTTCCGAGGTGCTTAATTTCATAAGTGAAAAGGGCGCAAACATCCTTACCATCACACAAAATTTACCTGTAAATAAGCGCGCAAACGTTGTGCTTTCGCTCGACGTTTCACAGCTTAGCACCGATATCACCGAAATTCTTGACGAGCTTGGTGCAAAGGACGGAGTGACGGGCACAAAGCTGCTTGCAATCGAATAAAATGAAACAGTAAAAACGGCAACGCGGTGCGCATATGCATCATTTGCCGTTTTTTCTATATAATATACAATAACTTTTTCTTTTGTGTTGACAATTGCACAATAAAGTGATAAAATATATATGCAACTAAGTGCAATTTGCACTAAATTTAAGGAGAACATATGAAAAAACACATTTTAGCAATCATTCTTTGTGTGCTTTGTGCTTCATTTGTTTTAGTTCTCGCTTCCTGCGGTGGCGACACTAATACAGATTCAGGCGACTGCTCAGTAGCGCACAGCTTTGGTGATTGGACAACTGAAACTTACGCTTCCTGCACATCAGCAGGACTTAAGGTAAGAGTATGCGAAAGATGCTCTTATGAGGAAGAAGAAGCAATCCCATCAGGACACAAGTTCGGCGAATGGGAAACTGTAAAAGAGCTCACATGTGAGCAAGACGGCTTAGATCAAAGAGTATGCACAGTTTGCGACTGGCTTGATGAGGACACGTTCCCAACACCTGGTCACACATGGGGCAATTGGACAACAACAGTTGAAGGCAGCTGTACAGATGACGGCGAGGCAGAAAGAGAATGCTCTACTTGCGGCAAAAAGGAAACTGAAGCTGTTCCCGGTGACGGACACAACTTTAGCGAATGGGGTACAGACCTTGTTGGCGACCCATTTGTAAAGAGCGCAACATGTACAGAAAAGGGATACATTGGTAGAGAATGTATCGACTGCGGCGAGCAAGAGTTTGACGATACAGACGCTTTGGGTCACGAATGGAGCGCTTGGGACGTTGTTGGTTCTTGCGCGGCAGGTGCAACAAAGACAAGATCCTGCACAGTATGTGGCGAGGATGCAGAAGAAACAACAGCACCCGGTGAGCATGCTAACATCGTATTCGAGGGCGCAAAGGAAGCAACTCGCGATGAGGACGGCTCAACAGGTACAAAGAAGTGCTTAGCTTGTGATACAATCCTTGCAGGCGCAAAGACAATCAGAATTTCAAACGTTGCACTTGGTTCAGTTGTTGAAACAACATCTGACTTCTGGGCATCAAATGCGGGCTACGTTGGTAAGATTGTTGACGGCAACAAGGAAACAGGCGTATGCAGCAGCCCAAGAGTAACAAGCATTTCCGATACAATCAAGTTTGCTTCTCCTACAAATATCGAGAAGGTTATCTTGGTAGTTAACGGTAAGGGCTCAACAACAGACGGCACAAGCCATAGCGAAATCACAAACAACAACTACAATATCGCAATCGTAATTTGCGATGCAGACGGAAGCATCATTTTCTCATCAGAAACCTACAAGACACTCGATATGGTAGAAATCGAGATTAACGTAACCTTACCTGAGGATAAATTAGCTTCAAGTGTTATCGTAAAGCGTTCAAACAGCCCATACGTTACAAACAACCACCTTTGGGAGGTTGAGGTTCTCAACACACTTTATCTCTCACCTTGCGATGCAACAGGTCACAATTGGGGCGAGGGCTGGAAGACAGTTACTCCTGCAATTTGCACACCAAGCTCACTTACAGACGGTCTTGAGACAAGAACCTGCCAAACCTGTGGCGAAATAGAAGAAAACGTTATCGTTGCAACACATACATGGACTGAATGGGATATGACAGGCATCACATGTGCAGGCGGCGGAACAAAGACAAGAGAGTGCAGAGCTTGCGGTAAAACAGTTTCTGAAACTATCGTAGCAGGCGGACACTTGAACGTTGAGCTCCAAGGCAAGCTTGCTCCAACTCTTGAAGCAGACGGACATACAGGTAACTACGTATGTACAGCTTGTGGCACAACAACACAAGAAGGAACAGTAATTCCTAAGATTATAAACGAATCTGCAAATGCAACCGTTGAAACAACCGGCGGCTGGGCAATTGACGGTTCAACCGGTTCTAAGGATACAAGACCTTACTTGAACGACGGCGATATGAACACAGGTATGACAACCTATACAGCTCAAAGAAACACTGTTCACACATTGGTTTGGGCAAATGCGGTATCTGTTGATACAATCAAGCTTTATTTCAGTGGTGATGGAACCGATAAGACTGTTGGTCACCTTTCAGGAAGTCTTGCAAGCACAAACCCATCAACAACAATTACTGTAAGAATTCACTGTGCAGATGGAACTGTTAAAACAGAAACAGTTGCAACAGCTGACTTGACAGAATACACAATCGATCTCGGTGCAGTAACACAAATCACCAAGGTTGAGCTTGACTGCCTTGTTAACTGGAACGGCGCAATGGTTGTAAACATCTGGGAGTGCCAAGCTTACACAAAGTACGTTGGTTAATAGCTAAAACATAAAAACGGACACCTCGTGTGTCCGTTTTTTTCTTGACGTGTTCATAATTGATAATAAAAAAGAGGTTCAAATTGAACCTCTTTTGTGATAAAACCCGCTACACGCGCATCTAGAAAAGACGGCATCTTGAGGCATCAGGGCGTAGGAAAAAAGTGCGATTGGGAGCGCGAGGTGTACTTGCGTACAGCAAGCGAGCAATCGTGATTAGAAATCACAAAAACGAAAACGCACCTCAAAGGTGCGTTTTCTACATTAGATTATTGGAATATGGGATAAAAGGTTAACGATTATCATAAATCAAAATGGAAACGTTAATCTTTTTTATAAAACCGTGATTTCGGTTTTACACGCATCTGACTGCCTCAACCTTATTCTGTTCTTAATGCAATAACAGGGTCCTTCTTTGCGGCAACTCTTGAAGGAATAAGACCCGCAATGAGTGTAAGAAGCATGCTTATCGCAATAAGACCGATAGCAGGCCAGAAGCCAAGCGATGCCTTAAGTGCAACAAGACCTGTCAAAGCAAACATAATGATATTTACAATAACAACAAGCACAAGCGTTACTAAAATACCAAGCACGCCCGAGGCAAGACCGACAATCAAGGTTTCCGCGTTGAATACTCTTGAAATATCGCGCTTTGATGCACCCATTGCACGAAGCACACCGATTTCCTTCGTTCTTTCTTGAACGGAAATTAAGGTGATAACGCCAATCATAATTGATGAAACGATAAGTGATGTGCCAACAAAAGCAACCAAAACGTAGGTTATCGAGTTGATAATTTTTGTAATACCCGACATCATAAGACCAATGTAGTCTGTGTATGCGATTTTTTGGTTTTCACCAACGCTCTTATTATAGGTGTTGTCGATAATATCCTTGAACTTGTCCTTGTTTTCAAACGTTGACGTGTAAATATTTATGTTTGACGGAGAATTAATATCAATGTTTCCGAAAAGCTCTAAATTGTCATCGTAGGTTGAGCCCGAAAAATCAATTACGTCATCATAGTAGCGGGATGCTTGCTCGTCTGTGTAGGTAAGGAGCTGTGCATCAAGAGCCGCAGCACGCGCCTCGCTTGTTGGCAACGCCATATCAAGTCCTTGTAAAATTCTTGCATCAATTTGCGCCTTTACCATTTCCTCGATGGACGGACGTAAAATTTCCTTTAATTCCTCAAGGGTAAAGTCCTTGAAGAATTCTGCAATTTCTTCAGGTGTGGAGTTCATTTGCTCCGCTATTGAGCTTGAAATTTGCAAAATAAGCGCATCACGGTCAGTCATACCCGCCATTGCCATATTTACAGCAGCTTCAAGCTGTGTGTCGTAAGCGTTAAGACAAGAGATTTTGTAGAAAATTTCCGCCTTTTGCTCGGTTGTCATTTCGCTGATGTATGACTTAAGGTGTTCTGCTTTTTCTGCATCAGTCATTGTTTCAGAGGTTGACTTGAACGGTTTTCCCGTCAAAACGTCAACTGACGGATTTGCCATTTGCGCCTTGACAACCTCGGAGGACTTCGCCTTTTCTATAATATGCTCAGTAAGCAAGCTTGTGTAGCCGATAGCGCCGCTCATCATACCCTGGTCAACAGTGTCCTTAAGACGGATAATACCCGTAACCTTGAGGTTGAGCGCGTTATTATATAAGCTTGAAAGAAGTGCATCGTTTTCACTTGCATCAACGTAAATGTCGCCAATCTTTTGGTAGCAGTCCGCAGGCAAAATAACCTTGAAGGTTAAGCCGTTTGACGTGCCGTCGTAGCAAATGTCCTTAAAGTCGTAGCTCCATTCTTCCTTTTCCTCAAGCGGCTTTCCGCTTGCCGCCGCATCAATTATTGCATCGATGTGCTCCTTTGAAAGCAAGCCGAGGGCGTAAAGGGTTAAGTCGTCAAGCTCGTTATCCTCGTCAACAACAAGGACAATCTCATCGTATGCGTTTGGCCAATAGCCGTAAACTAAGTCGTACTGACTTGTAAGAGTGTCGCTTATAACCTTGTTTTCCTTAATGCCGGGGAGCATTTCCTGCCACATATCCATGCTCATCATTGAGCCAAAGCCCGACATAGAGGATGAGCCGCCCGAGGAGGAATCACCGCCGCTTTGTGAGCCGCCCGACATACTAATCTTCATAAAGTAATCGGCAAGCATCTCCATCATAAGTGCAGACGTGTCCGATTTGATAATTTGCCCGTCTTGGTTTTTGGTGTAAACGGTTAAATTTAAGTTGTATGAATATTGAACCGCGCTAACCGTTTTTGAAATCTCGGAGTCGGGGTTCTTAAGCTCTGTTTCAAGATAAGTCTTGAATGCTTCAAGGTCGTTTTCGTTAACCTCTGTCTTGCTGAGTGACTCAACAAGCTCCGCAATCAAGGCGTCCTTGTAAAGCTTTTCGTCCTCGCGGCTTGGCTTTTCTGCGCCTGAGTCGCCGCCTGCGCCCAAAATAGTTGAAATAAGACTGCTCATATCAACCGTTTCCGCCGTTAACGTGAGCGGATAAGAGGAAAGCGTTGTTTCTTGAACAAGCTTGATGTAGCCGTTTAAGCCGTTGGAAATTGCAAAAATCAATGCAATACCGATGATACCGATGCTTCCTGCAAACGAGGTAAGAATAGTTCTTCCTTTTTTGGTAAGGAGGTTGTTTAAGGAAAGCACAAACGCGGTAAGGAAGGACATTGAAGTCTTTTTCTTTTTGCCCTTTGCTTTTTTAGCCCCTTTGCTTTCAGCTCTTTTTTTCGCCTTCAGCTTTACCGCCTTGTCGTTACCTTTGGGGTCAACAACCGTGTCGCAAACAATCTCTGCGTTTACAAGCGGCTCTGCCTGAAACTCCGCACTTGAAACGTACGGGTTTGAATCGCTTATTACCAAGCCGTCAAGCAAATTGATTATTCTTGTGGAATACTGCTCCGCAAGCTCGGGGTTGTGCGTTACCATAATTACAAGCTTATCGCGTGAAATTTCCTTAATAAGCTCCATAATTTGAACGCTCGTTTCGGAGTCAAGCGCACCCGTCGGCTCGTCAGCAAGCAAAATCTCAGGGTCGTTTACAAGCGCACGCGCAATTGCAACTCTTTGCATTTGTCCGCCCGACATTTGGTTTGGCTTCTTGTTTATTTGGTCGCCAAGACCAACCTTGATAAGCGCTTCCTTGGCACGAAGGCGGCGCTCCTTTTTGCCAATACCCGAAAGGGTAAGCGCAAGCTCAACGTTTGAAAGCACCGTTTGGTGCGGAATTAAATTATAGCTTTGGAAAATGAAGCCGATAGAGTGGTTTCTGTACGTGTCCCAATCTCTGTCGTTAAATTTCTTGGTGCTTTTCCCATTGATAATTAAATCACCGTCTGAATATTTGTCAAGGCCACCGATAATGTTAAGCAAGGTAGTTTTTCCACATCCGCTTTGACCGAGGATGGAAACAAACTCGCTTTTTCTAAACTCTATGGAAACACCCTTTAGAGCATGCACTGTCGAGTCGCCGCTTACATAGTCTTTTTTGATGTTTGTTAGCTTTAACATTTTTATCCCTTCTGTTTTGTTTAAGTTAATTATTGACTATATCAATATAATATATTTTATATCTATATAAAACGCGTGTCAATATATAAGCGTTAAATTTCACTTAATTTTCACATAAAAAATAACTTGAATATTCAATTGATATATGTTATCATATTATTGTTGAATAAACTACGTAAAAACAAGGAGACACAATGAAAAAAAGAATTATTTCAATAGTTTTGCTTCTTGCTATGCTTTTTGCATTGAGTGCCTGTGGCGCCCCTGCAAATACTGATAGCGGTAGTGGCGAAACCGATTCGGGCAGCTCAAACACAGACACGGGCAATACCGACACAAGCACGGGCGGCGGTACGTACGTTCCACCACTCCTTGACCACGATACAATTAAGTACGAGGCAAAGTATTCCGATGCTAAAAAAACAAAAATCAAGTACGGAACCTATTCTATAAAGGTGCCAACCGTTACAAATTATTACAACAATTACTCGGCGGCGCTTTCAATGACCTTTGATGACGGCGCAGACGTAGAGGCGGCACGCTTAGCCGACAGCATTATGTCACAGTACGGCTTCAAGGGCACGCTCTTTGTAAATATTTCAAACGTTAGTCGCAACCTTTCCGCATGGCAAGAGGTTGTTGCAGGCGATACCTTTGATATCGGCTCACACGGCTGGGACCATTTGGCACCAAGCACAATTTCCCAAAGCCAAATGGAGCACGAAATCAAGGATTCGTATGAATATTTGCAACAAAACTTTGGGCACGAAAACCCCGTTACGTATGCAACTCCGCTTTCACAGATTACAGAAGCATATAAGGATTATCTTATCGAATGTGGCTTTATTTCCAACCGTTTGGAAACAGGCGGACAATTGTTCTCCTTTGATAAAGAAACAAACGATATGTATAGAATCTATGCAAAAAGACTTGACACAGGCAATAACGCAGAAACAAACGTTAGAATCAATATTGCCTCTGCACTTGACTCAGGCAAATGGTTCGTTGACCTTTTCCATAACGTAAGAGTTCAGGACTCAACCGATATTTCCGAAGAGGATTTCAGAAACCACTGTCAGTGGCTCTATGATAATTATAATGGCGAGGTTTGGTTCGCTTCATACGATGACGTTGCAAAATATTTGGTTCAACGTCAAACAGCAACAATTGAGTACACCGCTTGCGACAGTGAATCAATGACCTTTGTGGCAAAGGTTGACCAAAACTACGGTCAAGAAATGACACTTAAATTCTACTTACCGTTCTTTATCGATTCTGCATATGCGGAAATCAATGGCGAAACACAGTATTTAACTCTTGATAAGGAGCCAAACACAAGAGTTGTTTACGTAAACACCGTTGTTGAAGAAGAGGGCACGGAAATTAAGATTTATCTCGGCGGCAACGATAAGTATTTCAACAACTGTAACCACGTATACGAAGTAAATCAGGTTGTTGCTCCTACGTCAAGCAGCTACGGCTATACAGAAATGATTTGCACAAATCCTGAGTGCGCACACACATACAAGGAGCAATTCACTAATAAAACAAATAACTAATAAAAAAGCAGACCGAATAAAATCGGTCTGTTTTTATTAAATTTAGTGGTTATATCAATGTATGAACATATGAGCATAATATAATTTAACGGTCAATATCTCATAATTACACCGCAAGCAATTTTTTCTCCTGCGTTTCCCGAGGGTTGAGTTGTAAAATCGTCGGGGCGTGAGTGAATCACTACCGTTTTTCCTATAATTTCGTCGATTGTAAATCTGTTGCTCAAAAAAGCACAGGAGGCATAGCCGTTTGCTGAAAAAAGCGGTATCATATCGCCTGCATGGTAGGGATGCGGACAGCTTGAAGGGTTATAGTGCATTCCCGTATTAAAAAACGGGTCATCTAAAGTTCCCGTGCAGCTTTCGCCCTCGTGTATATGAAACGCAAATATAGGTGAGGTGCAAAGTGACGTATCATTTGGCAAGCCACTTATTTCACTCGCCACCACCACGCCAGGCACGCTTTGATAAAATTTGACAATTCCCGCTATGCCTAAATTTGCTTCGTTTCCCTTTATAATTGAAAAAGCTTGCGGTCTTTTCCTTAAAATTGAAGCTAAATTAAAATATCTGCCTCGCATTTCCATAAATATCACCTCATTTCTCTCTGCTATGCATTATATGTAAGGCAATAAAAAAAGCTCCGATTTCTCGGAGCTTTTCATTTTATTTAAATTATTTTGCAAGGCGTGCTTCAAGAGCAGCAAGCTCGTCGTACATAGTTTGTGGTACGCGGTCGCCAACCTGAGCATAGAACGCTTTGATGTTTTCAACGTCCTCAAGCCAAGAATTCTTGTCAACGGAGAGAAGACCCTCAATTGTATCAACGTCGATGTCAAGACCCTCGATGTTGATGTCCTTAGCGTAAGGAATGTAACCGATAGCGGTTTCGCGAGCGTCAACCTTATCCTCGCATCTTTGAAGAATCCAATCAAGAACTCTCATGTTGTCGCCAAAGCCAGGCCAAATGAAGTGACCCTCGTCGTCGGTTCTGAACCAGTTAACGTGGAAAATCTTTGGAGCGTTAGGAATCTTCTTGCCCATATCGAGCCAGTGCTGGAAGTAGTCACCCATGTTGTAGCCAACGAATGGACGCATAGCCATTGGGTCACGGCGAACTACGCCAACTGCGCCTGCAGCTGCAGCTGTTGTTTCTGAAGCCATGATTGAACCAACGAATGAGCCGTGTTGCCAGCCGAATGATTGATATACAAGTGGAGCAGTCTTTGCACGTCTGCCGCCGAATACGATAGCAGAGATTGGAACGCCTGCAGGATTGTCAAATTCCTTTGAAATGCATGGGCAGTTCTTTGCAAGTGCTGTAAATCTTGAGTTAGGATGAGCAGCGGAGGTGTTAACCTTATCCTTCTTGTCATACTTTGTCTTATCCCACTTTTCGCCCTTCCAGTT
>JAZREL010000015.1:0-18320 GCA_045660785.1 Eubacteriales bacterium | reverse complement strand
AAAAAAGTTTTAAATTACTATTGAAAAATTATAAAATTAATGGTATAATTATATCAACAAAAGCCGAAGCAGTCGGCCAAGAAAAAAGAGGAGAAAAAACCAATGAACAAAACAGAACTTATTGAAGTAGTAGCACAAAATGCTGATCTTAAGAAGAAGGATGCAGAAGCTGCTGTAAACGCAGTACTCGCAGCAATCGAGAACGCTCTCGTAGCTGGTGAAAAGGTTCAACTTATCGGTTTTGGTAATATCGAAGTTAAATCAAAGGCAGCAAGAACAGGTCGCAACCCTGCTACTGGCGAAGCTATCACAATTCCTGCTTCAAAGCAGATTAAGTTCTCTGCAGGAAAAACACTTAGAGATAAGGTTAACGCGTAATTTTATAAACCTGCACCCCAAGGGTGCAGGTTTTTTAGGTGAATAAAATGAGAATAGATAAATTTTTGAAGGTTTCAAGAATAATTAAGCGCCGCACAGTTGCAAACGATGCCTGCGATGCCGCACACATTTCAGTAAACGGCAGAGTGGTTAAGGCGTCGTACGAGGTGAAAATCGGCGATATTGTTGAGGTTTCCTTTGGTGAAAAGACACTAAAGGTTAGAGTTACCGACGTAAAAGAGGTAACGCGCAAAAACGATGCGTCAGCTTTATATGAGGTAATGCCCGAGTAATAATTTCGGGCATTTTTTCATATCTTAGATATGAATTATCTAAGGAGGCATACTTATGAGTGACTTAACGGATGAAATAAAGCACGACGTGTTCATAAAATCAAGAAAGCAGCTTGAAATGAGCGGAGTTATTGACGTTTCGAGCTTTGACGAACACGAAATTTTAATTCAAACGGGCGCATCGGGCGCATCAATTGAGGGGGAAACCTTGAAAATCGAGCGCTTCAACGCGCAAAGCGGCGAGCTTATTGTAAACGGCAAAATCAACGGAATATATTATTTTAACAAAGAGCCGATAAAAAAGAAAAAGGGTATTGCCAACATTTTTAAGTAAATGGAAATTTTAGTAAGAAATCAAAACATGGCGGTTGTTTTTGCGATTATTCTTGGACTTTTTGTAGGCATTTTATATGATATTTTCAAGATGATAAGAAAGCTTGTGCTTCCGCAAAAGACCTTAAAACGGTATGGCAAGCGTAAGGATGCGACAACACGCGAGGAAGCGGAAAAAATAGCCGAAAAACCGCATAAAGTCGCTCAAAAAGTGGTGACCGCGCTCTTTGATTTGTCGTTTTGCTTACTTTTGTGTCCCGTTTTTTGCGTGTTTACTTATATTACGGTCAACGGGCGGTTCAGATGGTTTATTTTTGCCGCCGCTTTCCTTGGTGCGCTTATATACAAAGCCACGCTTGGCCGCCCAATCGGCATAATAATTAACTTTTTTAGCTATTATATATACCGCTTTCGGTATTTCCTTTTTGAAAAAATAAAAAAACCGCTTATCAAGCTAAGCGGAAAAATTAAAAAATCGAGACGCGCTCGCCGAAAAAAGAGGGAAGAAAAGGCAGAGAAGAAAAAGCGCAAGGTTGTTTTTTCGTATGGCAATAAAGTCTCAAAATAAAATCGAAATAATGTATTTTTTTAATAAAAACCGACAAGCTTATACTTGCCGGTTTTGTTATATGTTGCGAAAATATTACGTTATAACATCAATATTAAAATATTTCTCTTGGAATGCAACTTGACGTATAATTTCATCTTTAGAAAAGGAAATACCCTCGGGTGCTACCACCCATTTGTCTTCAATATCATCATTTCTATGAATTATTGCTATAACCTTTCCAACGAATTCATCAACTGGTATATTTACTCCAAGAATATATGCATCCTGTTCTTTGCCGTCCGGAGCCATAATATTAGGCACATATCCGTAATTAACTGAATAATAAATGTTTTTATATTTAGGATGATATGTTCCAATGGGTCTGTCAACAACAACTTTTACAATATTGCCAATCATAATGGTTAATTCTCCATATTTTATTTGTCTTACTTTGCGAATTTAATTTGATATGCAACGTATTGCTATTTGTTAAATGCATTATACCACCAAACCGAAAACACTTCAATACTTTTTTATCACCTGTGGGTTATATTTAAATGCTCCATAGGAACGCAATATAGTTTGGAAAATAGGATTTTATTGTCACATCACACCCTCGGTGTGTATATCATCAGTTTCGCAGAAATTGTATATCATCAACACAGAGTGTTGAATATCATCAAACCGCGGGAAATATACACACTAAAGTGTGATGATATACAATAACGGCGTGCCGTTATTGATGATATCCATCCCTGATGGGCTGATGATATACCAAACCTGCGGTTTGGATAAAAAAACACTGCAGAATATATCCCATTCTGCAGTGTTTTTTGGTCTGAGTAGCGGGATTTGAACCCACGGCCTCTACCACCCCAAGGTAGCGCGCTACCATCTGCGCTATACCCAGAACTTTTAACGGTGGTATTATAACATATTAAAATTAAAATGTCAATATGATTTTGAATTAAAAAAATAAATTTGGGAATTATAAATATGAAATCATAGATTTCAAATCTTATTATTGGGAGTTATATTATGAACAAGCAACCAAATCATTCAATTAAGTGTACTGTAACCTCATGCGCTAACCATGCGAAGAACGAAAACTACTGTGTGCTTGACACAGTTATGATTGGCACACACGAGACAAACCCTACTGTTTCACAATGCGTTGACTGCGAGTCATTCGTTTTGGGCAACTGCTCAGGCGGCAGCTGCAGAACAAAGTAAGAATAAACAATTTTTTGTAAAATAATAAAACAGCGAGAATTTTTCTCGCTGTTTTTATTTTTTAGTATTGGTATTCGGGAAGAGCGTTTTCAGTCACACACTTTTCGTTTATAATTACCTTTTTTACATCCTTTTTTGAAGGAAGCTCGAACATAATCTCGGTCATAACCTCCTCCATAATGGAGCGAAGTCCTCTTGCGCCCGTTTGACGCTCAATTGCCTTGTTTGCAATTGAAGCAAGAGCTTCGTTTGTAAATTCAAGCTCTACACCGTCAATTTCAAAAAGCTTTTTGTATTGCTTTTCAATTGAGTTTTTAGGCAAGGAGAGAATTTTAACGAGGGCATCCTCGTCAAGATTGTCAAGTCCCACAATTACAGGCAAACGGCCAACAAGCTCGGGAATTATGCCGTATTTTACAATATCATGCGCATTTACGTCAGCGAAAACACGCTTTTTATCGACGTTCAGCTTGCTTTTTACCTCGCCGCCGAAGCCCATTAGGGATTTGCCCTGTCTGCCCTCAATTATCTTTGATAAGCCGTCAAATGCGCCACCGCAGATAAAGAGAATATCTTTAGTCTTAATAGGAATAAACTCTTGATTTGGGTGCTTTCTGCCGCCTTGCGGTGGTACGTTTGCAACGGTGCCCTCAAGAATTTTAAGAAGCGCCTGCTGTACGCCCTCGCCCGAAACGTCGCGTGTGATTGAGCGATTTTCGCTGCGGCGTGAGATTTTGTCAATCTCGTCGATATAAATAATACCCTTTTCCGCCTTTGAAACGTCAAAATCGGCGGCTTGAATTAAACGCAAAAGAATGTTTTCAACGTCCTCACCAACGTAGCCCGCTTCAGTAAGCGTAGTCGCGTCGGCAATAGCAAACGGAACCTTTAACGCGTTTGCAAGCGTTTGTGCAAGGTATGTTTTGCCTGAGCCCGTTGGACCAATTAGCAAGATGTTGCTTTTTTGGATTTCAACGTCGCTGTTTTCCGTCTTTTTCTTTTGGTTGTAAATAAGGCGCTTATAGTGGTTATATACTGCAACGCTAAGTGCAATTTTTGCATTGTCCTGACCGATAACGAAATCATCAAGCGTTGCTTTGATTTCCTTTGGTGTCGGTAATGCGTCGATAGTGAGTCCAAGGTCGTCGCAAGCTTCGTTTTCTGCTTTTTGGTTGTAGTCGTATTCATCGAGAATTTGCTCACAAAGGTCGATGCACATAGGACAAATATAAGCAGAGAAGTCGGGTGCGGGAATTAAAAACTCAACGTCCTTTTCACTTCTTTTGCAGAATGAACAGCATTTATTTTCACTCATTTTTATGCTCTCTTATCAATTACCTTGTCAACAAGACCGTATTCCGCCGCCTCGGACGCGCTCATAAAGTTGTCGCGCTCAGTGTCGAGCTCAATGGTTTTAAGGTCCTTGCCTGTGTTGGCTGCCAAGATTTTATTTAATTTTTCTCTTGTTTTCAAAATATGCTCGGCGTGAATTTTAATGTCGCTTGCTTGACCCTTTGCGCCGCCTAAGGGCTGATGAATCATAATTTCGCTGTTTGGAAGCGCAAATCTTTTACCCTTTGCACCGCTTGAAAGCAAAAATGCGCCCATGCTTGCCGCCATACCGATGCAGGTTGTGGAAACGTCGCATTTAATAAAATTCATAGTGTCGTAAATAGCGAGGCCTGCGCTAACGCTACCGCCCGGGCTATTGATATAAAGATTTATGTCTTTATCGGGGTCCTGTGCCTCGAGGAAGAGAAGCTGAGCAACCACAAGGGATGCGGTTACGTCATTTACCTCATCGCAAAGAAACACGATACGGTCCTCTAAAAGGCGTGAATAAATATCGTATGAACGCTCACCGCGATTGG
Organism: Eubacteriales bacterium; assembly: GCA_045660785.1. Taxonomy (GTDB): domain Bacteria; phylum Bacillota; class Clostridia; order Oscillospirales; family CAG-272; genus RGIG2000. The sequence goes on along the minus strand of JAZREL010000015.1, from coordinate 13,662 downwards.
TTTGTTCAACGACCATAGGAACAAGTGCCATAATTTTTTCCTCCTAAATTGTAGAATTTTGTCGCACTCACTATATATTCAAATTACCGCTGTAAATTTATACAGCGGTAAAGAGAAGTAGTAGTTAATTGCCAAAGAATTATTCTTCGGTTGTTTCAGCTGCCTTAACAGCTTTCTTTCTTGGCTTTGTAATCTTAGCGTTTTCCTTAACGAAGTCAACTGCCTTCTTTACGCAAAGGTCTGCCTTGATTGCTGAAGCGTCAACGAACTTCTTAACCTCGTCAGCAGGCATATTGTATGCCTTAGCAAGGTTTTCGTATTCAGCTTCTGCTTCCTCGTCGGAAGCAACGATGTTTTCAAGCTCAACAATCTTTTCAAGAGCAAGACGAGTCTTAACCTGTCTTTCAGCCATTGGCTTGAATTGCTCACGAAGTGACTCAAGTGTTTGACCTGTGTACTTGCAATATGTGTTGAGGTCAAGTCCTTGCATTCTAAGACGTGAATCGTAGTCACGAACAAAGTTTTCTGCCTCTGTTTCAAACATAACCTCAGGAATTTCTGCTTCAAGGTTTTCAACAAGAGCATTGATGATTTGCTCCTCAACGGAGTTTTCAGCAGCTTTCTCGTTCTTTGCTACGAGTTTTGCCTTAACGTCTGCCTTATATTCATCAAGTGTGTCAAATTCGCTAACGTCCTTTGCAAATTCGTCGTCAAGCTCCGGAAGCTCATTCTTCTTGATTTCGTGAAGAACGATCTTGAAAATAGCGTCCTTGCCTGCAAGCTCCTCAGAGTGGTACTCTTCAGGGAACTTAACTGAAATGTCAAAGCTTTCGCCGATATTGTGACCGATGATTTGCTCCTCAAAGCCGGGGATGAAGCTGTTTGAGCCGATAGCTAAGCTATACTTTTCTGCCTTGCCGCCGTCAAATGCAACGCCATCTGAGAAGCCCTCGTAGTCGATAACAGCGAGGTCGCCGTTTTCAACAGCACGGTCGGTAACCTCAACCATTCTGCCGTTGCGAGCGCGAACTGCATCGATTTCAGCGTTAACGTCCTCGTCAGTAACCTCTTTAACTTCCTTCTTTGCTTTGATGCCAACGTATTCCTTAACGGTAACGTCCGGCTTTACAAAGAATTTTGCCTTAAGTACTACGCCATTGTCATCAATAGTAACAACGTCGAATTCAGGACGGCTAACAACAACTAAGTTTGCCTCCTTGATAGCTGCCTCGTATGCCTCAGGAATGATTTCGTTGATTGCATCCTCGAAGAATACACCCTTGCCGTACATCTTTTCGATGATTGAGCGAGGTGCCTTACCCTTTCTGAAGCCAGGGATGTTGATCTTCTTTACTTCCTTGCGGTAAACCTTTTCAACAGCTGCCTCGAAAACCTCCTTTGATGCATCAAATTCGATTTCGTAAACATTAGTTTCAACCTTGTTTGTGCTCTTTAATGCCATTTTTAATTTCCTCCATAGTAATGGTAAATTTTACTTAGACTATTATATATAATAAAAACTTAAAAGTCAATAACAATTTACAAAAAATTTAACAAAATAGTAATTAATATTCCTCAGGCATAACAATCATAGGCACAAAGCTTAAAAAATCAGACGAAATTAACGTAAAGCTGATGCCGTTATACTCAAATGCTCTCGGTACGTTATAAGTACCGTGAATGTGACCGAAATAACAGTTTTTTATGCCGTATTCCGAAAGAATATCTATAAGCTCGTTGCAGACAAACGATTTGAAAACGGGAGGGAAGTGGAAAAATACGAGAATTTGCTCGTTATTTTCGCGAAGCTTGACTGCCTCGTCAAGACTCATTCTTAATCTTTGCGCCTCGCGCAAGACTATTTTTTGATATTCGGGCTCATTTGCTTCGTTTTGCAGCTTTTCGTCAACGTACCAGCCGCGCGTGCCGCAAACGATGTAATTTTCTACCTTATATGCGTTATTGTATAAAAAATCGATAGTTTCAAAGCCGTTTTCCTTAACAAAGGCGCGGTTTTTCGCCATTGTACCCCACCAATAGTCGTGGTTACCCTTGCCAAGCAGCTTTTTGCCGGGCAGTGAGTTTATAAAATTGAAATCATCATACGCTTCCTTATAATCAATTGCCCAAGATATATCCCCGGGGACAATAACCGTGTCCTCGTTCGAGATAATTGCATTCCAATTTTTCTTGATTTTTTCCATATGGTCGCACCATCGGGAGCCGAAAATGCCCATTGGCTTATTTGTGGTTATGGAAAGATGTAAATCAGCCATTACAAAAATAGACATATTAAGCTCCTTTCACTCAAATGATTTTATAAAAAAATTGTAAGCATTTTGATAAAAAATTTTGTTTGTAATTTCGTGCCCAAATTCCTTTTGAAGCTCGAAATAGAGAATATTTAGGTCGTAAATGGACGTAATTCCGCTCGGCAGGGCGCTAACGCCGTCAAAATCGCATCCCAAGCAGACATTATTTTCGCCGCCAAGGCAGAGATAGTGATAAATATGCTTAATAACCGAGGAAACCGTAGCATCTAAGGCGAGATGCTCAGGGGCAAGAGAAATGCCAACGACACCGCCAAGAGATTTTATCGCGCAAAACAGCTCGTCAGTTAAATTTCTTTTGTGCTGATATACGCTGTATGAATTGGAATGTGAGGCGATAATATGCTTGTTTTGCGCCTTTGCCGCATCAACCGCTTCATATGCACCCTCAAAAGAAGAATGTGAAATATCGGGGATTATGCCAAGCGAAAGGGCATAATTAAGGACGTCGAAGCCGAATTTGGTAAGCCCGTTTTTTGTGTCCCATCCACCGCCGATTACGCTGTCCCCCTTCCAATTCAGGGTTAGGGTCCTTACGCCGTATCGGTATAGTATATCTAAGCGCTCAAGCTCCCCGCCAAGCAAGCGCGCATCCTCAACTGAAAGAATCAGCGCGTGGTTTTTAAGTTCGTCCTTTTTTGTTGCAAAGCTGAGATTTTGGCTGTGTGCATTAGCTAAAACCTTAAAAAAATTATCGTACGCTTCATCGTCGCTTAGCCGAAAATCGCTCCAAACTGCCATAACTTGAATGTACGGCTCAAAAATTTTGGCATTTTCATATGATATATGAAGCGTATTTTTTGAAAGTAGTTCCTTTTTCTTATATAACTCTGAAAGTGTATCTGCGTGAAGGTCAAAAAGTGGAATCATTATTTTGTTATTGCGTTTTCAATATAATTGATATCGCATACCTTTAATTTTTTCTCCGCCGTAACCCAAATTTCGCAAACGTCAATTCTTGGCGTTTTGTCCTTGAGCTTAGATGGCAGAGTCTTACAAAAAGCATATGCAAATTTAATAAGATTCGTTCTTTTTTCGTGATTTACAGCATCGGCAGGGCGGGCTATGTTATTTTTGTCAACACGCCTTGTCTTAACCTCTACAAAAACGATATATTCCTTGTTATAGGCGATAATATCGGCTTCTAAATGACCGATTGATTTGTTACGCGCTAAAATTTTCAGCTTTTTCTGCTTTTTTAGGTATTTTTCGCAGTAGTCCTCGCCAAAAATTCCAACCTGCTTTTTGTCGAAATCAATCATTTTTCAGTAGCTTAACCAAAAAGCTTGGTCTGTGGATAGGTGTAACGCCGTACGTCTTTATTGCCTCTGTATGTAGCTTCGTGCCGTAGCCCTTGTGCTTTGCAAAGCCGTACTCGGGGTATTCCTTGTCGAAATCGTAGCACAGACGGTCACGCGTGACCTTTGCTAAGATAGATGCTGCTGCAATTGATTGAGATATAGCATCGCCGCCAACAACGGTTTTTGTCGGTACTGTAAAGCCGCGCGAGGTGTTGCCGTCAATTAATGCAAGGTCGGGCTTTATTTTTAAGCCGTCAATTGCGCGCTTCATTGCAAGCATAGCGGCGTTTAAGATGTTTATTTCCTCAATTTCCTCAACTGACGCTGAGGCAATAGAGTAGTCAAGCGCATTTTCGATAATAACGTCGAAGATTTTCTCGCGCTTTTTCTCAGTTAGCTTTTTGGAGTCGTCAAGTCCTTCAATAACAAGGCCCTCGGGCAAAATGCAAGCCGCCGCAACGACAGGACCTGCAAGTGGGCCTCTGCCTGCCTCGTCAACTCCGCAAACAATTTTTATATTCTCATTTATAAATGATGCATCAAATGAGTAGTTGAGCATAAAATTCTCCTAATTTTCAGGGATTTCAAGTGAAATTGCGCCAATTTTCGCGCTTCTAAACTCCTCAAGCAGAGTGGCGGCAGTTCTTTCCGTGTTAATTTCGCCACCCGAGATTAAAAAGCCGCGCTTTTTGCCAACGAGCTCGAAAATTTCGTAGTCGGTTTGGCAAGCGTCAAGCTCCTCAACCTTTATCTTATAGCGCTGCATAAACTCGGCTGGAGCTATATTTTTCAAGCGGGAGCACAACACCATAGCAATATACTCGGTGTCCAAAATTGCGTCCTTAATAGCGCCTGTTATGGCAAGATTTTCGCCAACTGCCTTTTCCTCAAACTTAGGCCATAAAACACCCGGCATATCCATAAGGTCAAAGCCAACGCTTGTCGGAATCCATTGTTTGTTTAAGGTAACGCCCGGGCGGTTTTCAACCTTCGCCTTTTTCGAGCCGCAAATCTTGTTTATAAGAGAGGATTTTCCCACGTTGGGGATTCCAACGAACATTGCGCGAAGCTTTTTGTTCATTCCCTTGTTTTCGTAGCGCTCGATTTTGTCAGCCAAAATGTTCTTTACAGCACCTGAAATTAAGCTAAGACCCTCGCCGCTTATGCAGTCAACGGATATGGCGTATTTGCCCTTAGCTTTGTAATATTCAATCCATTTCTTGGTGATTTCCTTGTTTGCAAGCGATGCTTTATTTAAGATTGTAAGCGTCGGCTTATCCCCGATAATTCTTGCGATTTCGGGGTTTTTTGAGCTGTACGGAATTCTTGCATCAAGAATTTCAACAATAATGTCAACTTCCTTTAGGTTCTCGGTAATCAAACGGCGCGTTTTCGCCATATGACCCGGAAACCATTGAATTACTTCTGATTGCATATTAGTCCTTATAAAGACCGCCGAATTTTGAAAACGGCGTAAGTCTTAAAATTGCCTTTCCAAGTATATATTTTTCGGGCACACAGCCAATTTCAGGTATACGGCTGTCGGCAGAATTGTATCTGTTATCTCCCATTAAAAATACTGTGCCCTCAGGTACAGTCATTTCAAAAACCTTAGTTGAATAGTCGTAATATTTACAGTAGGTTTCTCTGTGTGTGCCGTTTTGATAATAACCCAAATAATAGTATTCATACTGCGCAAGAGCGGATGGAAAATAGTCGGAGTTGTAATTGTCGTCATAAAAAGCAGTTGGCGTTTCTATAGGCACGCCGTCCACACAAACGATCGCGTCGGCAGAATTGTTTTCGTTGAATTTGATACTTACGGTTTGTCCTCCCGTTGCGATAACTCTTTTTACAATCGGCTTATCAAACTCGTCACCCTTAAAATCACCGTGCGCAACGACGATATCGCCTTGCTTTGGCTTATATGAGAGCATAAAATCTGAAACGATGATGTAGTTGCCGTGTTGAAGCTTTGTTTCCATAGAGCTGCCGTCAACAACGGTTAAGCGCGCCACGAAAAGCGTGATAATCACAACTGCGATAAGCGCGTAAATTATCGGCTCAAATATATCAAAAAAGTTTTTGGTAAATTTCTTTGGCTCCTTAATAGGGGAGGTATAGTAGCTTTCGTCCATAATAAAACCTTTCAAAAGTTATTAACATTCCTTATTTTACCACAAACAAGCAGAAATAACAATACTTTTTATAAATATATTATTGCTCGTGTAATAATTTATATTATATGACACAATTTTTTCAAAAAATTTAAAAAAGCACTTGATTTTTAGAAAACCGTATGCTATAATACCAACCGTATGTATGTGCATACTAATTAAAAGGATGGTCCGCTGCCACGCTCTGCATGAACATCCTAAGTAATGGAGGCTTATTATGACTAAAATCGAAGCTTTTGTAAACGAGCAATTAAAAACAGAGGTACCACAGTTCAACATCGGTGACACTGTAAAGGTACACAACCTTATCAAAGAAGGCACAAGAGAAAGAATTCAAATTTTCGAAGGCACTGTTATTGCAAAGCACAACGGTGGCATCTCCGAAACATTTACTGTAAGACGTGTTGCTTACGGCTGTGGTGTTGAAAAGACATTCCCACTTCATTCTCCAAACGTTGCTAAGGTTGAAGTTATCCGCCTTGGTAAGGTTAGAAGAGCTAAGCTTTACTATCTCCGCGATAGAGTAGGTAAGGCATCTAAGGTTAAAGAGCTTAACTAATTAAAATGTAAAAATCTCCGCTGAAATAGCGGAGATTTTTATTTTATAAAGCCGAAATATAAGCTTTGTGTTGTATTTTAGCGCAAGACAAGCGAATTTTACCGTCTGTGGCTATGCTTTTTTATTTTTTCTCGCTTGACGCCTAAAAAAGCACCCAAAAAGCAGAAAAGAATTGAGAGAAGGCGCAAAAGAAAATCAAAGCTGAAAATTCTTGTAGTGCCAAAAAACGATAAGGCGGTTAAAAGAAATACAACAAAGGTTGAGTTTAAAACCGCGCAAAGGAAATATTTCTGCCCGTTTTTCTTAGAAATAATAAATGAAGAAACGGCACAGCTTAGGTAAAGTGCCCCAAGCGTGGCAACGTTTGTCAGCTTTAGCGGCTGCGGCAGCTTAAAAAACACAAAGCCAAGCAAAAACGCGCACAAAAGGAATATACACACGAATAAAAGTGCAAAAGCGGCAAGTGAGATAAGATGGTTAAGCGCGCCAAAGCTTTTGACTCCAGATTGAAATTTTTTCTTAGTTAACATAAAAAACCTCGCAAAATACTCTTTGGTAAAGTATATTTGCGAGATTTTATTTATATTCTTATTTGCTTTCGTTTTCGGTAGCTTCGATAGCTTCCGTAGCTTCAGCAGGCTGTTCGTTTGCAGCTTCGGCAAACTTTTCGCTCTTTTTCTTCTTTGCTGCCTTAACCTTTACGTCTTTTGCCGGCTCTGCTTGTGCAGGAGCAGGTGTGCCGTATTTGTCAGCCGCGTGAACGTCAACTGTACGGATTGCTGAACGCAAAATTCTAATCTTTGTTCTGTCCTTACCGGTTTCAATTGTAACTGTTTCGTCCTTAATTCTAACGATTTCGCCGATAATACCGCCGATTGTGGTAACCTCGTCACCGATTTGGAGATTGTTACGCATATCGTTTGCTTCCTTTTCCTGCTTCTTTTGTGAGCGGAACATAAAGAAGAACATAACGCCAACAACCGCAACCATAAGTACGATTGTAACCCAGCTTCCACCGCCTTGTGCGGCAAATAAATTATTTATCATTTTTAATTCCTCCTTTGGAAAATTCCATACTATTATAACCTATTTTTCCCAAATGTGCAACCCTTAAATCAAAAAAAGTTAAAATATTTGGTTTCTATGTTTTTTTCATATTGAAAAGTATAAAAAGGTATGGTAAACTACCAATATGAAATACTTAATTGATGAAAAAAGCAGCGCAGTCAGCATAAAGGATTTTTTGCGCAAAAATTGCTATTCCGCTAATCTGATAAAGCGCTTGAAGAAAATTGAAAACGGCATTACCGTAAACGGTATGCATCAAAACGTGACTTATATATTAAAAAATGGAGATATTTTGGTGCTCAAGGATGAGGATTTTTCAGAGGACACAAACGTTCATTTGGTGCCAAACGATATTCCAATTGAAATTATATACGAGGACGAAAATATCACCGTTGTAAACAAGCCCGCTAATATGCCAACGCACGAATCACTGAACAACCGCGGCAATTCCTTGGCAAATGCCTTGGCGTATAGGTATCGCGATAAAAGCTACGTTTTCCGTGCGACAAATCGCTTAGATAAGGATACAAGCGGCGTGGTTATTACCGCAAATAACAAATATTATGCCGCGCGCCTCTCCGATATAATCAAAAAGGGACTTGTTGACAAAAAATACGTTGCCGTTGTCCACGGCGAGCTTATAGGCGAGGGCGAAATTAACGCGCCGATTGACAGGATTGGTCAAAGCATAATAAAAAGAGAGGTAAGAGAGGATGGCGAGGTGGCGATCAGCCGATATAAGGCGCTTGCAACCAACGGAAATTACACCCTTGTGCTTCTTGCTCCGGTAACGGGTAGGACACATCAGCTTCGCGTGCATATGGCATATATAAACCATCCAATAGTAGGTGACGGGCTTTATGGCACACCAAGTGATGAAATTTCACGTCAAGCGCTCCACTGCCTTGAGATGACCGTTGACAAAATCGGCAGCTTTTTGGCACCGCTACCGCCCGATATGAGAGCATTGACTGATAAATATTTTCCCGAAATCACACTTTAAAACGCGCCATACAGGTGCGTTTTTTGTTATCAATTAAATGGTATAGGAATAAACTAATAAAAAAAGAGGTTAGTTTATGGAATATCTTGAAATTGAGGGCGAAAACAAGCTAAATGGCGAAATTCGTGTAAGCGGTATGAAAAATTCCGCACTTCCGATAATTTTTGCAACTGTTCTAATAAAAGATGAATGTATAATTGAAAACCTGCCGAGGGTGAGTGACGTTTTTTGCGCGCTTGACATCTTGTCATCAATGGGTGCTTGCGTCAGTTGGGTAGATGAGCATACTGCCTTGATTGATACGTCAAACCTTGACGGCACGGTGAAATCATACGAAAAAATCTCGAAAATGCGCGCCTCATCGTATCTTATGGGCGTGCTTCTTTCGCGCTTTGGCAAGCTTAAAATGCCAATGCCGGGCGGCTGTAATTTCGGCGCGCGCCCAATTGAACAGCACTTAAAGGGCTTTACCTTGCTTGGTGCAAGCTGCCACGAAAAAGACGGTTTTATCGAGATTTGTACCAAAAAACACCTTAAAAGTACAAAAATAACACTTGACAAAATTTCTGTAGGTGCTACAATAAATATAGTGCTTGCATCAGTGCTTCTTGATGGTGTGACCGCTATCGACAACTGCGCAATCGAGCCGCACGTTGATGACGTAATTTGCTTTCTTAATCGTGCAGGGGCAAGGATTATGCGCGTTGGGCGCCGTATATACTGTGAGGGTGTTTCCTCGCTTCACGGCGTAAAATATCGCGTTTTTCCCGATATGATAGAAACGCTTACTTACTTTACTATGCTTGGTGCAACAGGCGGCGACGTTACCTTAACGGGTGTCAATTTTGAGCATATCAGCTACTGTGCCGATATTTTTCGTTCAATGGGCATGTGTGTCGATTCGTACTTCGACGAGGTCAGAATAAGGGTGAATGACAAGCTCGGCGGCGCAAGCGTACTCACCGCACCGTATCCGCTTTTCCCAACGGATTTACACCCGCAATTTGCCGCAATGCTATCATTTACCAAGGATGGTGGCACGGTGAGGGAAGAGATATTTCCAAGTCGATTTGCTTATATTAACGAGCTTTTGAAAATGGGCGCGAATATTACAAAATCGAATAATGAAGCGCGAGTTTTGCCAAGCAAGCTTCACTCTGCAACGGTTGATGCAACCGATCTTCGCGCAGGGGCATCACTTGTTGTCGGCGCACTTGGGGCAAAGGGGCAGAGCACTATAAATAACGTTAACTATATCGTCAGAGGTTATGAAAACCTAACGGGCAAAATTTCCTCTCTCGGTGGAAAAATCAAATTACTAAAAGGAGAATAAAAATGGTAGTTACAAAACAAACAATAATCGGAGACGTTCTTGATTTCAATCCTGAAACAGCACAATTTTTCTTTGAAATCGGTATGCATTGCTTAGGTTGCCCACACTCAAGAGGCGAGGCAATTGAGGATGCTTGCAGAGTTCACGGCACAGATGCTGACGCGCTTGTAAAGAAGCTCAACGATTTTCTTTCTAAATAATGAACGAAATTAAATTAAGCAAAAGGTTAAGCGCCGCCGCCATGCTTGTGCGAAACGGCGCTGACTTTGCCGATATAGGCACTGACCACGCGTATTTGCCGATTTTTCTTTTACAAAACGGTAAAATAAACCGTGCGTACGCGTCTGACATTAACGTCGGACCTATCGAAAATGCAAACGAAAATCTGACAAAGTACGGTCTTTGCTCCAAGGTTGTGACCAAGGTTGCAAACGGGCTTGACGGCATTGAGGAATTTGCGCCAACCGATATTGCAATTTGCGGAATGGGCGGAGAATTGATTATCAAAATTCTCGAAAGCGCACCTTACGTAAGGCAAAATCACGTGCGATTAATCCTTCAACCGATGACACACGTTGAGCTTTTGAGAGAGTACCTTCAAAATGGATTTTATACAGTTGCCGAAAATGTTGTTTGCGAGGATGAAAAGATTTATCAAGTCCTTTGTTTACAGTATGACGGCGGTTTTCATCCACTTACAAGAGAAGAGCTTGAGCTTGGCAAGCTGAACATAGAAAACAGGGGTGATGAGTTCCAAAAGTTGCTGTTTTCTGCAATTGCCAAACATCAAAAAAGAGTTGATGGAATGAAGCTTGGTGGTCAAGATACAACCGAGCTTGAAAAATACATAGAAAAGCTGAGAAACATATATGAAAATTAATGAGCTTTACGCTGCCTTGAACGAAAAATACCCAACCTCACTTAGCTGTGAGTGGGACAATGACGGCATTATGTGCGCGGACAACCTGCTTCGCGAGGTAAAAAAGGTGCTTGTTGCCTTGGACGTGACCGAAAATACTGTTGATTATGCAATAGATAACGGATTTGACCTTATAATTTCGCACCATCCTTTGGTTTTCTCGTCGCAAAAGTCACTTGTTGAAACAAAATACACTCAAAGAAAGCTTATCAAGCTTGTCAAAGCAGGCGTGAGCGTCTTTTCGTTCCACACTCGCCTTGATGCGGTAAGCGGTGGAGTAAACGACGTTTTGTGCAATCTTATCGGACTTGAGGGTGTTGAGGTTGATTTGCTTGATCCCGTTGGTAGAATTGGCGTTTTATCTGCAAAAAGTGGACTTTCTACATTTGCCGAAAATGTAAAAACGAAGCTTGGCACGCCTGTTGTGTTATACAATGGCAATCGCGAGGTTAATAAGGTTTACGTTGTAGGTGGCGACGGCAAGGATTTAATTTCACGCGCCATTTCATTGGGTGCTGATACACTCCTTACGGGCAGAGTTAGCTACAATACGCTGATTGATGCGCGCGATATGGGGCTTAATATCGTTGAGGCGGGTCATTTCTTCACGGAAAACCCTGTGTGTCAAAAGGTGAAGGATGACGTTTTATCAATTTTGCCGACAGCAGCTGTTGAGATTTTCAATTCATTTGAAATAAAAGCTATATAAAAAGCCCTCAAAGCTTGTTTTTGCTTTAAGGACTGATTGATAAATAATTAGCGAGCCGCAAAAACGGCTCGCTTTTGATTTTGTATCTTAATTCTTAATTGCATATAGGTTCAAATCCCACGCAGGGATATAAGGCAAACGCCTAAAATAAAGCTTATAGTCTGAATTCAGCTCTTTTACAAGAAGCGGTAGCTTGAAAACGTCCTCGCTCTTGTGATAACACGAAACGAGCAGGTCGGGCGCACAGCTTTTGATAATTTCCTTCGTGCCAAGGAGCGCTTCTGCCTCAAGTCCCTCAACGTCATACTTGATAAAGTCAACGGTTTTTACAATACTGTCAGGTGCAAGCGCTTTTACCTCAACCGTCTTATGCTCGTATGATGCGGTTGCGGCGGCGGTGGAATTTCTGTTGCCTGATTGGTGGAAATAAAGTGTCGTGTCGTGTGAAAATGCTGCCGCGTTAAAAAGCTCGATTTCGGCTTCAACCGCCCCACAGTATTTTTCAAGTCTTTTGAAGGTTTTTGTGTCGGGCTCAACACCGTAAATTTTGTTTATGTTTTTGCAAATTGATAAATATTTTTTTATTGTGTCACCGTTGTATGCGCCAAGGTCAAGATATGATTTATACTTGTCAAGCTGCAAAATTCGGTCACATTCCGCCTCGCTGTATGATGCGATTTTCAAATATTTTATTTTTCCGCTTAGTTTAAATCTTATTACATTATCGAATAAGATTTTTGACTCCTCATCGGCGAATATTTCACGTGCGGCAAGAATTTCATTTAGATGTAAATCAAAAAATTCTTCCGTAAAAAGTGCATCCCAAAGTATTGGCACGTCGGGCGCAAAAACGCTGTGCTTTTCCTCAAGCGCGCAAATTCTTTCGATTACATCGGGCAGCTTTGTTCCAAATGAAACAACGATATCAAACCCATCCTTGTATTTTTCGCACGCCTCGGAGTAGGAAAGGACGCGCTTGCCCTTGTATGAATGACCGCGCACAAATCCGTCGCTTGCAAAAACGTCGGCGTAGCTGATACCGTAGCTTTCGAAAACGGAAATGATTTTGTCGGCGCCGTTGCCCATGCCGTAAATCAAAATCGGCAAGCTTGAGCGCTTAAGTGTGTTCCAAACGTCACAATCGAACTCGTCAAAAATGTATTTCTTGTAATTTATCATTTTAATTCCTTGATTTTTTGAAAATTGTTGTGTATAATTGTATTATAGTATAATTGAAAGAAAATTTCAAGGAGAAATCAAATGGACTGCATATTTTGTAAAATAGCAAACGGAGAAATTCCGTCAAAAAAGGTTTATGAGGATTCTTTTATTCTCGCATTTCACGATATCAACCCTGAGGCGAAGGTGCACATTTTGGTAATTCCAAAGGAGCATATTCACTCTGCAAACCACGTTAATAGGTCAAATAGCTTTAACGTGTCTTATATTTTTGAAAAAATTCCCGAAATTGCGCGCTTAGCGGGTATAACAAACGGCTACCGTGTTATAACAAACTGCGGTGAGGATGCATGTCAGAGCGTAAAGCACCTTCATTTCCACGTAATTGGCGGAGAAAAGCTACCGGAGCATATAAGATAATGGAATGGTTTAATTATATCGGAATCGCGTCGGGCGTGTTTTCGCTCTTTTTTGGCTTCTGCGCGTTCTTTCTCTATATGAAAATAAAGAAGCTTGTTGCACTCCTTGACGAGGAGCAGATAAAGGAGGCAACACCTTTTATAAGTGACCAAGTAAAAAAGGTGAAAATCAGCTTAATCGCGTGTGTAATACTCGGTATTGTCGCGATAGTTATGCTTGTTATTTAACCGAAGTTGAATATTTTGGCAGGGCTTGCCCCTGCCTTTTTCTTTTGCCCTGTCTTTTCCTTTTACCCCGCGCCGCACTTCCGCGCAGCGCTCGCCAAACGGGATGTCGGGGCGCCATCCCCTGCAAAATGTGCGGCGCTCCGCTAAACGGGATGTCGGGGCGCCATCCCCTACAAAATGTGCGGCGCTCGCCAAACGGGATGTCGGGGCGCCATCCCCTGCAAAACCGCCGTCAACTGCATCTTTAGTTCGCACACGTAATATTAATAATATGTAGAAAACAGATTTTACCAATTTATTTTTGAATATTCTTCTTTTCCCAAAGTCAATAATTATCTCAAACAGTGATTTGGGAGAGAAATATGAAATATAACAAGGTAGAAATTTGTGGCGTAAATACGTCAAATTTGCGCGTTTTAAGCGAGGACGAAAAAACA
>JAZREL010000014.1:0-69275 GCA_045660785.1 Eubacteriales bacterium | reverse complement strand
GGAGCTGGTGAACGGAGTCGAACCATCAACCTGCTGATTACAAATCAGCTGCTCTGCCATTGAGCCACACCAGCGTATTGTCCTGCAACGCACCTTATTGTATCACATTAAAAATAGTTTGTCAAGAGAAAAATAAAATTTTTTGAAATTTTTTGAAAAACTATTTTTTCCATATTCAATTTTGCCATTTTTCCTCCAAGGTTTTGCAAAAAAAGCACCCCGAAACGAGGTGCTTTAGTTTTTATTATGGCAAATTGAGCTTCTTTGTCATCAGCCACTTTGTGAGAATAAAGAAAATCACGATGGCAGCAATTAATAAAACGACAGAGAGAGCAAGAATTATGCTGATAATTATGAATACGTAGTTAAGAATTTCCGCGCCGTTTGTGTTTTCAACAAAGAAAATAGGAAGGAGCGCGCAGGTTATTGTGAAGAACACAATTATCGTTTCGATAATCGTGTAAACCTCGTAGCCAAGGAGCGTGAAGCCCGCACCTGCAAGAAGCTTGTGCTTCTTTGCCACAACACCGCCAAGGTAAATTGTGAAGAACATAAACACGGGTGTTGCAATAACGATGCAAAGTGAAACCGCAATTGCAAGCACAATCATAAGGGCAAGAAGCATTGGGCTGATTCCCGATACTCCAAATACCTCTTGAATTATCGGCCAAAGATCAATCTCTAAGCCGAGATCCTTGTTAGCAATAATTATAAGCGCAATTGTACGAATGTAGGTTGGCAAGCTTTGAACGAGTGAGCCAACAAGCACAACTGCGTAAGCGGCAAAGTTCCAAATGCACGCGTTTACAACCTTTGATGAAAGAATTTCAATAGGACGTACGGGCAAGGTGAACATAAGGTAGCCCTCGTCGGTGATAAGGTTCTTGTAGAAGTTTACAAGATTGATAATTATCATTGCAATATAGGTTGCCGCAAGCACCATTGAGCCGATTGATTGGAGGAACGAGGAAATAAGCGTGGTCAGCGTGATAAGAATTGTAAGCACGGTGGCTAAGCGCTCGTTAATAGTTCCGTTAACCAACCATTCGGTCATTTTAAGCGATAAATCCTGTGTAAATGCGGAGAAAAGATTGTTCAAAACTCCAAAAACAACAAGTGCAAGCGCGGCGATAAGCAGTGGCAAGCCAACGCGCATTGTCGATTTCATATCATATTTAAATAGCTTACCGAACATACTTAAACACCTCCCTAAAGTGCATATCGAGTGTTTCGCCGTTTTTCTCCTCGTAATTCTTTGCATTGCCGAATTCCACAATGTTGCCGTGCTTAATGAAGATATACTCGTCAAGCACGTTTTCAATATCGGAAATTAAGTGCGTGGAGATAACAACGGTTGCCTCTCTGTTGTATGCGGAAATAATTGTTTCAAGAATGTAGTCACGTGCCGCCGGGTCAACGCCTGCAATCGGCTCGTCAAGTAAATAAAGCTTTGCGCGTCTTGACATAACGAGAATGAGCTGCACCTTTTCACGCGTACCCTTTGAGAGCGTGCGGAGCTTCTTTGTCTTGTCAATTTCAAGGTCAACAAGCATCTTTTCAGCAAGCTCACGGTCAAAGTCCGCATAAAAGTCGCCAAAGAAGTCAAGACACTCTTCAACCTTCATCCAAGAGCTGAAATAAGGGCGCTCGGGAAGGTAAGAAACAAGCGCCTTTGTTTCCTCGCCGATTTCCTTGCCGCAAATTTTTGCATCTCCATACGTTGCGGTCAAAAGACCTGCAAGAATTTTAATAAGCGTTGTCTTTCCGCTTCCGTTAGGGCCGAGAAGACCAACGATTTTGCCTGATGTGAGCGTTAAATCAACGCCGTTTAATGCCATAAGCTTGCCGTAATCCTTGAATAGCTTATTAACCGAAACAACCGTTTCTGCCGTCGTTTGCTCACTACACGATTCATCGCTTGCTTCGCACTCACAACAGCAGTCGCAACCAGCTGTTTCGTCAAGTGGCGAGATAGCGGCTTCATCGTTTTCGATGGGGTTAGCTTTAATAATTTCGTCCATAAAAACACTCCTTTTTATATTTTTGAGCGTACATCCTTTGGATGCACTCATTATTTTGAATTTAGAAATTCCTTGATTTTGAGGAAGCTTTCCTCACTGATAACGTGCTCGATTTTACAGCTGTCATCAAGCGCGGTTTCACGGCTGACGCCGATTGCTTCAAGCGCGGAGGCGATAATTTCGTGTCTTTCGTAAACACGCCTTGCAATTAAAAGCCCCTTTTCGGTCAAATCAATGCTTCCGTCCTCGTCAACGGTAATGTAGCCCTCCTCACGAAAGTTTTTCATAGCCACGGATACGCTTGGCTTGGAAACTGAAAGCTCATTTGCAATATCTATCGAGCGCACAAAGCCCTTTTGATTTTTTATAACTAAAATTGCTTCAAGATAGTTTTCTGCCGATTCCTTAATAATCATATCCGCACTCCCTTCGTAAGATTAATTCAATTATACCATAGTATATTGACTTTGTCAAATAAAATTAACCCACGCCACCCCAACGGGTGGTGAGAATGGGCGGCTTTACTCTATTTTTGGTAGAAATTTAACAAAAAAGCTCCCAAACGCGTGCTTGGGAGCTTAAATATTATTTTACGGTGTAGCCCTCTTGAACAATGATGCTTTTTAAGGTGTCAATTGAAATATCCTTTGAAAGCGTTATTTCAACCTCGCCCCTTGTGTGGCTTGCCGTTGCCGCTTCAACACCGTCGATTGCTTCAAGCGCTTTTTTTACGTGCGCCTCGCAGTGTGGGCACATCATTCCTTCAACCTTTAACGTAATTTTCATTTCCTTTTTCTCCTTCTTTGGGGTTAATTTCTTTTTTCTTCGTTTATAATTCTTTTTTTCGTTAAACAAATTAAGCCGCAGTGCATTTAAAACAACGCTAACGCTTGAAAAGCTCATCAAAAGCGCGCCAAGCATTGGGGTGAGCGTTAGGTGTCCGCCCGATACCGCGATAAACGCGCCTGCCGCAAGCGGAATACCGATAATATTGTAAATAAACGCCCAAAACAGGTTTTCTTTAATGTTTATAAGCGTTGCACGGCTAAGCTTTATTGCGGTGACAAGGTCACTAAGCGCGCTTTTTACAAGCACCACGTCGGCGGTATCTATTGCAACGTCAGCTCCCGCGCCAATTGCAACGCCAACGTCGGCCGTTGCCAAGGCGGGCGCGTCGTTAATTCCGTCGCCAACCATTATAACGCTGCCACTTGGTTTTGCTCTTGTAACCTCGGCGGCTTTTCCCTCGGGCATTACCTCTGCAATTACGTAATCTATACCGACGCTTTTTGCAATTGCCCACGCGGTTTTTTCGTTATCACCTGTCAGCATCACGGTGTGAAGCCCCATTTCCTTTAGCTTGGAAATTGCATCCTTGCTGTCTGCCTTGATTTTGTCGCGCACGGCAATTATACCGAGGGGAGTGTCGTTTTTTACGAAAAACAGTGGCGTTTTTCCCTCGTTTGAAATGCGCTCGAAGTGCGATTTTAGCTCCTTGCTTTCGCCGATTTGCGAAACGGTATAGGAGTAGCTTGCGCCAAATACGGCCTCGCCGTTTATTTCGGCACTAACACCGCTTCCCGAAAGGGTTTTGAAGCCAATGCTTTCAAGCGGCTTTATATCGTTTTTCCTTGCATATTCGTTTACAGCGGTTGCAAGCGGATGCTCGCTCATTTTTTCAAGGGTGTAGGCGTATGAAATAAGCTCGTTTTCGCTTGCTTGCAGTGGAATAATATCGGTAATTTCGGGTGCGCCTTCGGTTATTGTGCCTGTTTTGTCAAGAAGCACCCAATCACACTTGCCAAGAAGCTCAAGCTTGCCCGCGTCCTTGAATAAAATTCCCTTTTTTGCGCCTATGCCGCCGCCAACCATTATTGCAACGGGGGTGGCAAGTCCAAGCGCACAAGGACAGCTTATAACAAGGACGGAAATTCCGCGCTCCAAGCTATATGCAAAATCGTGTGTGCAAATGAACCAAATTAACGATGAAATAAATGCAATTAAAATAACCGTTGGAACAAAAAAGCCCGACACTGTGTCTGCAATTCTTGCAATCGGTGCCTTTGTTGTCATTGCATCCGATACGGTTTTGATTATTTTTGAAATGGCGGTCTTTTCGCCAATCTCCTCGGCACGAGCGATGACGTAGCCCGATTTAACGGTGGTGGAAGCGTAAATTCTTGCGCCGACTGATTTGTCCGCAGGAATGCTTTCGCCCGTCAGACAAGACTCGTCAAACGATGCTTCACCGCTTATGATGATTCCGTCAACGGGAGTAATGGCGCCCGCCTTTACGATAAACTCGTCACCGATTTTAATTTCGGAGGCGTCAACCGTTTCCTCCTTGCCGTCTTTTAAAATTACGGCGGTTTTCGGCTTCATTTTTATAAGATTTTTCAGCGCGCTTGTCGTTTTTCTTTTCGAGATTGATTCAAGCATTTTGCCAAGCGTGATAAGCACCAAAATCATAGCTGCGGACTCAAAATAAAGGCCCTTGTGAAGTGTTTTTTCCAAAAACTCCGCATCCCCTCGGCGCGCGCACATTAAAATGAGCATAACCGCACTGTAAACAAACGAAATGCCCGAGCCAAGCGAAACTAACGTGTCCATATTCGGTGAGAGCTTGACAGCACCCTTTGCGCCGTTTATAAAAAACTTCCTATTTATTATTAAAATAGAAAGAGAGAAGGCAAGCTGTAAAAACGCCAAAATCAGATACTTATCCCTCAAAAATTGCGGAATTATACCGATGTGTGCGCCCATTGAAAAATACATAAGGAAAAGAAGCAGGCAGGACGAGATGATAAGGCGCTTTCTTAAAATAGGCGTTTCCTTGTCCGTAAAAAGCGTCAAGCTTAGCGCTTCATCGTTTGAAAGAGTTGCGCCGTAGCCGGCTTTTTTAATCGATAAGATTATTTCCTCGCTCGATGCATTACCCTTAGCGGTTGCCTCGCCCGTGATAAGGTTTACCGAGCAGGCAGTCACGCCCTTGGTTGTCATAATCGCTTTTTCAACACGTGCGGAGCAAGCGGCACAGCTCATCCCCGTGACGTTAAACCTTTTCATTTTAGCCCTCCCTTCATTTTCTTCTATTATGATTATACCGCCTTGAAAATTCTTTGTCAAGGCGCGGCGGCTCTAAAAACCCTACATATTTAATATAATATTTTATATTGGCAAATTTCAAAAACCGATATTGATTTTACCGCACAAAAAAATTTGAAAAATCTTACAAAAATACTTGACAAAACAAGGTGGTTATGCTAAACTAACTGCGAAGTTAGTCAAGACTAACTCGTTTAAGCGTTGTTAAAAGGAGAGAAAAATGACCTTAAAGAATGCAAAAGTCGGCGATACTGTCAAGGTTATCAAGGTTGAGGGCGAGGGCCCGATACGCCGCCGCATTATGGACCTTGGAATTACCAAGGGTGTTGAAATCTACGTACGAAAGGTTGCCCCACTTGGCGATCCGTTTGAATTAACGGTGCGCGGATACGAACTGAGCGTCAGAAAAGAAGACGCAAAAATGATAATAGTTGAGAAACAAGCTTAAATAGCGGTTGATTTTGCCGCATTGGAGGAAAAATGTCAATTAAAATTGCTTTGGTTGGAAATCCCAACTCGGGTAAAACAACTCTTTTTAACGCCCTCACCGGCTCTAACCAATACGTTGGAAACTGGCCCGGTGTTACCGTTGAGAAGAAGGAAGGAAAAATAAAGTGGAACAAGGAGGTTATTTTAACCGACTTGCCCGGTGTATATTCACTTTCTCCATATACACCTGAGGAAATTGTTGCAAGAAACTATCTTGTTGAGGAGCATCCAAGCGCTATTATCAACATTGTTGACGGCACAAACCTTGAAAGAAACCTATATTTAACAACACAGCTTCTCGACTTCGGTATTCCTATGGTTATCGCCATTAACTTTATGGATATTTTGGAGAAAAGAGGCGTAAAGCTTAATCTTGATAAAATATCAAGGGAAATCGGCTGTAAGGTTATTGAAATATCCGCTCTTAAAAACAAGGGAATTCGCGAGGTTGCACTTGAGGCAATTGAAATTTCATCGAATAAAAAGAGCTTTAAGCATCACATTTTCTCACCTAAGGTTGAGGAAGCGCTCACTAAAATTCAGCGCTCAATTTCTCGCGGATACATAGAAGAGGATGAGCTTCGTTGGCTCAGCGTAAAGCTTTTTGAAAGAGATGAGGAGATTTCTGCACACATTGACCTTTCGGAAAAATCAAGGGCAGAGATTGAAGCTGTAATAAAGGGCGTGGAAGTAGCGCTTGACGACGACAGCGAGGGCATAATCACAAATGAAAGATACGATTACGTAACGAAGATAGTTGACAAGAAAACACCCGGCAGAGATAAAATGTCGGTGTCTGACAAAATAGACAGAATAGTAACGAACAGATTTTTGGCAATTCCGCTTTTCGCGCTTATTATGTTTGCGGTTTATTTTATTGCAATCGGCTCGGTGGGCGGCTTCGTTACCGACTTTATGAACGAAACGCTTTTTGGGGAATGGATTGTTCCTGGCGCACACGCTTTGCTTGAAAAATGGGGCGTTGCACCTTGGCTTGTCGGCTTAATTGCGGACGGCGCAATCGGCGGTGTCGGTGCGGTGCTTGGCTTCGTGCCTCAAATGCTCATTTTGTTCTTCTTGCTTTCCTTGCTTGAGGACTGCGGATATATGTCGCGTATTGCGTTTATAATGGACAGAGTGTTCAGACGCTTTGGCCTTTCAGGCAAATCCTTTATCCCTATGCTTATTGCCTCGGGCTGCGGCGTGCCGGGAATTATGGCAAGCCGTACAATCGAGCAGCAAAATGACCGTAAAATCACTATTATGACAACTGGCTTTGTGCCATGCTCCGCAAAAATGCCTATCGTTGCATTCGTTGCGGGATATCTTTTCGGCGGCGGCTGGCGCGGTGCGCTTGTTTCAACGGGCGCGTACTTTATCGGTATTGCGGCGGTTATCTGCTCGGGCGTTATACTTAAAAAATTTAAGGCGTTTGCAGGTCATCCGTCACCGTTTGTTATGGAGCTTCCCGAATACCACGTGCCTGCGGCTAAAAACGTGGCTAAGTCAACCTTTGACCGCGGTTGGGGCTTTGTAAAGCGTGCAGGAACGGTTATTCTTATCGCAAGCGTGCTTATTTGGGTTGGACAAAACGTATCTCTTGAAAGCTCCGACTCCAAGGAGTATTCGGTAAACGAGGACGGCTCGTTTGTAACCGACGGGGAGGGCAATATTGAAAACGGCGTTCACGCGCACCTTGTGTACGATGAGGACGGAAATATAATCGGCTTTGAAAAAGCAGAGCACACAGGGCTTCACTTTATCGAGGACGGCTGCACCTCAAAATCAATTTTACAGGTGCTTGGCGAGCTTATTTCGCTTGTGTTCAAGCCGCTTGGCTTCGGTGACAGCTGGGAGGCAAGCGTTGCAACAATCCTTGGCTTAGTTGCTAAGGAGGAGGTAGTCGGCGCAATAGGCACAATGGCAGACGGCGGACTTGAGGGCGCGGCGGAGGAATTTTTCGACGGCAGCTTCCTTAAGGGAATGTCCTTTATGATATTCAATCTTCTTTGCGCACCGTGCTTTGCGGCAATCGGCGCTATCAAAACGGAAATGAACAGTAGAAAATGGACTTGGGCAACGCTTGGTTATATGACAGGACTTGCATATGCCGCTTCCCTTGTTACGTACCAAATAGGGATGCTTATAAAATGGGGCTCGTTCTCAATTTGGACAGTGCTCGCGTTTATCGTTTTGGCAGTATTTTTATACCTGCTCTTTAAACCGACAAAATTCTCAATTACAGACACTTGCAAGCGTATTTTTACAAAAAAGGAAGACAAAAACGCGTAAGCTTATATAGGCAAGCGCAAGCAAAGGAGTGAGCTTTATGGATTTACCGACAATTATAGCACTCGGCGTTTTCAGTGCGGTTATTTCGGCGGTCGTTGCAATTTTGATTGTTAATAAGAAAAAGGGCAAAAGCTCCTGCTCGTGCGGATGCTCAGGATGTGCATTTAAGGATGCTTGCCACAAAAACAAAAAATAATAAAAAGAGAGAACCTCGCGTTCTCTCTTTTTAACTAAAAAAGGATGCCACGTGAAGTGACATCCTTTTGTATTTTGTTATCGTGTACCCCTATTAGAACTTAGGTGCCGCGTCGTCCATCATTTCAGCTAAGGATTTGCCACTGTCGCTTGGTGCATCTTGATTTGTCGCGGAGTAATCCTGCTTCAAGGCATCAAGGTATGCTTGGAGTGAAGCATCTCTTTCGCTGTCTGTTATATCGTCCGTTTCGGTAACCTTTAATTCAGCGGTTGCATCGTTGCCTTGGCTAAGTGCTTCCATGTAAGCTGAGAAGTTAGCTGTGTGGTCGATTGCTTCCTCCGGCTCCTCGTTCAAGATGTGCATTTCTGCAAGCTGCTCTTGAATTGTCTTGCCTGAGCCGATTTCTTTTCCGTTCTTAAGTGTGTTGAACTTGAATTTGTAGCCCTTTGACTTGTTCTTTTTCTTCTTGAAGGTGAGAACAACGGTCATTACAACGCCGACAACAAGGAAAACGCCGAGGATCAACAGAATTCCAATTCCCACAAGAATCAATATTCCGACAAAGCCACGCTCAAGCATTCTTTCAACGAAGTTTGGCTGTGTGCTTTCGTCAAGCACAGGAGTTTCCTCGTAGAATTCGTAGCCGCAAAGTGCGCAGAAATATTTTCTTGAGCCGGTGTGAATAGTTGTTGCCTCTTGAACAAGCTCACCCTCGTCACCGTCCTTCTTTACGTGTCCGTTAGGGTCAGGAGTTTGTGACGTGGTATCTCTTGTGTCCTTGCAGACTGCACAAAGCGCGTAGCCCTTTGAGCCGTCCTTACAGGTTGCAGGGGTTGTGATGAAATATTGCCATGTGTGTGCGCCAACGGGCTCGGTAGGAGCTGTTCTTGTTTGCTTACAAACAGAGCAGTCGTATTTGCTAAGACCCCATGTGCCGCAGGTTTGTTCAGTGATTACAGTTTCCTTCCATGCGTGGTCGGTGCTTCCGTCAGGTTGAATTACCTCGCTTCTGTTTGCGGGTGTGTCCGGCTCGATTGCGCCGCATAAGCACTGTCCGAGAGTGTAGTATGGGTCAACGCAGATTGAGTAGCCCTCAACCTCAGGGAATTTAACCTCCTTGTGTGTGAAGGAGTGGTTATTGTAGTCGTAGTAAAGGTCGTTTATAACGTTGATATGCTCGCAAAGCTCGCATTTTTCACCCTCGTAGCCAAGTGCTTGGCAGGTTGCGGGCTTTATGTACGGCTGATATGTGTGCGGAGCAAGCGTGTCTGTGTAATGGCTCTTATCCTCGTATCCGCAACGGTCACAGGTGAGCAAATCGTAGCCGTAATCCACGCACGTTGCGGGGATTGACTCGGCAATATAGTTGTGGTTTAAGAAAACGATATTAAGTCCGTCAAATTGCTGTCCCGACGAGCAGGATTTGCCTAACGTGCTGAATACGCTTGAAAGGGTTGTTTCCTCATATACCTTGTTTTCCTCAACGAAGATTTCCGCAATGTTTGAAATCACGCCCGAATCAAGTCCGAATGCGCCTTGAGAAATGGAGCGAACGTTTGAGGTGAAGGTGAGCGTTGTCATTCTTATGTTTTTGAACGCTTCTGTGCCAATGCTGCTTGCGTTGACTGTCATATTGTCAATGATAAGCTTGGAGTCAGCGCTCTGCTTGAATGCATATTCCGCAATTGTACCCGATATGTTTTCAAGGCCGATAAGCTTTTCAATGTTTGGCATTGATGAAAATGCATATTTGTTGATGTTTTTTACCGAAACGGGGAAGGAAATGCTCTTTAAGTGGTCGTTTCTTAGGAAAACGCCCGTTGGGGTGTCGTTTCTTGAATCTCCGTAAATATCCGTTGCACCAAGAGGAATTTCAACGTGAAATACGTTCTTTTGTGGGATATTCTTTTCGGTAATCCAACCGCTTGCGCTTTCAACCTCGTAGTAAAGCGCGTCAGCAGAGAAGGAAAGAATCTTTGTGCCGTTGAATGAGTAGAGGTCGGTTGACGGGAAGCGCATATACTCTTCCTTGCCGTCCTCGTTGATAAAGCCAACGGTAACGTAAACTGTTGCAGGGTCCGGGTATGTGTACTGAGTTGTCTTGTGGTTACACTTTGTACATGTTAAGGTGTAGCAGCCCGGCTCTGTTTTTTCGGGAGTGTTTATAATTTCTTGAGTAAGCTTTGGTGTGTATGAGTGGCCGACACCGTTTGTGTAGCGTTTTTCAAACACTGTTTCG
Organism: Eubacteriales bacterium; assembly: GCA_045660785.1. GTDB lineage: Bacteria > Bacillota > Clostridia > Oscillospirales > CAG-272 > RGIG2000. The sequence goes on along the minus strand of JAZREL010000014.1, from coordinate 58,933 downwards.
CAATATTTGCAGAAGTGGTCAAGCGTTACGTCCGAGGTACAGTCGGGTGAGTGCTCAATAAGCGCACCCTCGTGCTGACAGCTTGTGAAGTCGTAAAGCTTTGTAGTTGCGTTGTAGGTTGAACGGTAGTTGCCAAGCGGGAAGAATGATGTTGTGTTAACCGAGTAGCTTCCGCCGTAAATAAGTGCCTTAAAAATGTTTGTGTCCTTGCCGTAGCTTGTTGAGCCGTTTAAGTAGAACGAGCCGCCGTGAACAAGGAGTGTTGCCGCGGTTTTAGCGGTTGTGCCAACGTCCTCGAAGAAATATTCGCAGTCGGTTGTCAATTTCGCGCCGTCAAACACCTCGAAAATCGCGCCGTTTAAGCCGTTACCGCGGATAATCTTACCGCAGGTAACCTCGCCAAAGAGGTTCAAGCGGAGTGCGTTTTCAAAGCTTGAAATGTTTGTCTTAACGGAGATAAGGTTCATATTCTCCGAGAGGGCAACGTTTTCACCTATTGTATATGTAAGGTAATTTGCAGTAGTGTTGGGAGCAACGGAAACAAAGGAGTTGAGTGCGAATGCCGCCTCGCCGCCTGCTGTGTGGGTAAGTGTTGCTTTCTTGCTTGATGAGTTAGCAAGAATAAGACCGAAGTCCTCGCCGACAAAGCCGTCTGTTTCTGTGTTGAGAGAGAAGTTGTTACCGTTTAAGTCAATATAGAACATACCGTTTTTGAGGTTTATCGTTTCGTTAACGGTGATGTTTGAATTCAGCTTAACGTAGGAATATCCCAAGGAAGCTGCACGAAGCAAGCTGCCGCTGAGTGAAATTTCCGCACCCTCCGCGCAGTAAAGCGTTGTGCTCTTTGAGGGGGTGAAGGTTTGGCCGCATTCGTAGAAGTTTCCGTTCGAGTCATACCAACCGAAAACCTCGCCGCCGAGCTTTGCTTCGGGAGTTGGTAAGGTAACCGAGCCGCCGACAGTGCAAACGTCACTGTACGTTTTACCGCCGTGCACGTAAGTAACCCTTAGGTATTCCTCGGATGCAAACATATTTATCGAGAATACCGTGACGAGCAGTAAAGCAAGAACCGCCACGGAAATAAGAATTTTAGAATGAAGCTTTTTCATAAATTTTCTCCCATCAAAACAAACTTGAAAAAGACCGATTTCAGCTGCCGAGCACGGCATTCTGCACGGTGGTTTTGGCACTTGTCGCCAAAGATACACACTAATTATACATCAATTACAAAAAATTGTCAACATATAATATAAAATTTATATAAAATAACAAAAATAAAAGAGCATCTGCAAAAACACGCTTGCAAAATGCTCTTAGCTGTTTAATTTTGGTCAAAATTCGGTGTATAAGCCGAGGTTGATGAGGAAAAATCCTGCATATAGCCCGTAAAGCCAAGCTCCTCTACGCGGGAAAGCACACTTTTATATTCAAACGTGGTAAGCTTTCGCTTAAGCTCGGGAAAGTTTTCGTCGCAAAACTCGGGGGTGTATTGGCTCATTAATGAAAGGACGAAGGATGAGGTGTCAAAGCTTTTTGAAACGTCCTCGAAAATTGCAATTGAGTCACGGCGCAAGGAGGGCAAAACAAGGTGACGCAAAATAACGCCGCTTGTCATCATCCCGTTTTCGTCGTATTTCGGCGCGCCAACTGCTTTTAGCATTGTATCAAACGCTTCCTTTGCCACCGAATAGTAGTTGTTTGCAAAAGAATATTTTTGCGAGGCTTCGCTGGAGAAATATTTAATATCACATAGAAAAACAGACACGTGGTCGGCTATTTTTTCAATTTCCGATGCATTTTCATAGCCCGAGGTGTTATAAACCACGGGAATTTTAAGCTCACCCTTGATAAGTGAGAGTGCTTCTGTAATTTTGTCCGAGTAGTGCGTGGGGGTGACTAAATTTATATTGTGCGCACCTTGAGCTTGCAAATCAAGCATTGCCTCACAAAGCTCGGAAACGGTCATTATCTTGCCGTTACATTCGTGGCTGATTTTCTTGTTTTGACAATAAACACATTTTAAGGGGCAGCCCGAAAAGAAGATTGCGCCGCTTCCGTTTTTGCCGCTTATACACGGCTCCTCCCACTTGTGGAGCATTATTTTGGAAACTACAATTTCCTCAGGTGCACCGCAAACACCGCGTGCGGTTTTTCTGTCAATTTTACAGTTTCTCGGACACAGGGTGCAGCTTTTTTGTAGGATGGCTTGGTTTTTATCCATTAAAATCCACCTGCGGTCAGCTTGATTAGCTTTTTTATATCGTCGGGCTGATTTTTTGCCTCGTGCGCCGCCTTGTTGCGCTTAATCTCACCGCATTTGCGGCATTTATGTATAATTACGTAGCCCTTTTTTGGGTCGGGCTCTACCTTTATCGCGTCCATAACGCCGCCACACGGGTTTTGTCTGTCACCCGGTAAAATGTCAACGTGCTTTGAGGCAAGACATTTTGGACAATGATTGCGAGAGGTGTAGCCAAGGGGCAAAACCTCGTGTCCGCAATTTTCGCAAATAAAGCCGTTATCGTTTTTTGTAAATCTTTTAGTATCCATAATAAATCCTTTAAGGAATGAATTGTCCTGCGGACGTGAATTGACACTTTGTGTCATGAATTGCGTAAACGCAAGAATTGCAACGCTGTTGCATTTTACGTTGCGAGTAATAATTTGTGACGTTAGTCAATTAAAGCCGTGAAAACGTAATTTATGAAGCTTTGCTTCAATTCATGTGCAAAGCACAATTTATGCACTAAATGTGCAATTAATGTTGTGAAACAACAATTCATGTCGCAACGCGACTACTTGCCAACACAGAAGCGTGAGAAAATTGCCGAAACAACCTCCTCGCTAACCTCGCGTCTGTCAATCATATTAAGCTCGCCAAGGGCGCTTTCAAGTGAAAAGCAAATAATATCGGGTGTTTCGCCAAATGCAAGTGCGCTTTTTGCTTCAAGTGCTTTTTCAAGCGCTGATTCCGTGGCGGCAAACTGTCTTGCATTTGCAATTACCGCATCTGAGGAAAGGTTGATTTCACCAAGGCGGTACATTTCGCTTAGCACCTTTTCAAGCTCGGTCATGCCAACGCCATCCTTAGCACTTGCATAGATAACGTTTTGGCACACCGCTTCAATCTTTCTAAGAAATTCGGCGGAAAGAGAGCTTTCCTTATCCGTTTTATTTATTATTGCGATAGCGGTTTTTCCGCTTGCAAGCTCTAAAATAAGCTCGTCCTCGTCGGTTTCCTTCTCGGAGGAGTCAAAAACACACAAAAGCAGCTCGGAGCTTTCAACCTTTTTGCGCGCTCTTTCAATTCCTATTTTTTCAACGGTGTCAAGTGCATCGCGTATGCCTGCTGTATCGGCAAGAGAAAGGGTAACGCCGCCAACTGATGCAGTATGCTCGATAACGTCGCGCGTTGTGCCTGCAATATCTGTGACAATAGCCAAATCCTCACCAAGGAGCATATTGTAAACGGAGCTTTTTCCCGCGTTTGGCTTGCCGATAATTGCGGTTTTTATTCCCTCGCAAACCGCACGGCCCGTGTGGTATGAGCTTTTGAGCGCGGTTAACTCGTTTATTACTGTGTCAAGGCAAGAATTAATCTCGGAAATTTCAATTTCCGTAATGTCCTCGTCGGGGTAGTCAATTGTTGCATATGCGTGTGAGATACAGCTAAGAATAGCTTCTCGAATCGTATCAATCTTGCGGGAAAGCGTGCCTCTTGCCTGCGAGGAGGAAAGGCGAAGCTGTGCATCTGTTTTTGCATCAATTACCTGTCCTATCGCCTCGGCGCGCGAAAGCGTCAGCTTGCCGTTGATATAAGCGCGCTTTGTAAATTCGCCCGCGCCTGCCAAGGTTGCCCCTGCTGAAAGTACCGCCTCAAGCACCGCGCCCGTAACGTAAAGACCGCCGTGACAGCAAATTTCGCAAGTGTCCTCACCCGTAAAGGAGTGGGGAGCTTTATAGTAGGTTAAAATTCCGTCGTCGATAACCTCACCGCTTCGCAAAATTTCACCGTAGTAGGATTTGCGCGGCTCAATTAGCGAGGAGCGAAGCTTCATCACTTTTTTAGCAATAACAAGTGCATCATCGCCGCTTATTCTGATTATCGCAACACCGCCCTTGCCGTGTGCGGTTGAGATGGCGGCAACTGTTTTGTTTATCATAAAATTCCTCCGTTTTGCTTGGCGAAAATCAAAAAAGTGCCAAGGAGTGTCTGTTTTTTACTATTTTTTCTCGATGATAAAGAAATAAGGCGAGGTTGGTGAGTTTATAATTTGAAAGCGCGAAATGCTCATCTCAAAGCGGCTGACCGTCTTGAAATATTCCTCAAGCATAAGCCCCTCGAGGTATCCCTCCTCGTGCCCCGGGTAAACCGCAACAAGCAAAATTCCGTCGGAATCAAGAAGCTCAATAGCCGCTTGAACCGCAGGCAAGGTGGTTTCTCTTTTTGTGGTAAGGGCCTTGTTTCCGCTTCCCGGTAAATATCCGAGGTTGAACATTCCTGCCTTGATTTTTCCGTCAATATAGTTTTTCGCGTTGTGGTGCGAATCGTTAATTAAGGTGTAGTTTTCGGGACAGCCCGCCGCCTCAAGCGTCTTTTTTGTGCTTGTCAGTGCGCCCGCTTGAATGTCAAACGCCCAAACGTGACCGTTTTCTCCAACCGTTTGGGAAAGAAATGCGGTGTCGTGTCCGTTGCCCATTGTAAAATCGGCACATTTGTCGCCTGCCTTCAGGTGCGCCAAAATGAAGCTTTTTTGAAGCGTGAGTAAATCTGTCATCTTAATTGCCTGCCTTCTTTTGTTTCTCATTAAAATTATACCCCGATACCTAATGATTGTCAAGTTATAAATAATTCTTGACAAAATTATATAATAATGCTAAAATGTATGTGTTTTATAATATTTACGTCAAATTGTGAGGATTTTGATATGAAATGGACATCACTTAACGATTTAAGAGAAAAATATCTTTCCTATTTTGAAAGCAAGGGACACCTTCGTCTTGGCAGCTTTTCGCTCGTTCCAAACAACGATAAATCCCTTCTTCTTATAAACTCGGGTATGGCTCCGATGAAAAAGTTCTTTACAGGTGAGGTTGTGCCTCCTTCAAAGAGAGTTACCACCTGCCAAAAGTGTATAAGAACACCTGACCTTGAAAGAGTTGGTCACACCGCGCGCCACGGCACGTTCTTTGAAATGCTTGGCAACTTCAGCTTCGGTGACTACTTCAAGGAGGAGGCAATTCAGTTTGCTTGGGAGTTTTTAACCGTTACACTTGAAATCCCCGGTGAGCTTCTTTGGCCGTCAATTTACGAAAACGACGAGGAAGCGTACGATATTTGGGTAAACAAAATCGGCGTTAACCCTGCGCACGTTGTTCGCCTCGGTAAGGCAGATAACTTCTGGGAGCACGGCTCAGGTCCTTGCGGCCCTTGCTCCGAAATTTACTTTGACCGTGGAATTAAGCACGGCTGTGGCTCAGACGACTGTAAGCCGGGCTGCGACTGCGACAGATACATGGAAATTTGGAACAACGTATTTTCACAGTTCAACAACGACGGACAAGGCAACTATACAGAGCTTGCACAAAAGAACATCGATACAGGTATGGGTCTTGAGCGTCTTGCTTGCGTAATGCAGGACGTTGACAATATGTTCGAGGTTGACTCCGTACGTAAAATCCTTGACACCGTGTGCGAAATTTCAGGCAAAACCTACGGCAAGGATGCCGCAGATGATATTTCAATCCGCGTTATCACCGACCATACAAGAAGCGCAATGTTTATGATTTCCGACGGCGTTATTCCTTCAAACGAGGGCAGGGGCTACGTGCTTCGCCGTATCATTCGCCGCGCTTGCCGTCACGGTAAGCTCCTTGGAATTGAGCGTGCATTCCTTGTTGAAATGTGCGAGGTTGCAATTGGCGAAAGCAAGGATGGCTATCGCGAGCTTGAGGAAAAATCAGACTACATCAAAAAGGTTCTTGCTCTTGAGGAGGAGCGCTTTGCCGCAACCATCGACCAAGGACTTTCAATTCTTGAAAATCTTATTAAGGAAGCAAAGGAAAGCGGCAAGGATACTCTTGACGGCGCGGACGCGTTCAAGCTTTACGACACCTTTGGCTTTCCAATTGACTTAACCCGTGAAATTGCCGAGGAAAACGGACTTGGCACCGATATGGACAAGTTTACAGCGCTTATGCAGGAGCAAAAGCAAAGAGCGAGAAGCGCACGTGCAAGCATTAGCGGTTGGCAGGACAAGGAAAAATCCTTGGAGCTTCCAAAGACTGTGTTCGAGGGCTACACCACGCTCCAAGCAAGCGGCAAGGTTATCGCAATTATTGACGAAAACGGCGAAAGCGTAAGCGAAGTAAGCGAGGGCGAATGCTCCGTTGTTCTCGACACTACCTCATTCTACGGTGAGGGCGGCGGTCAGGTTGGCGACACAGGCGCACTTACAAACGAAAATGCTGAAATTGAGGTTGTTGACACCAAAAAATCAGACGGCGTATATATTCATATGTGTAAAATTGCAAGCGGCACAGTAAAGGTTGGCGACACGCTCAACTGCCAGGTTGACGGCGCAAGACGTGCTTCTATTGCAAGAAACCACTCATCCGTTCACTTGCTCCAAGCCGCACTCCGCAAGGTTCTCGGCACACACGTTGAGCAAGCGGGCTCATACGTTGATGAAAGAATCGGCAGATTTGACTTTACACACTTCCAAGCACTCACAAAGGACGAAATCAAAGAGGTTGAAGCACTTGTAAACGAGGCAATCCTTTCGGGCACAGTGGTTGAAACACTCGAAACAGATATTGAAACCGCACGTAAAAACGGTGCAATGGCTCTCTTTGGAGAAAAGTACGGCAAGGTTGTACGTATGGTTAAAATGGGCGACTATTCAACCGAGCTTTGTGGCGGTACTCACCTTGACAATACCGCAAAGGCAGGTATGTTTAAGATTATTTCCGAGATTGGCGTTGCGGCAGGCGTGCGCAGAATTGAAGCGACAACGGGCTACGGCGTGCTTTCACTCCTTGAAAACAAGGAAAATCTCCTTGAAAAGGCATCAAGCGAGCTTAAGTGCCAAAACGTAAACGATATTGCTAAGCGTGCAGGCGCGGTAAATGAGGAAATAAAAGCTCTCAAGCGCGAGATTGAATCTCTTAACTCCAAGATGGCTTCATCAAGAGTTAACGACTTAATCAGCAGCGCAAAAGCAGTTGGCGCATTCAACGTTATCACCGCAAACCTTGGTGATATGGGTGCTGACGCGGTTCGTTCACTTGGTGACGTAATCAAGGACAAGGACGAAAACGCAGTTGCTGTATTTGCAATCCATTCAGGCGAAAAGCTCAACTTTATCGCAGTATGCGGTAAGGGTGCAGTTAAAAACGGCGCACACGCAGGCAAAATCCTTGGCGAGGTTAGCGCAGTAACAGGCGGTAAGGGCGGCGGACGCCCCGACAGCGCAATGAGCGGCGGCAAGGACATCTCCAAAATTGCCGATGCGCTTGCACTTGTTGAAACACTCTTGAGCAAATAAAATAATTGCTAAAGCAAACGGTCAATCCCTCCGTCACGACAAGTCGTGCCACCTCACCTTTGCACAAGGGAGGCGAAAAGAAGCACCCACACTTGTTGAAACACTTCTTAACAAATAAGAAAACGGTACGCCGAGGGCGTCGTACCCTACGAAAATAATAAAATGCACGGCGAAATGCCGTGCATTTTTTAGTTTTCTTTTGGCGGTGGGATTATTTCCCCCTCGCTCTTTTCAAAATCTTTTATAGCTTGTCTTATAAGAAACAAAATTTCTCCGTTTGCACTTCGTCCGTAATATTTTGAAATATAATGCAGCTTATAGTGAAGCTCGGGGTCTATCTCTATGCCCAAATGCTTGTTATTTTTATTTCTCATGCGCACCTCTAAAATCTTAATATAAGTATATTTTAAGATTATTTTGTGCTATAATGTTGTTAGTATACTTAAAGCAAGTATACTAAATTTAACAAGGAGAGATGAAAAATGAACTGCACATTTTTTGGACATCGAAACGCGCCATATTCGATAAAAGGAAAGCTAAAAGAAACAATAGAAAGCTTAGCCAAGGATGGCTACGAGTGCTTTTTTGTTGGAAACAGCGGTACGTTTGACCTTTTGGTTCAATCTGTATTGGCAGAATTGAAAAATGAAAATAAAATTAAAAAATATCGAATAGTTTTGTCATATATCGACGAGCGCGCCCTTGGCGAAAATCAAGAGGAAACGGTTTTTCTCGAAGGGCAAGAGAGTGTTTTGCCTAAATTTGCGATTTCAAAAAGAAACGAATGGATGATTAAAAATTCCAATGTGGCAGTGGTATATTTGGTCGATGCTACATCAAATTCCGCCAAATGGGTAGAAAGGGCGAGAAGGAAAAGCTTGAAAATAATAAATTTGGCAGAAAGCTTGTGAAAAAACGGTAAAATTTTTTAAATCGTTATATAATAACACTCTAAATTTCAAAATATACGTTTGTAATTTCCGCTTTGTTCATTGTCAGAGTGGTGCATCTTGGGTATGGCCAAGTAGAACCGGTTCGAAAACTGATTGTAGATGATAAGGAAACAGATAATTCGTTATTTTTTAATTTTATGCTCCTTATATAATGAGTTAAGTTTGGATTCATGTCCCAATAAATAAGCAAAATGACCATTTTCTTTTCAAAATCAACGCTTGGCGCCTCGTCTGTGAAAATTTCACTATACGTTTTTTCGTCCTCAATTATAAAATAGAGCTTGCTTGGACCTTCCTCGTTCCAAATGAATTCCTCGTCGTCGGGGTCGCCTTCATTAAAATTGGGATTTTTATAAACCGCGCCCTTTATTTTGTTTTCAAATAAAAACGATTCCTTAACGTAGCTGTGCGCGTGGCTGTCAATCTTTACTGTGAACCTATTAACACAGGAGCAAAGAGAAAGAACAAAAATCAAAACAAACGATAAACAAATTACTTTTTTAATTAATGCTGTTTTATGATTCAATGTTAACACCTCCCTAAGTTTATTTTATCATATAGAAAAAGGAATGTAAATGCTTACACAAAAAAAGTAAATAAAAAAGCGCATACTAAAAATTTTTACATTATTATATAATAATGACTTTACTTTTTTGACAAACTATGATAGAATAGTGTAAAATGGGTTAATTTGGGGTTGTTCAAAAAATCCCTTATGCCTAAAGAGCGAAAAGGAGTGAAAAAATGGACAAATCATTGTTTATGTTTGCGGCAGAGGGCGAGATTCACTGGGCAATTGTATGCTTGATTGGTGTTGCGGTAGTTTTCGTTGGACTTATCTGCATTATCGGTCTTGTTGAGCTTATGACGTTTATCTGCAACAAGCTGCTTGAAAGAGGCGCAAAGCCAACACAAAAAGAGCAGGCACCTGTGCAAAGCGCACCCGTGGCACCTGTGGCGGTTGAAAACCGTGGCGAAATTGTAGCTGCAGTATGTGCGGCAATCGCTGAAGAAGAGGGTACGGACATTTCCGCTATCCGCGTAATCTCATTTAAAAAGTTATAATTTGAAAGGAAATAAATAAAATGAAAGCTTATAAGGTTAATGTTAACGGAAATGTTTATGAAATCACAATTGAGGTAATTGATAAGGCAGATATCAAAGCACCAGCGGCAGCTCCTGCACCCCAAGCAGCTCCTGCAGCTCCTGTGGCAGCTCCAGCTCCTGCGGGCGCACAAACAATTACTGCTCCAATGCCAGGTACAATTTTGAAGGTTAACGTATCAAACGGTCAAGCAGTTAAGAAGGGCGACGTTTTGATGATTCTTGAAGCAATGAAGATGGAAAACGAAATCTTGGCTCCTGCTGATGCTACTGTTGCAAGCGTAAACGTAGCAGCAGGTCAAACTGTTGATTCAGGCGCTACTCTTTGTGCTCTTAACTAATATTAGGAGGCACATCATCAATGGAAATGCTTAAAAACACATGGGAAGCATTTCTCGGATTTTTGAAAAGCACGGGTGTAGGTAACTATTTTACAGGAAATGCAAGCTGGCTTGGTATCATTATGATACTTATCTCCTGCGTGCTTCTTTACCTCGCCATTGTTAAAAAGTTCGAGCCATTGCTTCTTATACCTATTGCAACGGGTATGCTTCTTACAAACTTGCCCGGTGCCGGTGTATATCACGAGGTTTTCTTTGCCGGCGGACACATTCAATGGGATCTTATCGGCGGAAATGCAATTACGCTTGAAAGAATCATGGAAATTGCATTTGAACTCGGCATTAACGAAAATATTTTCAACGGAATTAAATACATAGCTGACGGCAATTTGGTTGACGGCGCGTTTGCAAGCGAGGCGGCAAGACTTCTTGAAGCGCTCGGCTCTGATTTTGCAAGCTGGAGCTTTGACTCGTTTAAGGCGGCTATCGGCTCATTTGAAAACGGCTTTGTTCAAGAAATCGTTAATACAATAGTTGACGATTCACATATTATCGAGTTTATGGCTCAAAACCTTGGCTCAAAGGTATCTATTGGTCTAATCGATATTCTTTACCTTGGCGTTAAGCTCGGCATTTATCCTTGCTTAATCTTTATCGGCGTTGGCGCAATGACAGACTTCGGCCCACTCCTTGCAAATCCGAAGAGCTTGCTTCTCGGTGCGGCTGCCCAAATCGGTATCTTCGCAACGTTTGCAGGTGCTATCGCTCTTGGCTTTACAGGACCTGAGGCAGCATCGATAGGTATTATCGGCGGTGCAGACGGCCCAACAGCTATCTTTGTAACCTCACTCTTAGCTCCTGAGCTTCTTGGCCCAATTGCGGTTGCGGCGTACTCATATATGGCGCTCGTTCCTGTAATTCAGCCACCTATTATGAAGCTTCTTACAACAAAGAAGGAAAGAGAAATCCGTATGGATTCACTCCGTCCCGTTTCAAAGAAGGCAAAGATTATATTCCCGATTGTAATTATTATATTCGTTGCGCTTCTCGTTCCTGATGCTGTTGCACTCGTTGGTTGCTTGATGTTTGGTAACCTTCTCCGTGAGTGCGGCGTTGCTGAGCGTCTTTCAAAGACAGTTCAAAACGAGCTTATGAATATTGTAACAATCTTCCTTGGAGTTTCAGTTGGTGCAACTGCAACAGCTGCAACCTTCCTCTCCTTCAACACAATCAAGATTATCGTTATGGGCGTAGTTGCATTCGCAGTAGCTACTGCAGGCGGTGTTCTTGTTGCTAAGTTTATCAACCTCTTCTTGCCAAAGGGCAAAAAGATCAATCCGCTTATCGGCTCAGCAGGTGTTTCTGCCGTTCCTATGGCGGCGCGTGTTTCACAAAAGGTTGGCCAAGAGGCAGACCCGGGCAACTTCCTTCTTATGCACGCGATGGGACCAAACGTTGCAGGCGTTATCGGCTCTGCAATTGCAGCGGGCGTACTTATTTCACTCGTAGGTTAACATAAATAAATAATTAAGGTGGCTCGTGGGGCGTTTCCCACGGGCGCGCCTTGACGAAAGGTAATAAAATGGCTAAAAAGGTTTTAATTACAGATACAATATTGCGTGATGCGCATCAATCTCAAGCTGCAACAAGAATGAGAATTGAGGATATGCTTCCTGCATGCAAGGCACTTGACGAGGCGGGCTATTGGTCACTCGAGTGTTGGGGCGGAGCAACGTTTGACTCCTGTATGCGTTTCCTTGGCGAGGACCCGTGGGAGCGCCTTCGTGCACTTCGCCGCGCAATGCCAAATACAAGACTTCAAATGCTCCTTCGCGGACAGAATTTGCTCGGCTACAAGCACTATGCAGACGACGTTGTTGAGGAGTTTGTAAAGAAATCAATCGAAAACGGTATCAACGTTGTTCGTATCTTCGACGCGCTCAATGACGTAAGAAACATTGAAGCGGCAATGAAGGCAACAAAGAAATACGGCGGACACGTTGAAGCGGCTATTTCATACACAGAAAGCCCTGTTCACAACCTTGAATACTTTGTAAAGCTCGCAAAGGAGCTTGAAAACAGAGGCGCTGACACAATCTGTGTAAAGGATATGGCAAACTTGCTCCTTCCTTACGATGCATTCGAGCTTATCTCCGCTCTTAAGAAGGAAATTAAGGTTCCAATTCACCTTCATACCCACAACACAACAGGTACAGGTGATATGACGTACTTAATGGCTATTCAAGCAGGCGTTGATATTATCGACACAGCGTTGTCCCCTCTTGCAAACGGCACGTCACAGCCATCAACAGAGGCGATGGTAGCAACACTTAATGGCACAGAATACGACACAGGCATTGACCTTGGTAAGCTCTCCGACGTTGCCGCACACTTCCGCGGTGTTGCTGCAAAGCTCAAGGAGCAGGGCTCACTTGACCCCAAGGTGTTAAACGTTGACCCTAACACACTTCTTTACCAAGTACCGGGCGGAATGCTTTCCAACCTTATTTCACAGCTTAAGCAAGCAAAGGCAGAGGACAAGTATTACGACGTGCTTGCTGAAGTGCCAAGAGTTAGAAAGGACTTCGGTTACCCACCGCTTGTTACTCCTACAAGCCAGATAGTTGGCTCACAGGCAGTACTTAACGTGCTTTCAGGCGAGAGATACAAGATGGTAACAAAGGAATCCAAGGGACTTTTGAAGGGTGAATACGGACGTGTTCCCGGTGAGGTTAACGAGGAGGTAAGAAAGAAGGCAATCGGTGACGAGGAGATTATCGAGTGCCGCCCTGCAGACCTTATCGCTCCCGAGCTTGATAAGTACAGAGAAGAGGCAAAGGACCTTGCAAAATGCGACGAGGACGTATTATCATACGCGCTTTTCCCACAGGTTGCAACAAAGTTCCTCTCCGAAAGAAACAATCCTAAGCCAAAGGAAGATCCAAACGCAGTGCGTGAGCTCTTCGTTGAGGATTTAGGTAACTAAAAAATCAAAGCCGATGAAAATTTCATCGGCTTTTTTTGTTTGACAAGGGGTCCTCAAGCCGAAATTTGAGGCTTGGGGTTCTCTTTATGAATTTTTTTAATGAGAAAAATGATGGAAACTGCTTCGAGCGATAAAAGCCCAAGGTAATAAACGTTCCATATTATAAACCCTCTGCCATCTGAGGCACCAACCGTAAATAGCAAAATAGGGCTGATAAATATAACAATTGCAAAAATAATATTAAAAATAACGTTGTTTTTACGTATGGCGTTTACTATAGCCATAACTCCGTCGGCATAGAAAAAAATAATGCTAATAAGAGCGGTCAAAATGCTAAAAATCCAAAAAGTAAATGAAGGCGAAAATCCTTCTTGCTCCGCAGGGTTTTCGTTTACGGAGCAAATAACCATAAACAAAACAAGCAACAGGCTTAACAAGCTCAAACAAATTGCAACTAATGCGGGAATTTTTAAAAGTAATGCTTTCATATTGTTTTTCTCCTTTTTATTTATTTTCGTTTAATTCCTCTAAAAATGATTTGTATGAAAAGTCACTTGCCATTTTAAAGTCGTTCTTGGAGAGGGAAACCGAGCCAATACGAACTCCGTCAGGTGAGCGGGATTTGGCTCCCTTGTGCAAAGGGAGCTGTCAGCTATGCTGACTGAGGGATTGGAGAACTTGAAAGTCAATGTACTCGCAAACGCCCTTAAAGTTATTCCAAATTTTATGATTAGGTATCCTTATGACTTTTATGTCGTATTTCGAGAGTTCAAAATCGCGCGCAGAATCTTTTATTGCGTTTTTTTCTTCGCCGTGTTGAGAACCGTCAAGCTCAATAACCAATTTAGCTTTTGCACAATAAAAATCTACTATATAGCCGTCTATTATTTTTTGGCGAATGAAGCGAACAGGGTAGGTTCTCAAAAAATCATACCACAAGTGTTTTTCCTCATCCGTCATATCTTTTCGAAGATTCTTTGCTAATGGTACGAGTAGCTTGTTGTGACGTCTGTTCACACCAATCCCTCCACCGCAAGCGGTCCCCCTCCCTTTGCACAAGGGAGGCATGAATTTAACTCCTCTAAAAATGATTTGTACGAAAAATCGCTTACCATTGAAAAATCATTTTTTGAGAGGGAAACTGAGCCGATTCTGATTCCGTCAGGTGAGCAGGAGCGCTTGAACTGCTGAGTAAAGAAGCGCTTGATAAATACGGTGAGCCATTTATAAACGGTGTCGCCGTCGTATTTTCCACCAAAGGCGTAAAGCGCCAAGCGGTAAATCTTTGAGGGGGCAAATTTGCGCCCTACAAAATTGTAAATAAAGAAATCGTGTAACTCGTATGGGCCGACAATGTCCTCTGTTTTTTGCTCAATTTCGCCGTTTTCCTTGGCTGGAAGAAGCTCGGGGGAAACGGGAGTATCAAGAATATCAAGCAAAATTCCTTTCACGTTTTCGTCGCTTATATTTGCAAAATGCTCGACCACGTGTCTGATTAAGGTCTTTGGAAGGGCGGAATTTATATTATACATCGACATATGGTCACCGTTGTAGGTTGACCAACCGAGTGCAACCTCGGAAAGGTCGCCCGTGCCGATAACAAGCGCGCCGATTGAATTAGCCACGTCCATTAAAATTTGTGTGCGCTCACGTGCTTGCGCATTTTCGTAAACTACGCTATGGTCGTTTTCGTCGTGTCCGATGTCCTTGAAATGAACCCTTGTTGCTTCAAAGATGTTTATTTCGCGAAGCGTAACTCCAAGGGATTTGCAAAGCTCGGTCGCGTTTGATTTTGTGCGCTTTGTTGTGCCAAAGCAGGGCATTGTAATGGCGGTGACCGTTTTTCTGTCCCAACCGAGATAGTCCGCGCACTTAACGCAGGCAAGAAGGGCAAGAGTGGAGTCAAGGCCGCCCGAAATTCCAAGCACCATTCCCTTGGAATAAGATGCAGTCAACCTTTTGGCAAGGGAGCGTGACTGCATTGTGAGGATTTTTTCACAGTGCCTTTTGAGTTCTTCCTTGCCTTCAGGAAAAAAAGGTGTTTTTGAAATTTTTCTTGTAAGAGTGGTTTTTTCAAGCTTAAAAGAGAAGGAAACGTCCGTTATTGCCTCGGCGCGCGCACCGACGGAATTTCTTTTGCCCGCAAGGTAAGAAACGTCAATTTCAGACACACAGTCGCCTGTTTTCTTCTCAAACGGCTTGCTTTCCGCTAAAATATCACCGTTTTCCACAATGAAATTATGAGCGGAATAAACGTTAGACGTCGTTGACTCGTCCTCGCTTGGATTTGCAACGATATAAGCACTTCTCGTGGCATAACTCTTTGAAACAAACGCGGCGCGTCTTATTTCCTCGCTCGAAACAAGCTCGTAGCTGCCCGAGAGGTTAACAATAACTGTTGCGCCGTTTTCGCAAAGGAAAAATCCCTTCGGTGAAGGATTTGCAACGGCGTCACCGATGACAACGCCAATGGTCAGGTCACTAATTTCCTTGCAGGTAAAGAGTAAATCCGTGCCAAACGGATATTTCTCGTCACCGATTTTTATAAAATCCTTAAAGTACGGCATTTTTCCAATCTTAGGCACAACGCCCAAAATCTCACCCGATTTTATTGCAACCGCGCAGGAATAGGATGCACCCTTATACTGAAGCGGAGCGCCGACAAAAACCAAAATATCGCTACCCTGTGTCGCAAATTTGATGTTTAGAAGCGCTTTTTCACAAGCGTTTAGTATAACGCCGCTGTAAGCCATATCACCCGCCGTCTTACCCGTTAACGTAAGCTCGGGAAAAACGAGGATTTTTACGCCCTGGCCGATTGCGCTTTTGATTTCCTTTACGATTTCTTCCTTGTTAAAGCTAACTCCGCCAACCTCTGTGCGCGGCGAGATTGATTTAACCTTTATATATCCGTCCTTCATACTTCCTCCTAATTTGTCAAAAGTACTTGCAATTTTGCCTTATTTACTATATTATATAATTATATTGAAAAAATTTCAATAAAAATCTAAAAAAAGTCTTCCCAAGGAAGCATAGAAAGAAACTGATTTTGAAAAATTCAATCAAAATTTTAGCAATCGGCGATATCGTCGGCCCACGCGCAACGGAGTATCTTAGCAAAAATCTTTGGCGCTTGCGCTCACGTATAGGGGCGGATCTCGTTATTGCAAACGGCGAAAACTCCGCGGAGCCAAACGGAATTGACAAGGCATCAGCCAAATCTCTTTTCGATTCAGGCGTTGACGTAATCACGACGGGAAATCACGTTTTCAGAAAAAGCAGTGTTTTTTCCTATCTTGACGATGAGGAGTATATTCTTCGTCCGCTTAATTACCCAAGCGAGTGTCCCGGTCACGGCGATGCAATAATCAAGGTTGACGGAATAAAAATTCTTGTTTTAAACGTGCTTGGACAGTCCTATATGGACGCGAGTGAGTCTGCCTTTTCTGCAATTGAGCGTGCGCTTGCACGAAACGAGGGCGAGTACGATTTTTGTGTGCTTGATATTCACGCGGAGGCAACGGGCGAGAAAAAAGCAATCGCATATAACTTTTCTGACAAAATTGCTTGTGCATTCGGTACTCACACCCACGTGCAAACAAACGATGCACAAATTTTAGACGGCAAATGCGCATATATAACCGACCTTGGAATGTGCGGCGCGCAGGACAGCATCCTTGGCGTAAAAAAGGAAGCCGTAATTTACAAATTAAAGACAAAAATGCTCTCAAAATTCGATTTTAGCGAGGGCGAAATAGAATTAAACGGCGCGGTGTTTGAGCTTGACAGAAGCACCTATCAACCGATAAGCGTTGAAATTTTGAAAATCAAAGGAGATATTAAGTAATGAAAACCAATGAGCTTATTAAATTTATAGAAAACGGTGAATTAAACAATTCTTTGGCAAATATTTACGGCGAGGAAAACGTAAGCGCGCAAAGGGAAAGATACGTGCGCGCGGCTAAGGAATTCCTTGATAATTACGGTGATACCGAGGTGTCAATCTTCTCCGTTCCCGGCAGAAGTGAGCTTTCGGGCAACCACACAGACCACAACCACGGTAAGGTTATGGCGGGCTCAATCAACCTTGATATAATTGCGTTTGCAGCAAAGACTGACGACGGCGTGATTAGAATTAAGAGCAAGGGCTTTGACGAGGATACGGTTGATATTAACACCTATAAGGAGCCAAACAAGGCGGACTACTTTAAGTCAAGCGCACTTATTGCAGGTATGTCACGCGCCTTTGAAAACTACGGCGCTAAAACAGGCGGCTACTGTGCGTACACCACCTCAAACGTATTTAAGGGCTCAGGACTTTCATCATCTGCCGCTTTTGAGGTAATGGTTGGTAACATCCTTAACTATTTCTATAACGACGGCGCGGTTGATAACGTGGAGATTGCAAAGATGGCGCAATATTCCGAAAACGTTTTCTTTGGTAAGCCCTGCGGACTTATGGACCAAATGGCTTGCGCGGTTGGCGGCTTCGTTTATATTGACTTTGACGATACCAAAAACCCCGTTATTGAAAAAATTCCGTTTGATTTGAGCGGTGCGGGCTACGCGCTTTGTATTGTAAATACGGGCGGCAACCACGCTGACTTAAACGATGACTACGCTTCAGTTCCTTACGAAATGAAGAGCGTGGCAAAATATTTCGGCAAGGAATATTTAAGACAGCTTGACAAAGCAAACGTGCTTGAAAACGTGCAGGAGCTAAGAGAAAGCTGTGGCGACCGTGCAATTTTGCGCGCAATCCACTTCTTCAACGAAAACGATAGAGTTGCAAAGCAGGCAGCCGCACTTAAGGCAGGCGACGTTGACGGCTTCCTTAAGTTCGTTATTAAGTCGGGCAACTCAAGCTTTATGTATCTTCAAAACGTATTCACAACCAAAAACGTTCAAGAGCAGGGCCTTTCCTTGGCACTTGCAATTACTGACTCCGTCCTTTCTGGTAAGCGCTGCGCATACCGCGTACACGGCGGTGGCTTTGCAGGCACAATCCAAGCGTTTGTAAAGGTAGAGCTTGTTGAGGAATATAAGCGCGCAATTGACTCCGCATTTGGCAGCGGCGCGTGTCACGTGTTGCGCATCAGACCCTACGGAGCGATAAAAGTACTTTAATGAGCGATTTTGTAAATAAGCTGACAAGGGTTGCCGAAAAAAACGAAGCAACCAAAAATATAATTACAGAGGAAAAGGCGCAAATATTGCAAAAGCTCTCCTCTCACATGCTATCGGTTAACGAGCATCTTAACCTAACCGCGATAAAGGACGAGGACGGCGTAATTTTGAAGCACCTCGTTGATTCAAGCGCTTGTGTTCCGTATATTGCCAAGGGCGCAAAGCTTTGCGATATCGGCTGCGGCGGTGGCTTCCCCTCGCTCGTAATTGCTATTTTGCGCGGGGACGTGTCTGTTTTGGGCGTTGACAGTGTGGCAAAAAAGGTAAAATACGTTGAAGGCACTGCACAGCTATTGGGTCTTGACAACGTGACGGTTTCAAGTAGACGCGCAGAGGAGCTTGGCAGGGACGGGGATTACCGTCAAAGCTTTGACGTGGTAACTGCACGTGCGGTTGCACGCTTAAACGTCCTTTGTGAGCTTTGCTTACCGCTTCTTAAGGTGGGCGGTGTGTTCATTTCAATGAAATCGCAAGCCGCGCCCGAGGAAATAAGCGAGGCAAAAATCGCAATAGAAAAGCTCGGTGGCACACTTGACAGCGTTAACACATATACTTTAACCGACGGCACCGAGGTTCTTGACAGAACGATTATTATTATAAAAAAGACAAAAAATACCCCCGCACTTTACCCGAGAAACAACTCGCAAATTTCTAAAAAGCCCCTTTGATATCGGGCTTTTTTAGAATTTTATAAAAAATTGCAAAATTTTGAAAATATTTTTGAAAATTCACAATTTATTCACAATTCTATGATAGAATAGACTATATTTTCATTTTAACGCGTTAAAGCGCTAAAGTAAGACGTGCCGAGCGTATCGGCAAAACCAATCCACGCAAAAGGAGGCAAGCAATGCCAACCGCTAAAAAAGAACTAACTAAAGTAACACCTCAGCACATTTCATACGTTGATATGTGCATTTCCAATACAACCATTGAGCCCGAGCAATACATCAAGTTTGACGTTAAAAGAGGTCTACGTGACGTAAACGGTAAGGGCGTCGTTGCAGGACTTACCGCCATTTCCGAAATCAACTCCTTTGACGTTCAGCCCGACGGCACAAGAATTCCGAAGGACGGTGAGCTTTTCTACCGTGGCGTAAACATCAACGACCTTGTAAACGGCTTCCTTAGCGACGACCGCTTTGGCTTTGAGGAAACGATTTATCTTCTTTTGTTCGGTCAGCTTCCATCAAAGCAGGAGCTTGATGAATTTATCACACTTCTTACAAAATACCGCTCGCTTCCAAAGAACTTCGTGCGCGACTCGATTATGAAGGCAACGGGTAAGGATATGATGAATATTCTTGCGCGCTCCGTGCTCACTCTTTACGCGTACGACGATAAGGCAGACGACACCTCAATTCCAAACGTGCTTCGTCAATGCTTGCAGCTTATTTCCGAATTTCCGCTTCTTGCCGTTTACGCGTACAGAAGCTATGAATATAACGAAAAGAAGAGAAGTCTTATCATAAGACGTCCAAAATCATCGCTTTCAATCGCGGAGAACTTGCTTTATATGCTCCGTAAGGATGCAAGCTTTACTCCACTTGAGGCAAAAATTCTCGACCTTGCACTCGTTTTACACGCGGAGCACGGCGGCGGAAACAACTCAAGCTTCACAACACACGTTGTTACCTCATCGGGCACAGATACGTACTCCTCAATTGCGGCATCCCTCGGCTCCTTGAAGGGTCCACGTCACGGCGGCGCAAACATCAAGGTTGTGGAAATGATTGAAAATATCAAAAAGAACCTGAAGGACTACACAAACGAGGACGAAATCAAGGAATACCTCACCAAGATTTTAAGAAAAGAGGTATTTGACGGCAAGGGACTTATCTACGGTATGGGTCACGCCGTTTATGCTCTTTCTGACCCACGTGCTAAGGTTTTCAAGGAGTGGGTTGAAAAGCTCTCCAAGGAAAAGGGACTTGAAAAGGAATACAAGCTTTGCGCGCTTATTGAAAAGCTCGCGCCTGAGGTTATTGCCAAGGAGCGCAAAATTTACAAGGGCGTTAGCGCCAACGTTGACTTCTATAGTGGCTTTGTTTACAGTATGCTTGATTTACCAACCGAGCTTTATACACCGCTTTTCGCAATTGCGAGAATTGCGGGCTGGAGCGCACACCGTATCGAGGAATTGCTCCTAAACGGCAAAATCATCCGTCCCGGCTACGAAAACGTATGCGAGCGTAAAACCTACGTTCCAATGGACGAAAGATAATATTTGATAAAGGCGTGCCTGCAATAGCGGGCGCGTTTTTTTATTTGCTTCTTTCACGCTTTGCTTAACGAACAACCGTAAAAAAAGACACAGGGCAAGCCCTGTGTCTTAATTTTATGTAATTATCTTTGAACTCGTCCGCTTCCGCCGCCTTGCCTCCTTTGTGCAAAGGGAGGTGTCAACGTAGTTGACGGAGGGATTGTCCTTAAGCTTGGAAGTTATCTTTGAACGCGTCCTGAGCCGCCGCCCTTGATGAGGCCTTCAACCTCTTTTACGCTAACTAAGTTATAGTCACCGATAATTGTGTGCTTGAGGCATGATGCCCCAACTGCAAATTCGATAACGTCTTGGCTTGACTTGTTCATCAAGGAAGCGTAGATAAGACCGCCGCCGAATGAGTCACCGCCGCCAACACGGTCAACGATGTGGATGTTATATGAGCGTGAGAAATAGTATTCGTTTTCGTTTGCATCATAGAGCATAGCCGCCCAAACGTTGTCGTTTGCCGAAATGCTTGTACGGAGTGTAATAGCAACGCGCTTGAAGCCGAAACGGGCAGAGAGCTGTGATGCAACGCTCTTGTAGCCCTCGTGGTTAACAACGCCTGCGTCAACGTCTGTGTTTTCTGCCTTAATGCCGAATACCTTTTCAGCGTCCTCCTCGTTTGCAATGCAAACGTCAACAAGCTTCATAAGCTCGCCCATAACCTTGCCTGCTTCCTCTGTTGACCAAAGGTTTTTGCGGTAGTTAAGGTCGCAACTTGTGGTGATGCCCTTTTCGCGGCAAACCTTAAGTGCGTCCATACAAATTTCGGGAAGCTCACCGCCGAGTGCCGGAGTGATGCCTGTAAAGTGGAACCAATTTGCGCCGTCGAGGATCTTTTCCCAATCAAAATCGCTTCTCTTTGCAAGAGCAATAGCTGAATATGCACGGTCGTAAATAACCTTTGACGGTCTTTGTGATGCGCCTGTTTCAAGGTAGTAAATACCAACGCGCTCGCCACCTCTTACGATGTCGCTTGTGTCAACGCCGTATCTGCGGAGTGAGTTAACCGCGCTTTGACCGATTTCGTGGCTTGGAAGCTTTGTAACGTAGGATGCATCAATGCCGTAGTTAGCAAGAGAAACTGCAACGTTTGCTTCACCGCCACCGTAGGTTGCGCCAAACGTATCTGTTTGAATAAATCTTGTGTATCCCGCCGGATTTAAGCGGAGCATAATTTCGCCAAAGCATACTGTTTTCATATAGTACCTCTTTTAATAAATATTTTCAATAAAATTATATATCAAAGAATTAGTTAAGTCAAGTGTTTTGATTATATCTTTCGTAATAAAATAGATATTGCTGGAAAATGCCCGCGCTGCCGCCAAGGGCTTCAACGTCTAAATTGCCGCCGAAATGCGCGTCGAGTGAGCGCTTGATCCAAACGTCGATTGGAAACGCCTCGGTTTTGCCAAAGCCGAAAAGGAGCGCGCACGAGGCAACCTTGGGTCCAACCCCTTTTATTTTTGAAAGGAGTGCCAACGCGTCCTCAAAGGAGCTTTCCATTACCTTATCAAGTGAGATTTCACCGTTTGACACCTTTGATGCGGCATCGTGAATGTACTTTGCGCGGAAGCCCGTTTTCAGTGCAAAAATTTCTGCCTCGCCTGCCAAGAAAAGTGACTCGGCGGATGGGAAGGCGTTGTATGCTTGACCGTCAAAATCAACCACGTCCCCGTACTTTTTTGAAATTTCTGCTATAATTTTCTTAATTCGGGGTATGTTATTATTTTGAGAGATGATAAATGAGCAAAGCGCCTCCCACGGCTCCTGCCTTAAAATTCTTATTCCCCTTGAATATTCCGTGGCAAGCTTAGCATGGGCTGAGTCAACCGTGGAAATAATTTGGCTGTCAATTGCTTCGTAGTCAATATCGAGCGCAAGATAATGCGCCCAAATTTTTTCAAAATCGTTTTTTGTCGCGCCGTAAACGTAAATTTCGGTGTCGTGGTTTTGCGCGAAAACGACGTATTTTCCAAATGCAACGCCGCCAAACTCGCACTCGTTTCCAAACCTCGAAACAGGGTCGAAGCGGAAGGACTGACCGCAATCAAACGTCTTGAAAACACTCAGGCGCGGTATGTCTTGCGCGTGCACGTAGGGTATGCCGTCGCTCGTTACGTATTCATTTAAGGTGTACATAAAATCCCCCTTCAAAAAACTCTTGAACTTTTATAATTATACCATTATAATATAATTAAGTCAAGTGCGCCACAATTGAATGTGGTAAACAGAAAGGTTGAAAACATGGAACAAATTTATACAATTCCCGTAAACGAAGCGTTTGAGGAGTGCCAAAGGAGCGGATGCGATTGCCCACTTTGCAAAATCTACGATACGCTTGAGAAAAAAGAGGTTGATATGTCGCTCGGCTCGTCAATGATGGAGCCAAGCGTTAGAATATTGATGAACGAAAAGGGCTTCTGCCGTGACCACTTCAGAATGATGCTTGAAAAGAACAACCGCCTTTCCTTGGCACTTATTTTAGAGAGCCATTTGCCTGAGGTGAAAGGCAAGCTAAACGGCGGATTTTTCGATGCTATTTTCGGTGGGCGCGCAAAGAAAAGCTACAAAAATGCAGACAAGATAGTAAACAGCTGCTTTATTTGTGAGCGAATTGACAACCATTTTGAAAAAATGATAGAAACCGTCGTGCTTCTTTACGATAAGGAAAGCGGATTTCGCGAAAAGCTCCGCGCGCAAAAATATTTTTGCCTCCCTCACTACGCAATGCTTCTCGACGTGGCAGGCAAGGAGCTTGACAAGCGTAAATATGACGAGTTTTACAAGGATATTTGCGAGGTTGAAAACAAGTTTCTTGAAAAAACCGTCGGTGACGTTAGTTGGTTTTGCAAAAAATTCGACTACCGCTACGACAGTGAGCCGTGGTATGACTCAAAGGATGCGCCTGAGCGCGCGATAAGATTCCTTGGCGGAGGCGTTGGAAAATCGAAATGAAAAAGTTGGATTTTCGAGGAAAAACCGTGGTGATAAGCGGCGCTTCAAGCGGTATAGGCAAAGCAATTGCCTCGCATCTGATAAAGAAATACGGCGCGCGCATAATCGGTATTGCCCGCGGATGGGAAAAGCTTCAAGCGGCAAGGGCGGAGCTTGGCGACCGCTTTATACCGTACCCCTTGGACGTGGCGTCAAAAGACGGCTGGGGCGAGCTTTTTTCCTATCTTGTAAATAACAGAATTAAGGTTGATGCGCTTATTAACTGTGCAGGCGCGCTCCCTGAATTTAAATCCTTTGATAAGACAGAAATAGACGAGCTTGAAGGAATAGTAAAGCTTAATTTTCTATCCTGCGCGTATTCATATCGCGCGCTTGAGCCGATTCTTACCGAGGGTGGGGCAGTTGTAAACGTTTCAAGTGCGGCTGCGCTTTGCCCATTTGGCGGCGTTAGCACGTACACCGCGACAAAGAGCGCCTTAAACGCGTTTACACTATCGCTCAGCTGTGAAAGACAGGACGTGCGCTTTTCAAGCGTGATGCCCGGCTTTGTAAGAACTAATATATTGAAAAATCAACAAATTTCGGGCAAGGAAGCACGTATAGTGCGCTCGTTCAGCGCGGACGCGGATGTAGTTGCGCGCAAAATAGTTAACCGTGTAAGAAGGCGCAAGAGAAGAATAGTGGTTGGCAAGGACGCGTGCGCGCTTGACCTTGTTCACCGTATTTTCCCAAGCAAAGCACCGCGCCTTATCACGTGGTTTTTGAAAAAATCGGGACTGGACCTTTTCTCCAAAATATAAAAAGTGCCTACCTGTGTCTATAATTCAAGATATTAACAAAGAAAACGCGACTCGTGCGAGCCGCGTTTTTCTGTTTTATAAATTTTCTAATCTGGTCAGAAGCTCCTTGAAATTATCGGGTAACTCACATTCAAATTTCATAATTTCCCCCGTTTTTGGGTGAGGGAAGGAAAGCTCCTTCGCGTGCAAGATTTGTCCGTCTAAAAGGGAAGCGTTTGCTTTTTCAAACGGAGTTTTGCCGCCGCCATAGACCGTGTCGCCTATAATTGGGTGACCTATATGGCTCATATGGACTCTTATTTGGTGTGTCCTGCCCGTTTCAAGCTCCATTTTTGCATACGTAAACGAGGGGTATTCGCACATCACGGTGTAATGTGTCACCGCTTCCTTGCCGCCCTTGACCACCGCCATTTTCTTTCTGTCAACGGGATGGCGCGCAATTGGTGCGTTTACTGTGCCGCGCGTTTCCTTTAAGTGTCCTGCCAAAATCGCGTGATAAACTCTTTTAATTCCGTGGTCCTTTAGAAGTGAGGAGAGGAAAACGTGTGCCTCATCCGTTTTTGCCACAACCAAAAGTCCGCTTGTGTCCTTGTCGATTCTGTGGACAATTCCCGGGCGAATAACGCCGTTTATGCCCGAAAGAGAATCCTTGCAGTGAAAGAGAAGCGCGTTTACAAGCGTGCCGCTTTCGTTTCCGTTTGCGGGATGCACAACCATGCCCGATGGCTTGTTAATTACAATTATTGAGTCATCCTCGTAAACGATGTTTAAAGGGATATCCTCGGGTTCAACCTCAAGCTCCTTTGGCTCGGGCATATTTATCTCGACGGTGTCGCCAAGACGTAAGCGGTAGTTTTTGCTTTCTGCCTTGCCGTTTACCAAAACACAGCCGTCGTCTATTAAAACCTGTGCGCCCGAGCGCGTTGCACCCGACACCTCAGAAACAAAAAGGTCAAGCCGTTTTTTTACGTCGTTTTCAGCTGCAATCATTCCGCTTTTTCCTCTCTGCTTTCGGAAAAATCCTCGGGGAGTGTCTGTTTTTCGTCTTTTTTATCATCGTTTTCATCTAGAACAATGTGCTTTGTCTCGCTTGGCTGAACACCGCCTGCCATCTTCGCGTTTAGCTCCTCTGCCTTGGCTGTGGCCTTTTTCTTTTCGTCGTTCTTTTCAAGGAAAATTTCAACTATCAAGGTCAGAACCACAAGCGCAGCTCCTATGCAAACAAAAGAGTCAGCCACGTTGAAAATTGCGTGCCAAATTCCGTAGAAGTCAAACATATCGATAACCTCGCCGTGGAAAATAGCATCACCGTAGAAGGTACGGTCAATCATATTGGAAAGACCGCCGCCAAAGATAAACGCAAGTCCTATTTTCATAGGAAGCTTGTCCTTTGAAAACTTGAAAAGATAAACCGCAATGGCAATTAACGCAATAGGTGAAATAACCATAAAAATCCATCTTTGGTCACCCTCGCCAAAAAGCCCAAACGACATACCGGGGTTGGTGATGTAGCGCAGGCGGAAAAGTCCGGGCAAAATCTCAACTCCTTGATTAAGATCCATAAAGCAAACGACCAAAAGCTTTGAAATTTGGTCAAGCGTAATTACGCCCGCAATTATAAAGATTAAAATAAAAGTAGTAAGCATTTTTCTCCTATAATACGATGCTGAGCATCATCATTGCAACGTCAATGATTATAAATAAAATCAAAGATGAAAAATCAATGGGAACTGTGCGCATCCAACTGATTTTGAATAGCACGTTTCGGATTGGGCGCAAAAACGGCTCGGTAATCTTGTTAAGAAACCAAAAGAAGCGCGAGCGGCGCACGGGCGGGATCCACGAAAGAATTGCGCGCACGATAAGCACCGTTTGAAAAAGGGAAAGCGCCCAAAAAATCATTCGCCCTAAATAGTACCATATAATTTGTAAAAATTCCATTTTTCTCCTTTCAAGTTCTTTACAGCACGAAAAACGTGAACCCCAAAACCTCAACTACGAGAACCCCAAAGCTCATTCTTCGCTTTGAGGACCCCTATTCGGTTCGGGGAACCTCTTAAAACGAAAAGCAATTTTAATTTTATGTTCGCAGGTCAAGACGCCACCGAACCTTTTAAGGTAGAGATTTTCAAAAAGAAAATCTCCTTTCTGCTTTTCTAATCGCGACCAAGCCCTCTGTCGTACATTAGTACGACGACGCCGGCTCGCTCGCACTTTTTTCTCGTCCTCTAAAGCCCTTGCTATTCTTGCAGGCAAATTAAATCGTGAAAAATTCCTCGTCGGCATCGGGCGTGTCGAAGATTTCGCCGCTAACGTCAACCTCGCGAGGTGCGATGAAGTATGAATCGTTCGTTGCCTTTTTTATAGTTAAGCCAAGCGCATAGGACGCACCGCTTATAAAGTCGATAATTCTGCGGTAGAGAGAACGGTCTATGTCCTCAAGGTTTAATAGCACGGTTCTGCCCGAAACGAGGTAATCAACTGCGCTAAGTGCTTGCTCAAAGGTTCTCGGCTTGCAAATTTTAAGTTCAACCTGTCCCTCAATTGCAACCTCGGGCGTTTGCTCCTTGCCACCGTTTTCGGCTTGAAGCTCGTCATCCTCGTCGTCAAATGTGTCAACCCTCTTTTTCTTAAAAATATCAAAAAGTCCCATTTTAATTTCTCCTTCCAAATATTTTTGAGCCAACTCGAACAAGAGTCGCTCCAGATAAAATTGCTTCCTCGTAGCTTTCGCTCATTCCCATTGACAAAATCGCGTTTTCGTCGCCACCGAAATGCGCATCGAAAAGTTCCTTCGTCAGTGAAAAATATTTTAAGTAGTCCTCTTTTTTCTCGCACCTTGGCGCCATTGTCATAAGTCCGCGCACGCGCACGCCTGAGAGTGAGGTGAGTGAGGCAAGGAAGCTATAAAGGTCCTCGGGTAAAATGCCGCCCTTGTTTTCCTCACGTCCGCTGTTTACCTCAACCAAAACGTCCATTACCTTGCCGATTTTGGTTGCGCGCTTGCTGATTTCCTCGGCAAGTGAATATGAATCGAGCGAGTGAATTAAGGAAACCTTATCTATTATATATTTAACCTTATTCTTTTGGAGTGTGCCGATAAAGTGAAGCTCCGCACTTTTATCGTACGAGTCGTATTTTTCAATCAGCTCGTTTACTCGGTTTTCGCCAATAATCTTAACTCCCTTGGAAATGAGGTAGTTTATGTCCTTGGCATCCTGCATTTTTGTTGCGGCAAGGAGCGAAACCTTGCCATTTGGATCAAGGCGGCGAATGGTATCTGTAACCTCGTCAAAGCCCGCGTCAATCGCTTTTTGCTTTGGGCTTTTTTGCCCGTCGATTATGGCGCAAGCGGAATCGTATGCGTTTTCTGCGTCGATGTAAATTTTATGATAGCTTTCCTCGCGCGAGAACCAAGTGAGCTGTCTTTTTGCATAGTGGCGCGTGGCAAGCTTTAGGTCTAAGATGCACCCCTCAAGCGTTTTTTCGCCCTTGAAATAAGGGATAAGCTCCTTGTAGCCGATTGCCGCGTAGGAATTATATTCGGGCTTCAAAAGCTCGTTTTCCCAAAGGTATTTCGCCTCGGCTTCCAGCCCCTCGTCAAGCATAATATCAACGCGCTGTTCAATTCGCGAATAGAGAAGCTCGCGCTCGCGTGCGGTTAGGAAAAAGACCGTGGCATCGTACGGCGGCTCCTGCTCACGCGAAAGACGGTCAAGCTCGCTCTTTTTCTTACCCGTGCACTTATATATTTCAAGTGCGCGAATTACTCTTTTTTGGTTGTTTTTGTGAATTGCCTCGGCGCTTTCAGGGTCAACCGATGAGAGAAGCGCGTGGAGCGCGTCAGCACCGTTTTCACTTGCAAATTTTTCAAGCTCGGCGCGGTAGCTTTCGTCAACCTGTGTTTCGCTAAATGACGAAATTTTCAAAACGCTGTCAAGATAAAGACCCGTGCCGCCACAGAAAATAGGCAGCTTGCCGCGGCTCCTTATATCTTCAATTGCCTCACGTGCCAAGGTGGCGTATTCCGCACAGGAAAAGTCCTCGTTTGGCTCCTTTATATCAATTAGGTGGTGAGGGCAAATTGCTTGCTCATTTTTTGTCGGCTTAGCTGTGCCAATGTCCATATGCTTGTAAATTTGCATGGAATCGCACGAGATAATCTCGCCGTTATATCTTTTCGCCAAAGCAAGTGCGAGCGCGGTTTTGCCAACCGCCGTCGGCCCAACAATTGCAATCAAGTCCATTTGGCACGTCTCCTTTAAACTATTCTAAAAGCATTGCATCGCCAAACGAGAAAAATCTGTATTTTTCCGCAACCGCGTGACGATACGCCTCCATTATTCTTTCCCTGCCGCGGAATGCTGAAATAAGCATAATAAGCGTGCTTTCGGGCAAGTGGAAGTTTGTAATCAAGGCATCAACTGCCTTGAACTTATATCCGGGGTAAATAAAAATTTCAGTTGAATCGGCGGTGGCTAAAACCTCGCCGTCGTCGTTTGAGGCGCTTTCAAGTGTGCGGCACGAGGTTGTGCCAACGGCAACGGTGCGTCCGCCCTTTTTTCTGCGCTCGTTTATTATGCGCGCGCTCTCGGGGCTAACCGTGATAAACTCCGCGTGCATTATATGGTCGGTGATGTTTTCTTCCTTAACAGGGCGGAACGTGCCAAGCCCAACGTGGAGCATAACGGGCACGATAGCTACACCCTTCGCCTTTATTTTTTCAAGAAGCTCGGGGGTGAAATGAAGGCCTGCCGTCGGTGCCGCCGCGCTTCCGTTTTCGCGCGCGTACACAGTTTGGTAGCGGTTTTTGTCCTCAAGCTTTTCAGTGATGTATGGGGGAAGGGGCATGGAGCCAACCAACTCCAAAACCTCGAAAATATTCGTGTATTTTTCTTTATCGTAATCGAATTTTACAATTCTGTTGCCGTCCTCGATAACGTCAACAACTGTGCCCTCAAGGGAGCAATCGTACTTGATTTTACCGCCAATTTTGATTTTCTTGGCAGGGCGCAAAAGCACCTCCCACTCGTCGTTTCCGCGATGCTTCAAAAGCAAGGTTTCAATTTTCGATGGCGCTGCCTCAAACTCACCTTGGCGCACCTTTTCGCCAAAAATTCTTGCAGGGATAACGCGCGAGTCGTTGATAACGAGCGTGTCACCCTCGTTAAGATAGTCAATTATATCGTAAAAATGCTTATCTTCAATAGTGCCGTCCCCGCGAAGTGCCAAAAGGCGCGAGGAGTCCCTTGGTGTGGCAGGGGTCTGTGCGATAAGCTCACTTGGTAAATCGTAGTAGAAATCACTCGTCTTGAGCGTGGTTTCGGGTAAGGTATTTTTAATCATATTGTTCGCCCCTTCCGCGTGAAAAATTGCGCGCGCATACAATATACGCGCATATCATATATAGTATATAGCATTTAGAAAATATTTTCAACACTTTTTCACATTTTGGAGGAATTTGTATGCAAAAGAATATTTTGCCCTTTGGCGTTATCACCGCGCTCCCCACTCCCTTTAAGGGCGGCGAGGTTGACTGCTTAGCGCTTGGGCACGTAATAGAATATCAAATAGAAAACGGCGCAGACGCGATAGTGGTTCTCGGCACAACGGGGGAAGCACCCACGGTTAGCGAGAGTGAGCGCGAGGAAATAGTAAAATTTTCAAGCGAGGTAGTAAAGGGAAGAATTCCCCTTGTTGTCGGTGTCGGCACAAACTGCACCGAAAGCACGGTAAGATATGCCAAAAACGCACACTCCTCGGGGGCAAATGCACTTTTGTGCGTCTCGCCATACTACAATAAGCCAAACGAAAACGGGCTTGTAAATCACTTTAGGGAGGTGGCAAAAAGCACACCGCTTCCGCTGATTTTATATAACGTGCCGTCAAGAACGGGCGCGCAAATCCCACTTTCCGTTTACGGAAAGCTCATTGATGAGGAAAATATAGTCGCGGTTAAGGAGGCAAGCGGAAACGCGAGCTATTTGCAGGAGCTGCACCGATTATACGGCGAAAGATACGCAATTTACACAGGCAACGACGATATGACCTACCTGAATTTGTCCCTTGGCGGCTATGGCGTAGTTTCGGTTGCTTCAAACCTTGTGCCAAGAAAAATGCGCGAGCTTTGCACTCATTTCGTGGCGGGACGTGTCGATATTTCGCTAAAAATCCAACGTGAGCTATCTCCAATTATATCATCACTTTTTTGTGAAACCAACCCCGTGCCGCTAAAATATCTCCTTTCGCGCCTCGGTTTTATGGAAAACGAGCTACGCCTCCCCCTTTCTCCGACTCAGAAGAGCGCAGAGCTTGACAAATTACTCGAAATTGAGCTTTGATATGCATTATACACCTCATCCACCGCAGGCGTTTTCGCGCACCGCTTGTTTTCAAGCACCCAACTGCGGTCCCCCTTCCCCTAACTGGGGAAGGCAAGATATACGCCTCCCCCTATACTCAAGCGAAAAGAGCGCGGAGCTTGACAAGCTGCTTGAGGTAGAATTATAAGCTGTAACAAATTGCAAGTATATTGACAAAATGTCTGTACCGTGATAAAATAAAAGTAGAAATATGTCGTTTGAC
This sequence comes from Eubacteriales bacterium, assembly GCA_045660785.1. Taxonomy (GTDB): domain Bacteria; phylum Bacillota; class Clostridia; order Oscillospirales; family CAG-272; genus RGIG2000. The sequence goes on along the minus strand of JAZREL010000014.1, from coordinate 28,206 downwards.
GTATGAAAGGAGAGAAAAATATGTTTTGTTCACAATGTGGCACTGAGCTTATAAACGGAGCTTGCCCAAATTGCACTCCCGAGGAGCCAAGGGTGGAAGAGCAGGAAAAAGTTGAACCGGATTACGTAGAGATAAAGACACCGGTAAAGAAAAAGCCACTCGTGCTTGCTATCATTTGTATGGCAACGGGTATTGCCTCCATCATTTGGGGATTAGGAATTGTCGGCGGTATTGCCGCTTTGATTACCGGAACATTATACAAGAAAAAAGCAGGCGAATCACACACAATGGTTAAGGTTGGTTCTGTATGCGGCGTTATCGGAATTATCATCTGGGCGCTCGCTATCGTAGCTCTAATACTTTATTACGTTATTGTCTACGCTTTTTTATTTGCATTACTTTTCCAGGGCTAAACTAAAAATTACAGAAAGAGGGCTTGGCGGCTTTGCCGTTGCCCTCTTTTTCTAAAAGTGGAGTTTTATGTTGACAAGCGCGCACGCGTGTGGTAAAATAATGTCAAATGAAAGCAGCTTTAAGGAGAAGGTATATGAAGTGTCCATATTGTAAAAACAAGCTTGAAAAGGAAGGGTTCAACCATTGCCCAAGCTGTGGCGGTGCGCTTACCAGAACCGCGGAATTAAAAAAGGACGTGAAATTTTGCCCGTCTGTTAGGGTTTTTTCCCTTCTTTGCTTTATTTCCGGAATTATCGCGCTTGCCAGCATGAATTATACCTTTGCAATAGCTTCACTCGTTATGTATTCCTTATATAATAAAACAACCTTGGTATATAATCCAAGGGTGAAAATTGGCAGAATTCTTTCTATCGTTTCCATTGTTGTAAGCGCGGTGATTCTGACGGTTGTAACTATAGCTGGAATTATTTTGACAAACAGATTTATCGGTTAATAAGCATTGCGGTGCCACCTCGGCACCGCTTTTTTGACAAAAAGCCACCCTTGACAATTATACCTTGGTGTGCTAAAATAATTTTATAAGCCCTTTTGAAGGGATATGAGGAGAGAAAAATATGATTTGTCAAAAATGTAAAAAGGAGCTTGATAACGAAGCGGTGATTTGCACAAGCTGCGGTTGCCAAACGGAAAATAAAATCAAAAACGTTGAAATTCCCGAGCACGTAAATTGTGCAATCGCGTTTTTAACCGTTTTGCTTGCGCTTTTTGTGCCGCAGGGCGTGATTTTCGGCTTTGTTTTGTGGGCTTCAAAAATTGATATTCAACCGCGCACTGCAAGGGCTTACGGTCTTTGCGCAATTTTGCCGTGGTTCTTAAAATGGTTTATTCCAAGACTTATTGTCGCACTTGTTTGCTTAACGGTAGTTATTGCCTTGGCGGTAGTAGTCGCTCTTTACTATGCGGGTGTGATTGACCTCTCCGCGATTATGGCGTAAGGAGGTAGCTTTATGAATTGCATTAAATGTAACAAGGAAATAGAAAACGGCGCAAAGTTTTGCACCTTTTGCGGCGCCACTCAAGATGAGGAGGGTGCGCCAAACGTGATTACCGTAGTTCCTGCGGTCAAGAAAAAGGATGCAAAAAAAGAGGAGAAAAAAGCGGAAAAGCTTGAAAAGAAGGAAGCGAAAAACGCAAAAAAACAGACACTCCCTCAACCAAAACAAGAAAAAGCACCAAAGGAGCAAAAGGCAGAAAAAGCACCAAAGGAGCAAAAGGCGGAAAAAGCCCCAAAATCCAAGGATAGAGTAAACTTTTTCTTACTTATGCTCACGCTCCTTTGCCCACCGTATTTTGGCGTGCTTATCACCGTTTGTCAGTCAGCCAAGAAACCTAAAGCATCTCAGGTTTACGGCATATTCACAATCCTTTCATTTATCTTTATGAAGGTGAAGAATTACGTTTTAACCGTAGTTTTCACACTTTGTGTGATTTTCGGTGCGCTTGCAGTGGTTCTGCAAGGTGCGTACCTTGTGCTTACCGAGCTTGGCTACGATATATCATTCGTGACAAACTCAATTTCAGGATTTTTTAATTTTTAATTAAACAAAAAGAGCTTACCGCGGTAAGCTCTTTTATTTTATTCAAGTGTTTTTATTACGCCTTTTCCGTCTTGAAAACGGTTATATACATCGTTTTTCCTTCGATGTTTTTGGTTTCGATAACTGCGTAGCCATCGTATTCGCGGCAAAATTCAACGCCTGAGTGCTCGTCAATTGCAAATTCGCCAATCACGTCGCCGTTTGTCTTGTATATTACAAGCTTGCTAGCGCCGTCTTTTTCTTCCTCGGCAACAAAGAAGCTGTCATAAACAAAGAGTGAAACGTCATTGCTTATTGCCTTTGGCTCACCGCTGCCTGTGATAAGGTACGTAGTTGAGATGCCGGCTTCCTTGTCGTATGCGACAACGAAAATGGAGTCAGAGGTTACGTCGAGAACCGCGGCATTATTGTCGGAAAGTGAGTAAACAACCTCAAGGTTGTGGCTCAAAATTTCCTTGCCCGTTACGATAAATTTCTCATTGCAATATTCGTATGAGTCGAGTGTACCGATGAGCGTCGCATTTTCGTTATAAACCTTAACGAAAAAGTCGTTTTCTACGATAAATCTGTTCTCACTGATAACCGTTAAATTAGCAGAGCCGTCAACGCTTGGCAATCCGCTCACACCACCGTTATTATAAAGGAGGAAGGAAGCAAAGTGCGCGCCGTCTGTGTTAACAAGCTTCTTTGCGTCAATTCTTTGTCCGATGCCAATGTTTTGTGCGCCGTATGGCAAAGAAATATTAGTGCTTGAGCCCTCAACGGGTAAAACTGTTGACAAAATATAAGAAAGCTCAATTTCCTTGTAATTGCCTGTTCTTATATCTAAAAGATATGAATCAAGCTTGAAGCATTTGCCACCCGAGATGTAGTCGTAGGTGTACGGCTCAAGCTCGACGGAATAGTTGCCAACTGAGTAGGTTGTTTGGAAAAGAACGTTACCGTTTGCAAGGGTGAAATATTTGTACTGTTCATCTGCAAATGTGGCACCCTGTGTCTGTTTTAATGCTTTTTTATAAAGGAAGCTGTAGTTTTCGTCAAAAACGTAAATAGTGCTTGTGCCCTTGTCTAAATATACGTATCTGTCACCAAAGCATGCAAGCTGGGTGATAATGGTGTAAAACGCAGGGGAAATGTCGTTCAAATCCTTCTTCATTTTAAGCTCACCGTTTTCTAAAACGTATAGCTTGTGGTTGAGTATTATTCTGTTTTCGTCAATTTTTGTAAGAGCAGTGTCGGATGTCTTAAGAAGCTCTTTTCCGTTTTCGTCAAAGAAATAAGCGGTTTCCTCGCCTGTTTCGGTGGAGGTTTTCTTAACACAAATCATTTTGTCAAGAAGCGTTACGTCAATTGATTTGCTCTCTGAGGTGTAGGAAAGTGATTTTATATCGAAAAGCAGTGAATCCTCAAAAATAAGCGCGCCGCTTGCAACGTTGTAAACGCGATAATGTGTTTTGTCAACAATCAATCCAATGCTTTCGTCTGAATAGTCAAGTCCTACCGTATAAACGAATTTTTCATTGGAGCTTGCAACCGTGCCCACAGTAACAAAGGAGCTTGCGGAGTCATAGCTGTCCTTGTTTTCCCAAAGACACGAAATTTCGTCAAAAAACGTCTTTTCCTTTTCCTCTTCTTGTGGCCACAAATCAGGCACTGTGCACGAGGCAAGTGCAAGCGGAATACAAAGAGTAAGACAAAGCAAAAGCGATAAAATTTTCTTTTTCATATGTAAATCCTTTCGTCTAATCGATATTAAGGCGCGAAACCAACGCACCGTTTTTACTATTATATCAAATAAAGACCTATTTGTCAATGAATACCGTGTTAACAATGGCTGCCATTTCGCATTGAAAGCAAAAAAATGCAAGGACGTGTCTAAATTAGACACGTCCTAAATGCTTATTCAAAATTATTTCATATGATAGTGGTCTTTTACGAACGAAGCGTTCATATCAACCGTGCCAACCTCTTTAACCGTGCTTTTACGGCGTGAGGTTGCAATACGCTTCTTTAATTCCTCATAGAAAAGCTCACTGTCGAAGGTTGTGAGGTCAATTTCCTTGTCAAGCCAGGAGGAGAGGTGCATCGCGTTTGAAATGGTAAGGCCGTTTATGCCCTCCTCGCCACGTGCAACAAGCTCGCCACCGTGTAAAATTGCATCTGCGAATTGGTTAAGCACGCCTGAGTGCTGTGGATTTTCGCCGTCTGTTTCAACCTCGCTAAATTCAAAGTTAGGTCTTGCAAATGGGTTTTCGTTGGTACGTGAAAATTCCTTTTCGGTCATTTCGTTTACCCACATTTTAAGCTTTCCGTCCTCGGCAACAAGCTTGCCCTTTTCAAGTGTGATTTCAAAGCGGTTTGTGCCGGGGGTGTCGCCCGTTGTGGTAACAAAGGTGCCCGTTGCGCCGTTTGCATACTCGCAGTATGCGCTAACGTCGTCCTCAATTTCAACGTCGTGCCACTTGCCGTAGTGTAATTTCGCGTGAATTTTCGTTGGCATACCGCAAATCCATTGCCAAAGGTCAAGGTTGTGTGGGCATTGATTGAGAAGCACGCCACCGCCCTCGCCTGACCAGGTAGCACGCCAGTCGCCTGAATCATAATAAACCTGAGGTCTATACCAGTCGGTGATAATTAAGCTTGTGCGCTTAATTTCGCCAAGGTCACCGCTCTTTACAATCTCGCGCATTTTGCGATAGATGCAGTTTGTACGTTGGTTCATCATAATACCGAACACCACGTTTGCATCCTTTGCAACCTCGTTCATCTCGGTAACCTGCTTTGTGTAAACGCCCGCGGGCTTTTCAATAAGGGTGTGAAGTCCCTTTTTCATTGCCATAATTGCAAATTTTGGGTGGTCGTAGTGAGGCACGGCAACCAAAACCGCGTTAATCTTTCCTGAGTCCATCATTTCCTCTGCATCGTAAAATACAGACACGTCAGGCGCTTTTTCTAAAATTTCATCGAGGCGCTCCTTTTTAAGGTCGCATACGGCAGTAAGCTCCACCTCGGGGCATTTGCCACCAATTATATTGTCGGTATGTACCTTTCCGATATTACCGCATCCAATTATACCAAGCTTAATTTTTTCCATATTATAATCCCATCGCTTTCAAGTTTTTGTAGCTTCTCTTTAAGCATTCAAACGGACATTCGCCCTGTGTGTCATCCTGCTCAATAAGCAAATGCTTCGTGCCTGCTGCATCAAAAAGAGGAAGAAGCTTTTCAAAGTTTATGTTTCCCTCGCCAACTACTGCCATGCGAGGCGCATTTTTCTCGGCATCAACCGCAAGGTCCTTTAGGTGCACGCATTCAAGACGGCCCTTAAGACTTGGAATTAAGTCGCAAAGGTCAACGCCTGCAAGCGCCGCCCAATAAGTGTCAAGCGTAATGCTGAGCTCCTCAGGGGTGAACACGTTTAAGATTTTGTCAAAGTAGCGCTCGCCATCGGGTGTGCGCGCAAATTCAAACGCGTGGTTGTGATAAAAGAGCTTTGCGCCGTTTTGTGCAATAATTTTTGCGGGCTCCTTAAAATCACGTGCAAAAGCAACGTAGTTATCCCAGCTTACCCAACCCGGCATACATCCGATGCCGATGTTTTTACATCCGAAAACCTCGTGCTTTTTAATAACCTCAAGCGTGTTATCTCTTACGTCCTCGGGTCCCCAGTGTGTAAGGACACAGCTGAGCCCGTTTTTCTTTAACTCTTCGTTTAGCCACTCGGGCTCATATGCGCAAACGCCCGAAATTTGAACCTCGGTAAAGCCGATTTCAGCCACGCGCGCAAGTGTATCAGCAAAGGACTTTATGTCCTTGCATTTATCTCTTAAAGTATAAAATTGTGCTCCAAGCTTCATAATTTACCTCTAATATTTTAAATTTAACTCGTCAAGCAACGCTTTGAGCGCGTTTGCACCTGCATCAAATGCAACGTTTGTGTCGGTAAAGATGGGCGTTTTTGCCATGCTTTCACCGTTTTCAAGGTCGCAAAGACCGTAAAATTCCATAAGGTGCGGCTCAAGCGTTAAAACCTCACCGCCCATTTTTGCATAATTTTCCACAAGATATTTTAAGTTGCCAATGCCTTGTCCTGCCGGCACAACCTGTCCGTTTTTCGCCGCGTCCTTGATGTGCATATAGTCAACGTAGGGAAAAAGAGCTTCCCACGCCGCTTTTGTGTCAACGCCGCATTGTACGAAGTTCGCAGGGTCGAAAACCGCTTTGATTTCAGGGAATGCTTTGTGAATTTTCAAGCAGCTTTGGTAGTCGTCGCCGAAAATGCCCTTTTCGTTTTCGTGGCAAAGCAAAATGCCCGACGGCGTGATTTTAAGCAGCTTTTCAATTGAAGAAAGTGCAAGCTTTTCATCCTTTGTAAAGAAGCTGAACATTCTGATTCTTTTAGCACCGAGAATTTCTGCCGCCTCGCATACGTGCTTGAATTTTTCAACGTGACCCTCAAAATCAACACAGGGGTCAGCTTTTCCGATAGGTGAGCCGATTGACCATACGCCAATTCCCGCCGCGTCAAGCTCTTTTTTTATTTCTTCGAGCTTGGACGTTTTAACAACCGATATATTTTCCTCGTCAACGCCTCTTATTTCAAGAAGCTTCATTTGGTTACGGTTAAGTGCGGCAATCTGTCCTTTAAGGAAGCTATCCGCTTCATCTGCAAAACCACAAAGTCTCATATTATACCCCCGAGTAAGCACTGAATCCGCCGTCAACGGGGATAACTGTGCCTGTTACAAAGCTTGATTTTTCATTGTCTGCAAGGAAAAGAAGTGCGCCGAAAAGCTCCTCGGCTTCGCCAAAGCGTCCCATAGGCGTTGCGCGTAAAATCTTTTCCGTTCTTGGTGTTGGCACTCCGTCCTTGAAAAGAAGTGCTTCGTTTTGCTTGGTTACAAAGAAGCCGGGAGCTATCGCGTTTACGCGAATGCCTGCACCTGCAAAATAAACGGCAAGCCATTCTGTGAAGTTGGAAACTGCACTCTTTGCCGCGGAGTAAGCAGGGATTTTTGTAAGCGGTCTGAACGCGTTCATTGACGATACGTTTACAACCGTGCCGCCACATTCAAGCATATCAGCGGCAAAAACCTGAGTTGGAAGAAGCGTACCCATTAAATTAAGGTCGAAAACGAAGCCGAAATCCTTGGGCTGAAGGTTGAAAAACGTCTTTATATCGTCAAGCTTCTCGTCACCCTTTTCGTAATATTCCTTTGCAAGCGTTGCACGTGGATTATTTCCGCCAGCGCCGTTTAAGAGTATATCGCATTTTCCGTATTTGCTTAGAATATCATTGTGCGCCGCCTCGATTGACTCGCGCTCAAGCACGTTGCACTTAAATGCCTCGGCAACTCCGCCGTCCTTGATTATTTCATCGCGAACCGCTTTTGCCGCCTCGTAGTTTAAATCGAGAAGCATAACGCGCACGCCCTCGCGTGATAAGCATTTTGCAAACGCAGAGCAGAGTACGCCGCCTGCGCCCGTGATTACTGCAAGTTTATTTTGAAGTCCCATATTAAAGCTCCTTTATTTTTTCTATGTATTTTTGCCAATCGTAACGGGACAAGAAATGTGTGCCGCTTCTTATAAAGTAGCCAAGCTCTTTCCCCATTAACGTTGGATATAGATTGTCCTTTGTCAGCTCGCTATATGAATGAGGCGCAGGGAAAATTCCCGTCTTGCCGTAAGCCCCCCACGCGCCGCTTGCAAGCAGGCAAGAGTGATAAGCGCCATCGTTGTCCGCCCAATAGTCAAGCTCGGCACAGCCGATAAGTGCGCACCTTGGCGCAACCAAGGCAAGAAGCATATGTTGGTCAAAGGGTAAGGCATCCTCGTTATCTACGTACGAGTGGAATTTTTTCTTGAACCAGAATGGGAACGTGCCCACAATGTCCTTTATTGTTTCCTCGCCATTTTCCTTAAAGCGCGAGAATGACGCACCCGCGCAGCCGCTGTTGTTTACGCAAGCAAGCATAAATCTTTCGTCGTAAGCTGCGGTAAGCAGTGCGGTTTTTCCAAGGCGAGAATGTCCTGCAACCGCAAGCGTGCCCGTGTAGCCGATTGAACAAAGATAGTCTGCCATAATTCTTAAAAAATATGACCATACGGCAATTTTTCCGTATATCTCGCCACCGCCCGAGGCAAGCGCGCAAAGACCGTTTTCAAAATCCCCGTCGTCACTTGTTACGTCCTGATAGAAAACCTTGAAAATGTTACAGCCGCTATCTAAAATTTCCTCAACGGGTAAATATTTTGAAGGCGTTTCCTTAGAAAAGTCAATGTAAATAAAGAGCGGCTTGTTTAGCGGCTCGTTTTTTAGCAAAATCAGCTCGGCTTCAACCGTGTGTGTCCTTTCGCCTTGAGAAAATTCAAAGCTCACGCGGTCCCAATCCGCCTTGCCTGCAAAGTTGACGCCTTGTCGCTCAACCGTAATAGAGGGAGAGGGAAGAGAGGGGAACGTGCCGTACTCCTCGTTTAATATAAGTGATTTTAATTCCGTTCTTTTTTGCTCCCACGCCTCCCTTGATGAAAGGGAGCCAGCAAAAAAGTCGGGCATTTTAGAAAAATCCATTTTGTTTCCTCCAAAAGGGCGCACACCTACCAAAAAAAGCAAAACGCACCCATTTTCTATATTATATAATAAAAGAAATTACAATACAATTGTATTTTTTATCAAATTATATTGTATTTCTTGTCATATTGTGATAGAGTATTTATAAGAAATGATAAGGAGAGGGCAAAATGGCAGTATTAAACGCTATCGAAATAGAGGGCTTTTCCCTTTCTCATTCTATCGATGAAGCACCTCGGGACAGTGATTTCCCATCGCACATTCACGATAGCTACGAGATTTTTTGCTTGGTGCGCGGCAACGTTGACTATATCGTTGAGGGCACGCTCTATAAATTAAAGTCGGGCGCAATTATGCTTATGCGACCGAGTGAAACGCACAAGCTTATAGTAAATAAAAGCACGGAATATGAAAGATACGTAATCAATTTTTCGGGCAGTCTTTTTTCGGGCACTCCGTTTTCAATGGAGCTTTTATCCCCCTTCAAAAAAAGAGGACTTGGCGAGGAGAATATGTATTTATCAAGTGAGCTTGGCTCTATCAGCGCGCTTGCACAAATCGAAAAAATGATAAACGAATGTGGTACCTTTAATAAAAACGACGCTATAATTTCAAATCTTTCCTCGCTCCTATCAAGTATTAACTCCGCATTTAATATAAAGGAAAAAAAGCTCCCTACAAAGGGCGCGGATGCTGAAATAATTTCCTACGTCAATGAAAATTTGACAAGCGATTTAACTATCGAAAAAATCGCGCGCAAAATGCACATCAGCCCCTCGCAGGTTTCGCGCGTTTTCAAAAAATCAACGGGAAAATCCCCACATAGCTACATAACCGCAAAACGCTTGATACTTTTCAACAAAAAGCTAAGAAACGGCTTGGGCGTTATCGAAGCGTGCCACGAATGCGGCTTCAATGACTACTCATCCTTTTACCGCCTTTATAAAAAGCATTTCGGCAAAGCCCCGACGGAATAAAAAGCAACACATCAAAAGAAATAAAAAACGCCTTTTCCCTCCAACCAAATGGGGAAAAGGCGTTTTTTAAGCAGAGAAATAAGGTGTAGCTTTCATCCTACACTCGCTCAACGTTACTGATAAGCACGGTGGCTTTTTGATTATTCCAAAATATTCGTGGTAATATAGTCAATTCCCCACTCGATAAGCTTGTCGGCTTCCTCAATGGTGTCAACAGTCCAACAGTTGACAGTAAGGCCTGCTTTGTGGCAAGCTTCGATTTGCTCACGGGTCAGCTCGCGGCACCAAACGTCAACGTCGATTTTGTCGCGTACAAGGCGGTTTATTTCCTCGTCTGTCACCTTCCAAAACAGGTACTGTGCGCTTTGGTTTGGCAAAAGCTTCTTTATTTTTGCAAGATTATCGTAAATAAAGGAAATGAAGGTTGTATTTTCAAGATAGTCGTAGCTTTTTACTATCTCGACGATTTTGCTTATTTCCTCGTCGCTAAAGTCGGATTTTAGCTCCAAAATCGCGTGCTTTTCGTATTTTTTTACGATTTTTAAGTAATTTTCAAGGTGGCTTGGGCGAAGATCCACTCTGTCCTTTTTTCCGTCCTTGTCGAAGAAAATTACCTCTTGAAGCGCGCTAAGCGTATTTTGACCGAGGAAAATTTCCTCCCCGGCTATTCTTTTGTAGTTGTCGTCGTGACCGATGACAAAATTTCCGTCACTTGTTCTGTGAATGTCTGTTTCTATACCGTAATATGAGCGGTTGCCTGCCGCAACAAACGCCGCGTTTGTGTTTTCAACCTCAATGCCGCTAAGTCCTCTGTGCGCAATGAGCTTAACCTGCTTTTTGTCAATCTTTATCGTGTTCATTTTTAGTCCTCCATAATGGCAATCGCGCGTGCGCTTGCACCGTCCGAATTAGCAATTTTTAGCGGAAGGCAAACAAAAGTAAACGCTCCACCGATGCATAAATCAAGATTTTTAAGATTTTCGATGTTTATCATTTCGCTTTGCTCAAATAGCAAGCGGTGAAGGTCAAGTGAGCCGATAGGGTCAAGTCCTATCACGTCGAAGCCGATGCCCTTGTATTTTTTCTCTATGATATATTCAAGTGCTTCACGTGATAAAACGGGGTAATTGTCATAATAATTATCCGTGCCCCACTTCTTATCAAATCCTGTGCAAAACAGCAAAAACTCGACACTCCCTGCCGCTTTTTCTTGCTTTTGAATGAGTGAAAGCTCAATTTTCTCACCCAGCTTTAAATCGCGGCAATCAATTACCAATGCGCGACCGACAAATGCATCCGCATCGTAGCTGTCAAGCGTTTTGCCGTTCTTGAAAATATGAAACGGTGGGTCAATATGTGTGCCCGTGTGTGAAAACATCGTAATTAACGTTTCCTTGAAGCCGTCAAGCTCGTGTGTGTTTGCTACGTTCAATTTCGGTTGCTCTGTGCCGGGATAAACATTCATATCTTCCCTTATGGTGTGTGTTAAATCAATTACTTTCATTTTATCTTCCTTTTATTAGCTCGTTTCTTTCTTTTTCTCGCCTTGCTTCAGTCAAGCGGCTTGCCAAAATTGCCATTAGCAGGGAAAGCGCCTCGAAAAGAATAAAAACAATAATATAAATTATTGTTGGCACGTCGGTGAGCGATTTTATTTCCTTATCGGTAAAATAGGTCGCCACAGCTGAGCCAAACGTTAAAATTCCCATTCCTGCGCTAAATGCGGCAAAGCTCGTTACAAGCGAGAAGATAAAGCGTATGCCAACTGCAATTCCGTATCCCTGTGCAAAATAGCCGAAGGTTAAACGTCTTTGATTTTTGAAAAGCGCGAAAAAGATGAAAAATCTAATTGCAAGCTCGATTATAATGAGCAAGCCGGCTTCTAAAAAATCGCGCGTCATTCCCACGTCGAAAACCATTCTTATCGGGTAAATTAAAAACGTGAGAAAAAAAGCAGAGACAAGCACCTCTATTTGCGTAAAAAGAAAGTAGAGCAGTCCGCCCTTCCAATTCACCTTGGGTTGGTTCTTGTCCATCACTATCTCCTTTACTGAAGAATTGCAAAGAAAATACCGTCGATTTTTTCGATATATTCACGGCAGTTCGGTGCGGCGGTTTGTGTACTAACCGTAATGTAAAGACCTACGTTGCCGTTTGTTCCGCTTCTTGGGCTTGAAACCTCGATGAGCGCTTCCTTGCCGAGCAAGGTGCGAATTTCATCAGTGATAGCGCCCGCCTTTTCTGCATCGCGAATTTCCGCGTAAATATGAATTGATTTCTTTGTGCGGCGCTCAAGGCGTGTCAAAAATGCCGCCGTGAAAATGCAAGCCGCCGTGCCGATAAGTGCGCCAAGATAAAAGCCGTAGCCAAGCGCAATACCAAGCGTTGCTGTTGCCCACATGCCTGCCGCCGTGGTAAGACCTGTGATTACGTTATTTTTCTTAACAATAATCATTCCCGCGCCAAGGAAGCCGATGCCTGAAATAACCTGTGCAGGAATTCTTGCAATATCTTCAAAGCCGCCGTTTTTGGCGATAAAAACGCTGATAAGCGCGGTCATTGCCGAGCCAACGCAAACGAGAATGTGCGTTCTAAGTCCCGCAGGGCTTCCGCTTCTGCCTCTTTCGTTTCCGATAACGCCGCCAACCAAAACCGCCAAAATCATTCTTAAAATTATAGAAATCCAGCTAAGCTCTATAATATACTGATTTACAAAATTTACAATGTAGCTCCAAATATCACTCATATATGTCTCTCCCTTTTAAGTATATGTCCTTTATACCGAACGCGAAATATGCCTATGCTTAATTAAAGCTGAAAACCTTAGTTAATTTCGGCTGCGCGCCCGTTTCAGGGTCCATTTCCATAATCAAAATGTCCTTCATATATTCATTCCAACGCTCAACCACAGGGCTTTCTGCCTGTACCTTAGCGGCAAACTCCACGCCCTTTGTGCATTCGTAGTAGCCAAAAAGCTCGTTTCCAACGTTCCATATTGTGTAGTTGACAATCCCCGCCTCGCTAAGCACCTCTTTCATCTCGTCCCAAAGCGCATCGTGTCTTCTTACGTATTCCTCCAAAGCGCCGTCAACAATTTTTGCGCGCCATGCATATTTTTCCATAAAAACACCACCTTTTACTAAATTATACCATATAAATATATGTATGTAAATAGCAAAATGCCACAACGGACAGTTGTGGCATTTGTATTTGTGCCTTAATGTTTCATCCTCGGTTTATTTTTTCTTTGGCTTTCTAATTCTATTAAGCTTCCTGTTCATCTTAAGAAGCTCTTCTTTGGTGAAGGAGATGTTTGCCATGCCGAGCATGCTTGCCAAGCGAAGCACAGTGAAGCTGCCCATCATTTCCATAAGTCCGCTGCCCGATTTAAGGTCGATGTCGAAGCCGCCGCCCTTTTCGCCCTTCTTCTTTTTCTTCTTGTTGGCGTCCATTTTGCGCTTCATTTTAAGTGCAAGAAGTATGAACCAAAGCTTGCCGCGCCCACTCTTCATAATATCGCCAAGCTTATCGTTAAGCGAGAAGCGTCCCTCGGGTGCGTTGACGTCGAACCAGTTAAGCACCGCGCCCTTTTCAACAAGAACGTAGTCCATGTTCATTTCGTCAACCTTGCGAATTGTGCCCTCGTCGGTAAGCTCGCCTGCTTTTGCAACGATGGTTGATTCTCCTACGTTTGGTACGTCAAAGTAGAAGAAGTGGTCGGGTGCGGTTTTTTTGCCGATGCTTTCGCCGTTTACGAAAAGCTCAACCTCGTCAAGGTTGGAATATACGGTAACCTTAGTTACGTCCTCAACGCGGTCAACGTATCTTTTGCCGCAAAGATGCACAAACGGCTCATCGGAGAGCCACGCCTTGTAAGCGTAGAACGCATCCTTTTTGTATTTTCTGTCCATTGTGACAAGACCCTTGTGGTTTTGTCCGTTTTCGCCGCCCTGCGCACGCGCGTCCGCGCCAAAGTCGAACATATTCCAAACGTGGGTTGCCCACAAATATTTTCTTGTAAAGAGCTGCTTAATTAGCTCCTCGTGGTAGTAAGCTTGATATTCCTCGGTGTAGTCACCCTGCTTTGGGTCGCTTGTGTGCCAGTTGAGCGCCTCGCAGCCGTATTCGGAGCAGCCGATTGGAATATTTGGATGCATCGCGTGGAACTTGTCAAACCAAGGGCCGTTCATTGACGTTTCGCCGCCGTACCAGCCGAAATAGTGGTTATACGAAACAACGTCGGGAATAAGTAGGTAAGGGTCGTCCATTTTGCACATCGAAACCGCCGCAATAGTGGTTAAGCGTGTTTTGTCCATTTCGTGCACGAGGTCGTTAAGAATACGGTGGTTTTCAAGAAGATCGCCGTCTGAGCCCGCGATTGAAATTTCATTTGAAAGACCCCAAACAACGATACAGGGGTGGTTGTAATTTTGCGAGATAAGTTCCTTCATTTGAGAAATTGTGTTTTCTCTGCCGCCTGGCATATGTCTTGAAATGTACGGAATTTCCGCCCAAATCACAAGTCCCTTTTCGTCGCAAAGGTCGTAAAAATATTGGTCGTGCTGATAGTGCGCTAAACGAATTGTCGTTGCGCCAACCTCCATAATGAGGTCTATATCCTCTCTGTGATGCTCGGGAAGAAGAGCATTACCAAAGCCCCATCTGTCTTGGTGACGGGACACACCGCGAAGGGGATATTCCTCGCCGTTTAATATAAAGCCGTTTTCGGGGTCGATTTTGAAGCTGCGACAGCCAAAGCGCTGACAAACGTTGTCAATTACTTCGCCGTTTTCTATAATTTCAACCTCACAGCAGTAAAGGTACGGGTCGCGGCGTCCGTGCCAAAGATGCACGTTTTCTATCTCAAAAACAGACACAGGGTCACTTGTTTCGTTTCTTAATAGCTCGTTTTCATCCTTGTCGTATATAGTGTAGGCAAGAGTTTGTCCGTCTTGAAGGTTTTTTACAAACGCTTCAACGGTAACCGTTGCATTTTGTCCGTTTACAAGGGGTGTGATTTTAATGCCGGGCGCACCGTAGTAGTCGAGGTCAAAGTGAGAGGTGCTTACACAAATAAGGTTCACGTCACGGTAAAGACCGCCGTAGAAGGTGAAGTCCGCCATTTGTGGGTAAACCTGCTCGTTTGGTGAGTTGTCAACTATTACGGAAATTTCCGTTGCATCACCAAGCTCCTCCGTAATATTCACTCTGAAGGTAGAGTAGCCGCCGTCGTGGTGATAAAGATGCTTGCCGCCTGCGTAAACGTCTGCGCTTGAGTTTGCACCTCTGAATTCAAGATAGTAAAGGTCAGCACTTGGAAGCTCGCTCTTGTTTAATGCTTTTTTGTAAAGGCAAGAGCCGCGGAAATAGTCGTTTCCGCCGTCGTAGCCGTCCTCGCTATTCCACGTGTGCGGTAAATTTACCGTGGTGCCTTCGCTTGAATTTATATCGCTTGTGTTCTTAACGAAAAGCCAATTTTCGTTAAGTGAAAGAATATTTCTCATTTGTTTTCTCCTTAGTTTTCGCCCGAATTACTCTGAAATCTCGGGGGATGTGTCTGCTTTTCGTGCATTTAGCTCGCTTGTCATCTTGGAAAGCGTCTTTTTGTCGAGGTTGTAGATAAACGCAAGACCGACAAATTGCAAAATCGCGCTAAAGAGGTAAAGACCTGCAACGAGCCAACACATATTCTTTGCCGTTTGCTCCGTTTGAAGAATTGTGCCAAGCTTTGAATCATAGCCGAGCCAACCCATAACCAAAAGCACGAAGGATGGGCCAACGCCCTGTGCAAGCTTACGGAAGAAGGAGTGGAGTGAATATACCATGCCCTCCTCGCGAGTGCCGAATTTCCATTCGTTGTAGTCGATGGCGTCACCCATAAGCGCCCATGAAACGCAGGTGTAAATGCCAAGACCGAAGCCAAAGAAAACAAGTCCGATGAGGTAAACCACCAAGGATGCGATTTTGTGTGGAATAAGTGGGAAAATAAGCATAATGAAGCCACCGCCGAGTGAAACGAGAGTGCCGACAACGCTTGATTCCTTTTTGCCGAATTTCTTTACTATCTTAGTGATGAATGGCATAAATGCAAACATCGGAAGGAAGCCGATAATTTGTACAACACCTGAAAGGGAAGCCATACCAAAGTGCGTTGCAAACATAATTGTGTTTGCCGTTGTTGCCGATTGCATACCGAGGAACATACCCATAGCGGCAACCGTTGCGCCAACTGCGGGGCGGTTTCTCATAAACTTGCCAAACGCCTTGAAGATGTTGAATTTAACACCGCCGCCCTCGTTTGCCTTAACTGTGTTTTCGTCAACGCGCACGGTGATAAGCTTTAGCATAAGCATAAATGAAAGGAAGCCGAGAACGCCCATAATAAGAGCAACCCAGAAAACTCTGTTGCCGAGCAAAAGCTCAACCGTTTCGCCCGTTGTCGGGTTGAGAACGAAGCCGTCCTCGTCTATCGGGAATTGGTCGGGTGAGTAGCCCTCGGGGATGATGATTTTGTTTTCGGCTACAAGTCCTGCAAATTCGCCCGCGGTAACCTTTCTCCAAATAAGAGCAGGGAGAATCATCATAGGAAGCATATTTCCTATCATAGAGCCGACTGAACGCCAGGTGGAGAGCTGTGCGCGCTCACCGTCGTCCTTTGTAACGAGTGAAAGCATAGAGCCGTACGGCACGTTTGCAATTGTGTAGAATGCATGCCAAATAACGTAGCCAACTATGAATAGAGCCGCCTTAAGAAGCTTTGGAGCGCCGGGGAAGGGGAGGAAAACTGCCGCGCCGCCGAGAAGCAAGCCGCAAGCACCTATGAAAATATAGGATTTGAATTTTCCGTGCTTGTATTTTCTGTGGTCGGCATCGATTAGTGAGCCGATGAGTGGGTCGTTGACTGCATCCCAAATTTGCACGAGAATCAAAAGAGCTGAAAGCAGGCCTGTTTCCATCATCATAAATACAAGCCAGAAGGTTTGTACCGTGCTTTTGAGTGAGAAGCTCATGTTACAGCCAAGGTCGCCCGCCGCATATGCGATTTTGTCGCGCATACCGAATTTGCGAAAACCGGAGGAGTCAAGCTTTGGTTGTTTTTTCATTTTTAATCTCCTTTTATTTAATAAAAGCGTATCGCTAAGTATATTATACAATTTTTTAAATCGTTTTTGTAGTATTTTTTATTCTTTTTTATAATTATTCGTCAAGTATTTTGTCAAATGTTGAAATTTTTCCTAAGATATGATATACTAATGAAGGAAAAATTGAAATGGAGGAAATTTTATGAAAATGACCTTTAGATGGTACGGTGAGGGAAATGACCGTATCAGCTTGTCAGATATAAAGCAAATTCCCGGCGTTGACGGCATTGTTTGGGCGCTTCACCACAAAATGCCCGGCGAGGTATGGGAGCAAGACGAAATTGCCGAGGTTAAGCGTCAGCTCGACGAGTACGGCTTTAATATGGACGTTGTTGAGTCGGTAAACGTGCACGACGATATTAAAATTGGCTTGCCAACACGTGATTTATACATTGAAAACTATAAAACCACGATAAGAAACCTTTCAAAATTCGGTGTTAAGGTAATTTGCTATAACTTTATGCCTATCTTCGACTGGACAAGAAGCAATCTTTTCCATCCTGTGGGGGATGGCTCAATCGCGCTTTTCTATGAAAAGAATATGATACAAGACGACTATAACGCTATGGCAAAATATATTCTCGACTTTACCGAGAAATACAATATGTCATTCCCGGGTTGGGAGCCCGAGCGTATGGCACGCCTTGACGAGCTTTTTAAGGCATACGAGGGCGTTGACCACGAAAAATTGTGGGCAAACCTAAAATACTTCCTCGAAGCTATTATGCCAACCTGCCGCGAGTGCGATATTAAAATGGCAATTCATATGGATGACCCACCGTGGGATATTTTCGGTCTGCCAAGATTGCTTATTGACGAGCCAAGCATTGACCGCTTCCTTAAAATGGTTGACGACGAATATAACTGCCTCACGCTTTGCTCGGGTAGCTTGAATGCAAATCCAAACACCAACGTTGCCGATATTGTAAGAAAGCACTGTGACAGAATTGCGTTTGCACATATCAGAAACGTAAAGCACTTTGAAAACAGAGATTTCTCCGAGGCAAGCCACCGCGACTGTGACGGCGACACAGGAATTTTGGAAATTTTGAAGGCGTACCACGACTGCGGCTTCAAGGGCTACATCCGCCCCGACCACGGCAGACACCTTTGGGGAGAGGGCCCCGGAAGCGTGCGCCCAGGCTACGGCCTCTACGACCGCGCCCTTGGCATTATGTATATGCTCGGCGTCTGGGATAGCTTAGAGAAGTTTGACAAAAAATAAGAAAACGGGAATCTTGCAATGGCACAGAATCCCCTGAAAAAAGGACGAGCTTGACTCGTCCTTTTTCATTTAATTATTTAGTTCCGAAAAGGCGGTCGCCCGCGTCGCCAAGGCCGGGGAGGATGTAGCCGTTTTCGTTCAGGCATCTGTCAAGAGTTGACACGTAGACGGTAACGTCTGGGTGCGCCTCTGCAACGCGAGAAACGCCCTCGGGTGCGCCGATAATTGACATAAATTTAATATGCTTGCAGCCGCGGTCCTTCAAAAGCTGAATTGCATCACATGCGCTGCCGCCCGTTGCAAGCATAGGGTCAACAACCAAAACAAGCTTGTTTTCAATTCCGTCAGGGAGCTTGCAGTAATAAGTGTCGGGCTTTAGGGTTTCTTCGTTTCTGCACATTCCAATGTGGCCAACCCTTGCGGATGGGAAAAGGACGTGAACGCCGTTTACCATACCGAGTCCTGCGCGCAAAATAGGCACGATAGCTATCGAATTGTCCGAAACAACCGTTTGCTTGCATACCTCAAGCGGAGTTTTTACCTCGATTTCAGTGGTAGGCACGCCGTCCTTTAAGCTTTCGTACGTCATAAGCGTGGTGATTTCCTCAACAAGCTCACGAAACTCCTTCATGCTTGTTTTCTCGTCGCGCAAAATTGCAATTTTATGTCTTATGAGCGGATGGTTAAAAATAACTACGTTTTTGTAATCCTTCATTGTGAGTCTCCCTTGATTTAAGCTTTATCGTATTTAGTATACTACTATCGAAAATAAATGTCAATTACCGTTTTAATCTAAGCTAAAAATAATTAAAGGGCGCTATGTAGTGCCCTTTTGTTTTACCTATCTATCAAATCAATCAAAGCGCTTTGCTTTTTAGCAGGTAATTTTCTAAATAATGAAACAAGCTTTTTTTCATTGGCGCTCAATATTTCAAGCTTTTCGTCTTCGAGAAAAAATTGCGAGAGTGTAATTCCAAATGCATCGCAAATGCAGTGTAAATTTTCAATTTTAGGAGGATTTCCTCTTTTCATCATCGAATTTAGCGAGGATTGAGTGATGCCCGAACGCAAGGACAATTCGTAAAGTGACCATCCTCGCTCGTTGCACAAATCAATTATTTTTTTATTGATATTCATATTTATCCCCCTTTCTAACTCTTTGATATTATTATAATACGCAAATGCGTAGAATATAAAACGCAAACGAGTTGACAATACAACGCATTTGCGTTATAATGATAAAAAAGTCTAAATGAAAAGGCAGATGATAGAGAATGAACTGCGTCTATTATAAATCGTGTGAAAAAATGGCTGAGATTCCAAACGAATCAGTTGATTTAATAATAACATCACCACCGTATTTTAATATAAAGGATTATTCCAAGGACGGCTATCAAGAAAAAAAGCACTCGCTATCGAATGAATCCGATCTTGGAGCGTATGAAACCTTCGATGAATATATTAGGGCTTTGCTCGCTGTTTGGAAGGAGTGTGAAAGAGTACTTGTGCCAAACGGAAAGCTGTGCATAAATGTTCCATTGTTACCAATGATAAAGAAAAACTACTGCACCCATTATAATAGGGATATATTCGATATTCAAAGTAGTATTCAGGCGTCTATTCTTAAAGAAACAAAGCTGTATCTTTTGGATCTGTATATTTGGAACAGAACGAATTCAACAAAAAAATTAATGTTCGGAAGTTATCCGTTCCCGAGGAATTTTTATGCGCAAAACACAACGGAATTTATAACGGTTTATGTCAAGGACGGAAAACCGAAATATACCGCTCAAAAGAAAAAAGAGAAAAGCGCACTAACGCAAGAGGAATGGCTGACGTTTACAAAGCAGATTTGGGATATACCCATTCCAAATAAAAAGGATTTAGGCTTTGGCAAGCATTCGGCAATTATGCCGGAGGAAATTCCATACCGTTGCATAAAAATGTTCAGCTGTGTAGGCGATGTGGTTTTGGATCCGTTTGCGGGAAGTGGAACAACATTAAGGGTTGCAAAACAACTCGACAGAAATTATATAGGCTATGAGCTTTATGAAAATTACAGACCGTTAATAGAGGAAAAGCTTGAAACGGTAGTGAGGGGTGAGCTACTTGATAATTAATAAGGTTTACCACGCTGACGTTTTTGAATTCTTAGATAAATTAGAAAACGAAAGTATCGATTTGGCGATAATAGATCCTCCATACAACCTAAAAAAGGGTGAGTGGGATTCATTTGAGAGCGAGGAAAAATATTTTGAATTTACCTTTGGTTGGATTGATAAGGTAATACCAAAACTGAAAAACAATGCGTCGCTTTACGTATTTAACACCGCATACAATTCGGCGATAATTTTGAATTATTTGAGAAGCAAGGATCTCAAATATAGAAATTGGATAACATGGTATAAAAAAGATGGGTTTAGTAGCACGAAAAGAAAGTATGTAAATGCTCAGGAAACAATACTGTTTTTTACCAAAACAAATGAATATGTATTCAATTCAGATGATATAAGAATACCGTATGAGTCTAAGCAAAGAATGGCGCACGCCGCAAAAAAAGGCATACTCAAAAATGGAAAGCGTTGGTTTCCAAATGAAAACGGAAAGTTGTGTAATGACGTTTGGGAAATAACATCTCAAAGGCATAAGGAAAAGGTGAATGGGAAGGTTAGGGCGCTAAAGCACCCAACGGTTAAGCCATATGAGATGATAGAAAGAATCGTAAAGGCGAGCAGTAATGAAAACTCAATCGTTTTGGATTTGTTTAGCGGCTCGGGAATGACGAGTGTTGTTGCTAAAGGGCAAAAAAGAAATTTTGTCGGATGTGAGTTGAACGAAAAATACTTAGAGGTCATAGAAAGCGGAGGAATAGAAATTGGACGACTATAAATATTTACAAGAGCTTAGGGATGTTGCTCCAAAGAATAGATTCATTAGCTATATTATTGATAGAGTAAGCTCTAGCGATTATAGAGGATTTCAATGCTCACAGCATAATAGACTAACGTATGAATTTTTCAGTAGCTTGATTTTGACAATATATAATATTGCGGGAGGGTCTAAATTCGAAATTCATATTGGTGATGACAACGGAACGTTGCAACCGCAAGCACATACATATTATCAAATTGTTGATGAGGTTAACAGAAAAACATCAAAGGGAACAATAAACTCTATAAAGAAAAACACGTTTCCTGACATAGCAAGAATGGGTTTTTTGAACAGATTTGATAAAAAGGGAGAAAAAATTTTTGAAAATCAAGGCAGAGGGTCTGTTTGCTCCGTTGCGCTGTCCGAGCTTGGACTGAAATATGCAGAAGTAGGTGCATTTGAAAGAATAAAGCTTTTTACTGATGGAATAGATGTCTTGACGAAAAATACAGCCTCGGAGCTTGTTGAAATTTTGTATTTGAATGACTACGAAATAGATAGCATTGACATTTTGGAATATATGTATATATTATCGGACGATAGAGACGGAATATATCTTAATGACAAATTGGACTTGTTGATAGAATATAGAAGGCTGTCATCATTTGAAAAAGCTCGGGTTGATTCTTTGTTAAAGGCGTTTTGTAATCCACAAAATAGAAAGCATATTAACAATAAAACGTTGTTAAGAGATTATAGTAATTGGAAAAATGAAAGTCAACAAATTTTTGGTCTTTTGGCGAATTCCACGTATTTCAAGGTGGAAAATAACAAATTGATACTTAATACAGGAAATTACGGCTTGTTTGATGATAAAGCAAAAAGAGGTGAAAAAGCAAAAAGCGATTACTTTAAGCATCATTTAATCAAAAAAACGGAAGGGTACCAGCTGCACCACATTGTTCCGTTTTCTAAGGCACAAAACAAAAGCGACGCCGCAACAATAGATGATTTCAGAAATCTTGTATATCTAAAAAACGAAAAGCATTTGGAATTTACAACGGGTGGAAAGAATAACGTTATAATGAAGCACAAGTGCGACGATATAAACGTTATATTTTTGGATTTTGAAGACTCATATATAATAGTGGATTTAACCAAAGATGCGTTGATTAACTCCGAGATGCTAGAAGAAATAAAAAAGTACAACTCTGTGCTTTTGAAAAAATTTTATTATACTTGAACTAAAAAAGACACCTCTCGGTGTCTTTTCTAATTATATTGAAAGTATTTTTTTGGCAACCGCATCGGCAAGTATTTTTGAGCCCTCGTCATTAAAGTGAACCCAGTCGGCGTGGTATTTTTCGCCAAGTGACAAGCTGACAGCGTATAAATCGTTTATAATAGCGCCCTTTTTTGTAAGCACCGCCCTTGCCGCTGCGTTGTATTTTTCAATTTCCGAGTTGTATCGCATAAAATCAGGTCTTGCCCAGCTTTCAATAACCGAGGTAGAGAGGGCGAAAATGATTTTCGCATTAGGGAATAGCTTCTTTAGAGCATCATAAACGCGCGCAAGCATTAGTTCATATACGTCAATGGGCGTTAGTGGCTCGTCCCCGTTAATTCGCAGGACGTCCCAAAGGCCGTTGTTCCAATGCACTACGTCTATTTTTTCGCACTCAATCCCCATTGTCCAATCGTAAAGGTAGCGCAGGGTGTACTGCACAAAGCGGCAGTTGTCATCGGGCGCGTAAACAACCGCCTTGTCCTTAAGCATTTCCTTGACGTAAATGCCGTAGCCGGGGCTGTTCTCCGTTTGGTAATCGGGATTGGCTGTTGCGCCGAACCTAATTGAATCGCCTATTAAAAACACGTTTTTCATTAGAGGACTCCTATTTGATTTTGATTATAGCTTAATTATATCACGCTCAAATTTAGTTTTCAACAAAAATTGCGCTCCTTGCCTTGCAAAATCATAAAAAACGTGGTAAACTGAATAAAAATCACTTCGAGGGAGAATGTTATGAAAATTTTATCAATAGGCAACAGCTTTTCAGACGATGCACACGCATTTTTACATACACTTGCAAAGGAATATGGCAAGGATCTATCAACTGTCAATTTGGTAATAGGCGGTTGCTCACTCGAAAGACATTGGAACAACGTGGTGGGAAACATCAGGGACTACGGTCTTTGCATAAACGGCACAGAGTGGTCAGATAATTGCGTAACCTTGGAGGACACAATAAAGAGTGATGAGTTTGATGTGGTAACACTTCAGCAGGTTAGCCATTTTTCAGGCAAGGCAGACACCTATCAGCCATACCTTGAAAACCTTGCAAGCTACGTGCGCAAGCACCAGCCAAACGCAAAGCTCTATTTCCAACGCACCTGGGCATACGAAATAGACTCAAACCACAGTGAATTTTATCTCTACGATAACGACCAAAAAAAGATGTACGATGCGTTAATTAGCGTGTCGGGCGCAGCGGCTGAATCAATAAGCGCGATTACAATTCCGTCAGGAGATGTAATTCAAGCTATGCGTGAAAGAATCCCCGAGTTTGACTATAAAAACGGCGGAGAGTCCCTTTGTCGCGACGGCTTCCACTTGAGTATGACATACGGCAGATACGCCGCTTCGCTCACTTGGCTTGCCACCTTGACGTCCAAGCGCGTCGAGCCGCTTCCCTTTATGGAGCTTGACACGGGTATAATCGCAAAAATTTGCGATATAGTTAATGAAATTGTGTTTGGAAAATAATAAAGAAAAAGGAACGAGCACTCGTTCCTTTTTTTTCGTTATATCGTGATTTTCAAAAGCGAATGTAGGGCAGGGGCTTGCTCCTGTCGTTATGTTTCTATTTAATGTAGTGTAAATAGTCATTGTACGTGTAATGCTCGTCTGTTTGCTCTTGGTAGCTTTCACATACGTGGGTGCAATCACGAGAGCGCGTGGCTCTTTCGCCTTCGTCCTCTGTATAGAAAAACAAATCGCTTTTCTGTGTAATAGCTACATCCTTAGTGCAAAATAGCTCTCCGGGCTCGTTTCCAACAGGGCACATATTGCCATGTCGGCAGGTCATACAGCAGTGTATCTTGACACCATTAGGTAACTGCTTTTGAAGTGATGCAAACGCATCTGTCCAAAGATAATCCTTGCCGCTTCCCCAAATTTCCTTTTCGCCATATTTAATACCAATCGAAACAGAAGATGCTTCGATTTTGTCACCACCGTCGAAATTCACATCTTCATTGTGGCAAATGATAAAAGCGTCAACCTTAACGATACCGTTTTCTGTTGCAAGAGCAAGCACTTTTTTGTACTGCTTATGTAATTCGTACCACGCCTTTTTTAGATAATCATCCCATTCTATCTCAATTTGCGAAGAACAAAATCGAACATAAAAGCAGGGCTCGATTCCCAAAGCACAAAGCTCGTATATTCCGTTGGTAAGCGTAATTCCCATAACGGTAATAGAATTGCAGAGCTCGGCTTCAAGCATATCGCGGGCGACAGAACCCGTGTGAATAATTAAAGGATCATCTGTATACAAATTGCCGTTTTGGTCTTTTTCCCAAGCGCGGCTCGCTTCAAACTCCTTTATTTCAAATCCTGAGAAGGTAATGCGCGCCTCGGATATTTCCATATCCGCGCCATCATTATTTGGAGCAGCATTTTTATGAACGTTCAAATGCTTGGCAGAAACAACCAAGCGATCATCCTGCCAAGAGATAAGAGAAAGCTCTGCATCGTGAAGCTCAAAATCTTCAAGCCGATTGATTGATGAATATTTCATTTTTGCACTCCTTTCAATTTATAAATGCTCCAGCCGTTTTGTTAGTCCATATTCCATAAAGACTTCTTTGGCAGGGTTATATTCATTTGCTATGTGGAGTGAAAACAGCCTGACCGTTTTCGGTTGAGATTGAACCTGCAAGATCTATTATGGCATAGGATAAATCTGCAAAGTTTCCATTGTTTATTTGTATTTCGGCGGTATATACTTGATAGTAGATGGGTAAGTCGGAAAGGGTGTCGGATGAAGCAGGAGAGGCGACAATCAAATCAACACTTGGGTTATCTGTTGTTGATGTGTCGTAAACAACTGTGGATTCCTTTGTTGCCGCATTAAAGACTGAAATTATCGAACGGTGTAGTCCGGAGCCCCAAGATGAAGCAACCAATAGATCCTTGATTCCGTCATTATTAAAATCACAGGGAACAGCATTGACAAATCCGTAACCGCCAAAGGAGGCGCACAAAATATAAATTTCGTTGTCAATCATTATAAATGAAGTACAGGAATCGGAAAATTTGAAAATTTTATAGTCAGTTTCCCTAAGAACTTGTTCGGGTGTAACATTGAAACAAGTTTCATTATCGAAATCGCATCCGGAAAGTAAGCCAGTGCCTTCGATTTCTTTAGCAACGTTGAAAAAATCATCAACATTTTCCTTTGAAGAGCTTGTGGTTTCATATGTCTTTTCTGCGTTGTTGGATTCGCTTTGATGATCCGGCGTAAAATTGCATGAGCATATGCCGATAGTTATTATAAGTAACATTATAATTCCGAAAAAACGTTTCATATAATCCCCCCTAATTTATTTTACTATACATATTATATCATAATTTGTCATCACATTTGTTTTATATCGTAAATACTTCCTTGTTAGTGCCGTAGAAAATATCGTCGTGTCCCGACAGCTTTTTGCAAACTGACTCGAATTTTTCCCAGCTTATATATTCCGCGTCCATTTCGTAGGAGTGTCCCCAAATGTAAAGTAGGGCGGGCTCGCTTCTATCAAGCGCTAAAAACTTGTCAACTACCTCGTCAAGACAGTCTTCGATATAGTAAACAGTCGGCTTGAAGCGGTAAAGATTGTCCTGTAAATCAAAGGAATACGTTGACTCAAGACCTCTTGCAAAGCGAACACCCGTGTTGTTTCTTATGATTTCCGCCACTCTGTCATCGTTGTTTTCGCCACCGCAGGGGTAAGCCATTGAAACAACCTCATAACCGCAAATTTCGCTTAACGCAAGACGGTCGTTTTCCACTTGCTTTATAATTTCCGCTTCGTCTAAAGACGGCAAAAACGGATGTGTTACCGTATGAACGGCAATTTCGTGATTCTTGTAAACGTCCTTTATTTTGTCGCGCGCAATTTTATCGTGGCGCACGGTTCTGCCATTGCGGTCAAGCGTGCCATCAAGCCCCAAAAAGCCGGAATTTAAGTTGAACGTACACTTAAGCCCGTATTTGTTGAAAATTTCAATCAGCCGTATATCCTGCGTCACACCGTCATCAAAGCTAAATGTAACCGCCTTTTTCTTACCGTTCCACATAGTTTTCTCCTTGAGTGTTTTTCTATATTATATCACACGTGGCGATAAAAAGCAATCTGAAATGGGGAAAGTAATAAAATGAATGGCTTCTTGCTATGCGCGGCTTTTTTCGCAAGACAAGGGACGGTGGGATGTCTTGCAATTGCTCTTTGGTATCATACAATAAAATTCTTAATATTTATTAATAAGAAATCTTGAGTTTACGTAAGAAATAGTTTTTTCTGTAAATAATATGCCCTCGCTCATTTTCAGAACGAGGGCTGTTATTATGCTTTTTTATTATTTTTGTTAGCTTTGATAATATAAACAATTGCCGCAACTACAAAATCAATCACAATAAATATATAAAGCACAGTTTCTATTGTGAAGAAAATATCTCGAGCATTGGCAACGGATTCATAGGTGACGACTGTTGCGGGCATTTTATCATCTGCCGATAGAGTAAAATCAATTCTCCAATAGAGATCGGGATTATAATAATACGAGCATATTTCCTCACCACTTGAATTTACTATACTTGAATTTACATATTTATGGTTAGTCGCATTATGTGAATGGTTAGGATCACCGGGATAAACTTCAACAATTTCTCCGTTTACGTTTGCGTAGCCGTAGGTTTCGTTAAACCATCTGTTATAATCGCTTTCCATAAACTCTTTAAAATCCGCACAGTTATCAAAGGTGTGTTCTTTCAAAAAGGTTTGCCAACCGATGATGTTCCAAATTCCTATACAAACGCCTAAAGCAAGTGCAACAGATACAGCACAACTGATAGTTTTTGTAAGTAGCTTGTTATTCTTCGTTATTCGGCTTTGATGCTTTTCGGTCAGTGAAATCAAATTCCGTTTGCACAGCATCTTGCGTACAAAGAGCGTATATACGATATAACACAACACAAACGCGATAGCCGCTGCCAACAATCCGTAACCAAGCCAATATTCAAATACCAAGCCGGAGTTCGCACCGTTTATCATCGTTACAAGCGGCAAGCAGAACGCAAATAAGAGCAAATTTACAAAGGTAATTGTTGTTGCGGTTTTAATTACATGCGTATTCGCTTCTTGAATTTTATCAGTGTAAGTATCATCGTCCTCGTCGGGCGTGATACGTGCATTGATGGCAAAGCAAATCTGACAGATCTCACTTGCAACGCAAAAGGCGGTCGCAAGGCAGAAAGCGATCAAGCCCTTGGAAAATCCAAAATTGGCTATCAGCACGGCAATAAAGCCGAAGATCGTTATTCCGATTGATATTAGGGAAAGGTTTTTATACTTGCGACTGCTGCGATCAAGCATCAGCTTGAATTGCTTGTCGCTTTTTGCTCTCTGCTTGCTTATAGTATCCTCGGAAACAGTTGTTTCTCTTTCGGGGTTGTTACGTTCTCCGCGCAGAAGCTCGTCGGCTGTGATACCGAAGATCTCCGCTATCGAAGGTATCAAGGAAAGCTCCGGGGTACATTCGTCGCACTCCCATCGGCTAACCGTTTTATCCGAAACAAAGAGCTTTTCACCAAGCTCCTTTTGTGTCATACCGTTTGCCTTGCGCAGAGCCGATATGAATTTACCTATCGTTTTCTTTTCCATAGTAATGCCTCCTCGCATTTCGGGTGTTCTTGTGCTTACATTCTATCATTTCGTCAGAAAGAATACCACCCTCAAACAAAGGAATTACTCCTGAAATGCGAGAATTTGCGATGTTCATTCGTTTTTTACTGTATATCCCTATTCTATAAAGACTGTATCTTCCTTTTTTGCTGGCTGGGATGGATGGAGGCTTTCCCTTTGGGAAAGAGTCGCGCCGAGCCTTATGCTTACAAGTAGACAACGGCTTTCGGCGGACTTGCGCACCACATTTTTATCAGAGATAAAAAGTGGTCGCACCCTCACAATCACCAAGCAAAACAAAAAGGACACCGAATTGAAGTGAACCCCATTTAGTTCACAAAAAATAAAAAAGGGTATAGTTATGAACAGGAAGAGGAAATCACCTTTTCCTGTTTTTTAATCTTGTGGTGTTGTAAAAAACTAACCAATCTTCAACAAGTTGTAGATATTCTTC
>JAZREL010000013.1:0-7208 GCA_045660785.1 Eubacteriales bacterium | reverse complement strand
AGAAAATCATACCGATAAAGACGCCAAAGGTTACGCCTAAAACCGTAAACGCGGCTACAATATGCGGCGCGTAGCCCTGCTTTGTAGCATAGAATGCAAAAAGAAAGCCAATTCCTGCCTTTCCAAGCGCCTCAAGAAGCTGAGATATTCCCGTCGGGCTCATTAGCTGATAGCCCTGAAAATAGCCCCTGAGTGAGCTGCTAAGGCATATAAACAATATAGTCGGTGCAATTGCGACAATACAAACCGCGGTTTCGGGAGCTGAGATAAAGGTTGCAATTTGGCGCGAAAAAGCAATCATCAAAATTGCAAACGACGTGCCAATCACTAAAAACCAAAGAAGCGCAATATTAAAAATTTTTTTAGCTTCCTTTAATTTTCCCTGCGCCCTGCGCTTAGAAATTGTAATCGAAATTGCAACGGGTAAGCCGGAGGTGGCAATTATATATAAAAATGCGTATATTTCGTATGCAGAGCTATAATAGCCCGCACCTGCCGAGCCGACAACCGTATTTAATACGATTTTTAGTATGAGCCCGACCGATTTTACAAGCACGTTGGCAAGAGTAAGCGCCAAAACGCCTGAAAAAAACATATTTAGTGCATTTTTTGGTTTGTTACTCTTCTCAACTTTCAAAGCTCTTCCTCGTTATTTTCTGCCTAAAAACTCTGTGTATAATGAGTTTTCGGGTATATAATCATAGCTAATTTCTTGAATTTTGTCAAATTTTTTCAAAAGACGCTTGGCGTCCTCTAAATATTTACTGTCGCTCGGTATTTCTGCAAGCGCGCAGGCAAGATACGATTTCATTAAGAAAATTTCGTATTCAAGGAATGAGTCAAGCATAACCGAGCATACGCCCTTGTTTGGGTAAATGCTCTTTTCCTCGTTTTCGCGTACGCTTTCCCATAAATAGAAGGTAAAGTCCGCGCTTGCGCCTCTAAACTTTCTGTCGCGCACAATGCGGCGCACCAAGCGAATTTCATCCTTTTTGAAATGCACTCCGTTTACCGTCACGTCATCAAGCACGTCAATGAAAATTCCTATAAATCCACCATTGAAAAGTGCGGTGATTTCGGGGTAAACCGCTTGTATTCCCTCGAAAATTATAATCTCGTTTTCGCCGATTTTATGCTCCGTGTAGCCGGTTCTTGACTGAGTAATGAAATCAAACACAGGAACACTAATTATGTTTCCCACGCTAATGCTTTCAATACATTTTCTAAGCTCCTCTAAATCAAGCACGTCAACTGAGTCGTAGTCGATTTTCTTTTCGTTATTAACCGCTCTTGTGTCCTTTACGTCCTTGAAAAAGTTGTCGATTGAAATAACCGTTACACTCTTGCCGATTTTATTAAATTCGGAAATGATTTTTTCTGCGGTGGTTGTCTTTCCTGCGCAGGTAGGACCTGACAGCAAAATACAGGAAGCCCCGCTGTGAACAATTTTCTCCGATGCTTCATCAAGACGAAGCTCAAAGCTTTCTTCACATTTTTTTACAAATTCCAAAACATCATCATTTCCGTTAAAGGTAATATTAATTTCCTTCACTCGACCCTACCTCCTTAATTTAGTTGAAAAGGTTTTGCGCTTTTTATCACTCAAAAAAGCTCAAAATTTCCTTTTTGGTGCTTTGGTTGTCCTGCAAATATTCATATGGATATTTTGGTGAAAATATTCTACTAATCGTTTCTTTTCCGTCCGTTTTCCTAACAAGCTTTGTCGTTGCACCTGCGCCTGAGGAAAAAACGGTGTGTGTGTCAGACATCATAAGCACGTTATATTTACACATTTTGCCCTCTTTTGTGTAGCCCACGTTTTCAAGGTCACAAACCGTGTTTTTTTGCCTATACATATAATAAGGGACGTATCCCATAGAAAGCAGCTTTTCATAAGCATAATCCACCGACAAAACGGCACTTACATCCTGTTTATCGTAAATTTCAGCATCATTTTGCAAAATTCTTGCTGATTTTTTAACGGAAAACGCGTGCACAGTAACGTTTTCAGGCGAAAGGAGACAAATTTTATCCATAGTTTGCTTAAAGCTTTCGTAGGTGTCACGGCTAAGTCCCACTATTAAGTCGGTGTTTACCGAGTCAAACTGCTCATTTTGCACGATATTATACGCATCGTAAAAATCCGCAACGGTATGGTGTCTGCCGATTGCCAAAAGCACCTCGTCATTTAACGATTGTGGGTTAACGCTGACTCTTTTTACGCCGTATTTTTTAAGAACCGCAAGCTTTTCCTTGGTTATTGTGTCGGGTCTGCCCGCTTCAACGGTAAATTCCTCAAGATATGTCAAATCAAAGGTATTTACAATTGTGCTAATTAGCTTTTCAAGCTGAATTTCGTCAAGCGTTGTTGGCGTGCCGCCACCTATATAGATTGTTACGAGCTTATGCCCTGTTTTTTTGATAATTTCCGCCTTTTCTGTAAGCTCCTTACATAATTTTTCCAAATAGCTCGGAATTTGCTGAAAAAGCTTGGCTGTGGCATAGGAAATAAACGAGCAATACTCGCATCTTGTCGGACAAAAAGGAATAGAAACGTAAAGTGAGCAGGTGTCCTCACCGTACGCCGAAAGTATTTTAGACTCGTTTTCGGCAACGGCTAAAACAAGCTCCGCCTTTTTCTCCGAAAGAAGATATTTATTTCTAAGAATTTCGCGTGCCTTGGCGTAGGAATGCTTATAAAGAAGCTCCGCGCCTATTTTAGAGGGGCGAATTCCCGTTAAAATTCCCCAAGGAATGTCCTTTCCCGTCAGCTCCTTGCCTGCTAAATAAACCGCCTTGCCGACTGCGCATTTCGAGGTGCGCTCAATTGTGTCGCCTTCCTCGCCCTCACAAAAAGCACTTGTTTTGGCAGCTTTACCGAGGTAAGAAAACTCACATTCTGCTAAAATGCCGCCGTCCTTTTCCTCGGCTCTTACAAAAACCGTGCCCTTGGGATTTTCCTCATCCTCGGGAAATTTCTCCCCGTGAAAGAACATCATACAAAGACTTTGTACATAAGTTTTATTTATTTTTCCTTCAAGTATAAGTCTCATAAATGCCCCTTCTTATCTTGTGCCCATTGACCTTGTAACTCTTATTACGTCCTTAATTGACTTAAGACGTGAAATTATTGAATTAAAGTGTGAAACGTCGCGACAAGCAATTGTCATATTGAAAAGCGTTGTGTCCTCAACGTTTTTGGTGCTAAGCGAAACAATATCAATTCTCATTTCCGCAAGCGCACCCGAAATTTCCGCAAGCATTGACATACGGTTGGTAACAAGAATTTGGAGTGAGGTTTCGTAGGAAGCGCGGTAAGAGCTGCTTGACGGTGTATCCCACTCTGCCTTTACAAATCTTGTTGCATATTCGTCGTTTGCAAACGCCGCTTGAACGTTTGGACAGTCGATTTTATGGATTGAAATGCCGTAGCCCTTAGTAATGAAGCCAACAATGTCCTCACCGGGAAGCGGATTACAGCACTTAGCAAACTTAACTACACAGCCCTCTTCACCGTCAACTATTACGCCGCCTGTTGATTTATACTTCTTCTTCGTCGGTGCAATGGTCGGTTCGATAATGCTTGGCGTGCTTGCTTCCTTTGAATCCTTTTCCTTGTACTGCTTATCGTACTCATCACGGATTTTCTTTTCAATCTTTGAAATGCTCGCACCGCCATAGCCGAGCGCGTTATATAAATCGTCAGCATCGCTCATACCGATGCGCTTTGCAACCGCATAAACAATAGCGGTTCTGTCATCCTCAGGGAGTGAACGAAGGTATGAAAACTCCTTATCGACAATAGATTTGCCCACAACGATATTTTCCGCTCTTTTTTCCTTCTTGAACCATTGACGGATTTTGTTTCTTGCCTCACCCGTCTTAACGATAGAAAGCCAATCGCGGCTTGGGCCCTTGGACGCGTTAGAGGTAATAATTTCAACGATGTTACCGTTTTGCGGAACTGAGTCAATAGGCGCAATTCTGCCGTTAATTTTACCGCCAACCATCTTATTACCAACGCCCGTGTGTATCTTATATGCGAAGTCGATAAGCGTTGAGCCAAGCGGCAAAGCAATTACGTCGCCCTTTGGAGTAAACACAAAGGTTTCGTCGTGGAAAATATCAATCTTGAAGGCGTGCATAAAGTCCTCAGGATCGATTGCCTCCTCCTCAGTTGCAATAAGCTTTGAAATCCAGTCAAGCTTAGTATCAATATCAGCCGTTGACTTTTCTCCGCTCTTATATTTCCAGTGCGCCGCAATACCGTATTCAGCGATTTGGTGCATCTCGCGAGTTCTTATCTGAACCTCGAAAGGAATACCGTCCTTACCGATAACGGTGGTGTGAAGCGACTGATACATATTCGGCTTTGGCGTTGAAATATAGTCCTTGAAGCGGCCAGGCACGGACTTATACATCTCGTGAATAAGGCCAAGCACGGTATAGCATTCAAGCTCTGTATCAACAATTATTCTGAGCGCGTAGAAGTCGTAAATTTCGTCAAAGGTCTTGTTTTGGTTATACATTTTGCGGTAAACGCTGTAAACCGTCTTAACACGTCCGCCAAGAGAAAAGTTAATCGACGTTCTTTCAAGCTCGTCAGTAACCTTAATCTTAAGATTTTCGATAAAATTCACGTTTCTGCCGTATTTTTCCTCAATATGCGCCTTAATTTCGTTGTAGCCGATTGGGTCGAGATACTGAAGCGCGTAGGTTTCAAGCTCCTGCTTGATTTTTTGCATACCGAGACGGTGAGCAAGCGGTGCATAAACGTGCATCGTTTCAAGCGCGGTTGCGCGGCGCTTAGCATCCTTTTTAACGTATAGCGTGCGCATATTGTGAACTCTGTCACAAAGCTTGATAAAGATAACTCGAATGTCCTTTGACATAGCAAGGAGCATTTTTCTTATGCTCTCTATTTGCGCTTCCTCTTTGTCCTCGACGTTAATTGACTTAATTTTCGTAACTCCGTCAACCAAAAGTGCAACGTCAGCGCCGAAAATTCGTGTAATTTCGTCTAAATTGGTTTTGTCAGGACAGTCCTCAACCGTATCGTGCAAAAAAGCGGCACAAACGGAATCAGTGTCAAGACCGAGTGTTGAAACGATTTCAGCCACCGATATAGGGTGCATAATATACGGCTCTCCGCTGAGTCGCATCTGACCCTCGTGAAGCTCCTTTGCATAAATAAACGCCATTTTAATCTTCTCAAAATCATAGCTTCTGCCGTTTGATTTGAGCGTATTAAGAAGCGGCTCTATTTGCAAATATTTCTCATCTGTCATATTTTACCTCCTATCCTTTGAATAGGTGTGCTTTAGTTTTTTAAGTATGTTTGATTTTTCAAGAGACGTTTTATTTTTCACGCCTGTAAACTTAAATTCAAACGAATAATCGTCAATTTCCTCAATTGAAATAATGTTAAGCTCTCTGAACACCATAACCATAGTTTTGATTTTGATGTAATTCATTCCATCAAAATTTATTCCCGCAACGTATTTTCTTTTAGCATTATCTACAAAGTCAGATAATAGCTTAGAATAACGGTATTTTGATGCACCGTATCTTGCGTTGATTAGAAGAAGCTGATATAAATATGCAAATTCATCTCTTGTCGGAACAATTTCGTCGGCGCTCAAATACGTATCGCCGCTTTTGACGGATTTATATTGCTTTTCATTTTCTATTTCACGTTCTTGAGATTTTTGACTCAAGCGGATGTCCTTGATATTCACCTGCAAGGACTCCGTGCCGTTGAACTGATTTATATCAATGCTGTAAGCTATGTCAATTCTGTCACAGACCTTAAAATCAAACTCCTGCGGGGTTGTAGAAAACAGCATTGCGTTATTACTTCTTTTTTCACCGTCTAAGGTAAGCTTCAGGTGTCTGTTCATTCCAACGGGAGTTACGCTTGCAAGCGAAACGTCGTAAGAAGCAAAAATCGGTGTTGGATTTGAAACTCCGTACGGCTCAAGATATGAAAGCTCCTTGGCAAGAGAAATCGACAAATCGTCGAAATCCAAAACGTAGTCAATATCCAAGGTATGCTCAAGCAATACGTTTTTGAAATACTCCCTTGCATACTCGTTGATTCTTTCTTTAAAAAGCGGCAAAAATTTGCGCTTGATGCTAAGACCTGCGGCAAGCTCGTGCCCACCGAATTTTTCGAGCAAATCCGAGCAATAGTTGAGCGCGCCGACTAAGTTCATGCCGCCAACACTTCTACCTGAGCCCTTGCCTATCGCCTCGGGTGAGGACGGGTCGTCGTTATCCTCAAAGGTAATTAAAATTGACGGTAAATAATATCTTTCGGAAATTCTTGAGGAAACAATACCGATAACGCCACTGTTCCAAAAATTGCCGTCAACGACTAAAACACTCTTGTTCTTGTATTCGTCAAGCTCTTCAATTTTTGAAAATGCTTCCTCGGCAATTACATTTTCCATATGCTGTCTTTCCTTGTTGAATTCACAAAGACGCTCCGCCAAAATTCTTGCGGCGACTTCATCGTTTTCAAGGAAAAGCTCAACCGCGTTGTCAGCTGAATCAATTCTGCCTGCGGCATTAATGCGCGGAGCTAAGGTAAATCCAACAAAGCCCGAGCTTATTTTTTTATTAACCTTTTGACGAACAGGTCTTCCTTCTCCACTCTTGCAAACGTCAATAAGCTGACTAAGTCCTACGTTCTTTGTTTTTTCGGCAACGGCAAGACCGAGCGAAATAATAATTCTGTTTTCGTCGATAACAGGCATAACGTCAGCCACCGTGCCTATTGCGGCAAGGTCGGAATATTTATATGCAACCGTTCTTGTTGCATCGGTCATGCTAACGTCCTTCAACCTTGATTCAAGCGCGCAAAGAAGCTTAAATGCAACGCCAACGCCTGCTAAGGATGCAAACGGATACGTCGTGTCGCGTCTTTTAGGGTTGATAACCGCTACTGCATTTGGCAATATCTCCGCACATTCGTGGTGGTCGGTCACGACAACGTCTATATCAAACATGCGCGCGTATTCAACCTCTTCAATTGCTGTCACACCCGTGTCAACCGTAATAATAAGCGACGTGCCTTGGCGATGTAACGTGTGTATTGCCTCGCACGAAACACCGTAGCCCTCGCCCTTACGCGAAGGAATATAGTAATCTACGATTGCGCCATTTTCTTTAAGGTATAGGTAAAGAATGCTCACGGATGTAACACC
>JAZREL010000012.1:0-5461 GCA_045660785.1 Eubacteriales bacterium | reverse complement strand
CTTTTTATATTCCTGTTGTTTTATGGGCAGATTCAGTGCCTGCAATTGGATTCTTAATGATGCCTAAAACATGTGCTTATGTGTGGACAGTCTTAATAGGGTTTATATCTATGCGAAAGAGTCTTAGATAAAATAAATATTTATTTCGTTGAAAAAAGCACACATTGTCTTGGTAGACAAATGTGTGCTTTTTCTGGCGGAGAAGGTGGGATTTGAACCCACGCGACGGGATTACCGGCCTACGAGATTTCGAGTCACGCCTCTTCAACCACTTGAGTACTTCTCCATATTTATATTAAATTTTGAAATTGGGCAAAAATCAGAGAGCGACTCGAAGAGATTTCTCGTCAAGGCTGCGCCCTCCACCGTCGCATAGTCGTCTGATGTCGCTTGTCCAAGTGACAAGCTCGTCACACTCCTTGCTTTGGGCGGTTTCACTCGTTGAAAATGATAATCAATCATTTTCAATCTCGCTACCCGTTTATGACCGCTTCGATATCTCTGCGTATTTAATTAGCTTAAACAGTATAACATAAACAAATGATATTTGCAAGTATTTTTTATTGACAATTTTCTAATTTTATGATAAAATATAAGGGAAATGAGAAAACTGCCACCGGGTAGCATTTTTGTATATCATTAGGTCCTTGAAGATATACAAAAGTGCTTTATTTTTTTGTAAAGGAGGGGCTATATGTCAAAAATAAAAAAGCTGTTTGCTTCGCTGTCGATTTTTGAGCGCGTGATATATATTTTTTCTGTAACGCTCGTTGTTTTATCATTTATAATTTCGCCCGAAAAAAGCGTGCTTAGCTTAATAGCTTCGTTAATCGGCGTGACCGCTCTTATCTTTATCGCTAAAGGTTACGTTATAGGTCAAGTACTTATTATTATATTTGCGCTGCTTTACGGAGTGGTTTCCTTTATTCAAGGGTACTACGGTGAGGTTTTAACCTACGTTGGAATGAGCGCACCTATGGCGGTTGTTTCGATTGTTTCGTGGGTGAAGCATCCATATAAGGACACGAAAAGCGTAAAGGTAAGTAAGCTTAGATGGTATCATATTGTGATTATGATTGTTCTAACCGTTATCGTCACCGTTGCGTTTTATTTCATCCTTGGCGCGCTTGGTACGTCAAGCTTGGTTGTAAGCACGTTATCTGTTGCCACAACGTTTTCCGCAGTCTATTTGACGTTTTTGAGGAGCCCTTATTATGCGGTTGGCTATGCGATAAACGATATAGTTCTTATCACGCTTTGGATTATCGCATCGATAAAGGATCCGTCGCGCATTTCAATGGTGATTTGCTTTGTTGTCTTTTTGATAAACGACCTTCACGGCTTCATTTCTTGGAAGCGAATGGAAAAATTTCAAAGGGATTAATAAAATAGATTCAGCGTGTTCTTCGCAAGAAAAACACGCTGATTTTTGTTAAAAAAAGAACAGACAAAATTGCCTGTTCCGAAATTTTTATAAAAGCCCGCCGCGCCGTGTAAAGCAACCATTAGAACCTTGACTTGCAAGGTGGTGTCCTCATAACGCCTTCTCAGCTTCCAACGTCTGTGAGCTTCCGTCCGACCTTGAGGTCTCATTAAGAGGGAAAAACACAGGAGGCCTGCTATTCAGCGTAGGATTTTGGACTCCGTTTTTATTTGTGTCGCTCGAATACATTACCTTATCACGCACGCGGCAGGTTTAATTTTACAAACAATAAACGGTGCAAAACCGTCCTATTTTGTGACTGTAAATTTATTTTTTATCGTGGTCAAACGTATTAATTCTTGCATCGAAAACGGGGAAAACGCGCTCAAGCTCCTTGTCGGTGGCGGGGATGTAAACGTCCTCCTTCTTGCTCGACTTGACCTTTTTAAGCACGTAGTATTCAGTTGGTGCAACGGCAACGTAGGTTTCACCGTTTATTTCACATTCGTCAATAAGCTCGTATACGCTTTCGCTTCCGTCCTCATTTTCAAACGTGAGAAAATTTTTGATATTGTTCATAGCTTATGCACCCCTTTTCGTTTTTATTCTACCATATTTTAATTAAAAAGTCAAACGTAAATTTTTCCTTTGGCTTATTCTTCAATTTTGTTGTCGCCAAATTGTCTTATTACAATAGTTTCGCGTGTTGCAAACGCCTCGTCAACAAGCGCGTCAAAATCAAGGCGATTTTGCTGCTCGATAACCTTGTCAAGCTCAGGGCGTGTTTTCGGATGGCGAGGTGTGAACACCGTGCAACAGTCCTCGTATGGGAGCGTTGAGGTTTCAAACGTGCCAATCTGTCTTGCAATTTTAACGATGTCCTCCTTGTCCATACCGATAAGCGGACGGAAAATCGGAATATCTGTCATTGAGTTTGTGACGTTGATTGCCTTCATTGTTTGGCTTGCCACCTGACCTAAGCTCTCACCCGTGATAATCGCCTCGCAATCGTACTGATGCGCCAAGCGGAGCGAAATTGCCATCATATAACGGCGGAGCATAAGTGTGAAATAGTCCTCCTCGCAGTTATCGCGAAGAAGCTCTTGAATTTTAGTAAGTGAAAATACGTGCACGCGAAGGCGCATTGTATAAGCGGTAAGCTCCTTTGCAAGCTCCAAAACCTTTTCCTTTGCGCGCTCTGAGGTGTATGGGAAGCTCTCAAAGTGGATTGCCTCAAGCTGTACCCCTCGCTTTGCCATCATATAGCCGGCAACGGGGGAGTCAATTCCACCGGAGAGCAAGAGAAGTCCTCGTCCGCTTGAGCCGTACGGAATTCCGCCCGCGCCCTTTTCCTGACCGGCGTGAACGTATGCCTCATGCTCGCGAATTTCCACGCGCACAACAATTTCGGGGTTCTTTACGTCAACCTTAATTCCGCGCACGCTTTCAAGCACCGCGCCGCCAACCTCGGCTGAAATATCGGGGGATTTAAGTGGGAATTTCTTGTCGGAGCGCTTTGCTTCCGCCTTGAAGGTTTTGTAGCCCTTGAGCTGTGGCGCGAGGTCGTTTTTAACAACGTTTAAAATAGCGTCCATATTCTTTTCGCAGGCAAAAGCGCGAGAAACGCCAACGAAGCCGAAAACGTGCTTCGCTTGGTAGAGCATTTCGTCGATATTTTCAATTGCCTCGTCGTCAAGCGGCTCGATATATACCGTGCTTTGTGAGTAGAAAACCTGATAATTACCGATACGTCTTGCCCTTTGTCTTAGCTGCTTTAGCATTTTGGCTTCGAAATCCGAGCGGTTTGCGCCCTTTAAGATTACCTCGCCGTATTTACATAAAATAACTTCCTTCATCGTGTTTGTCCCTCACCTGTAATTACGTATTTGTAGGTTGTGAGTGCATCAAGACCCATAGGTCCGCGCACGTGGAGCTTCTGTGTTGAAATTCCAATCTCCGCGCCCAAGCCAAACTCGCCGCCGTCGGTAAATCTCGTTGAGGCGTTGACGTAAAGCGCGCAGGAATCGATTGATTTTGTAAAGTAGTCCGCGTTTTTCTCGTCGCGCGTGATAATTGCTTCGCTGTGTCCTGTTGAGTGCTTTCTTATGTGAGAAACCGCCTCGCAAACGTCGGAAACAACCTTAACGCTAACGATATAGTCGTCGTATTCCGTTGCAAAATCCTCCTCGGTTGCAGGCGAAATACCCTTTAAAATCAGACACGTGTCGCCACATCCGCGAAATTCGAGCGCGAATTTTCTTGTTTGCTCGTAGAATTTCGGCAAGAAATCATTAGCAACGCTCTTATGCACCAAAATAGTTTCAATGGCGTTGCAAACAGACGGACGCTGACACTTGGCGTTGAGTGCAACTGAAAGTGCCATATCAATATCAGCGGAGGCGTCAACGTAAAGATGACAGTTGCCCGCGCCCGTTTCGATAACGGGAACGGTTGAATTTTCAACCACGTTTTTGATAAGACCCTTGCCTCCGCGCGGAATCAATACGTCAATGTAACCGCGCATATTCATAAGCTCGTTTGCGCTATCTCTCGTTGTGTTTTCGATAAGGGAAACCGCCGCGCGGTCAAAGCCGCACGCCTCAAGCGTATCGCCGATAATTTTAACGGTTGCCTTGTTTGAATTGATAGCTTCCTTGCCACCGCGTAAAACAACCGCGTTACCGCTCTTTAAGGAAAGGGTAGCGGCATCGGGCGTTACGTTAGGTCTTGCCTCGTAAATCATACCGACAACGCCAAGCGGCACTGCCTGTCTTTTGATTTTCAAGCCGTTTGGACGGGTGAAAAGCTCTGCCTTGTTAAGTGGGTCAGGCAATTTAACTATTTCCAAGATTGCATCGGCAATAGCATCAATTCTTGCTTCGTTTAGCATAAGGCGGTCGAGCATTGCATCGCTTATTCCGTTGTCCTTCGCGTTTTTTAAGTCAATTTTGTTGGCAGAGATAATTTCGTCCTTGCCTGCGCGAATGCTTTCTGCAATTTTTGTAAGCAAGCTGTTTCTTTCGTCCTCTGTGGCAAGTCCTATTTTAAATGAAGCGTCCTTCGCCCCTTGGCAAAGCGCTTTTATTTCTTCGTGAAGAGTCATATTTTTCTCCTTGTTTTTGGCGGTTTTGCCCGCCCTGTGTCTGTTTTTTGCTAAAACGTACAATTTTCGTTTATTTTTTTGCGGCAAAATACGTGCCTGTATGCTTTCCGTCCAAAATGTCGTAAAGGATGCGCGGATTTTCTCCGTTTAATATAATCATTGGAATTCCGCACTCAGTGGCAATTTTTGCCGCGTTGATTTTTGTGAGCATACCGCCCGTGCCGCGCTCAGTGCCTGCACCGCCCGCGTAGGAAACAACCTCGTCGGTGATTTCGTCAACCCTTGAAATAAGAGCGGCGTCGGGATTTTTTCTCGGGTCCTTGTCATAAAGACCGTCAATGTCGGAGAGGTTAATTATAATGTCCGCATCGCAAGCGATAGCAACGTAAGCGGAGAGCGTGTCGTTACCGCCGAAGCGAATACCGTCGCACGAAACGGAGTCGTTTTCATTTACAATAGGAATACAACCCATTTTAATGAGTGTGTTGAACGTGTTTTTAACGAGTGACAGACGGTGGCTGTCGTCAACAACGTCCTTTGTCATCAAAATTTGTGCAACCGTATGGGAGTAGTTTGCAAAGAAGTTTTCGTAAATTTTCATAAGCTGACTTTGACCAACCGCCGCGCATGCCTGCTTTTCTTCAAGCGTTTTTGGATATTCGGGTAATGCAAGCTTGGCATATCCTGCGCCAACCGCACCCGAGCTTACCACAACAACCTCGTGCCCCGCATTTTTAAAATCGGCAATCGTTTGCACCAAAACCTCAATTCTTCTGAGGTTTAATGCGCCGTTTGGGTAGGTAAGAGTAGAGGTGCCTATTTTTATTACAATTCTTTTACAGTCCTTAATCATCATGTATCTCCAAAAAAAATTAAAATTCGACTTGATAAAGCAAGCACAATATTATATAATAAAATTGTATATCTAATATTAT
>JAZREL010000011.1:0-25963 GCA_045660785.1 Eubacteriales bacterium | reverse complement strand
GGACGTGTTGTATATACAGTAACCTCATCACCCATAGTTGTTGAGAACTGTACCTCAGCACCCTCGCTACGACCAATCCAGTTAATCTCTTGTGTCTTAATTCTTTCAAGGAAGTCAACGTCGGCAAGGTCATCAATCAAGCGCTGTGCATACTCGGTAATTTTAAGCATCCATTGGCTCTTCACCTTATGAACAACCTCGCTGCCGCATCTTTCACAAACGCCGTTTACAACCTCCTCGTTTGCCAAAACGCACTTACAGGACGTACAGAAGTTAACGTTCATTTCCTTCTTATATGCAAGTCCCTTTTTGTAGAGCTGCAAGAAAATCCACTGTGTCCACTTAAACTAGTTACGGTCGGATGTGTTGATTTCTCTTGACCAGTCAAAGCTGTAACCGATAGATTTAAGCTGATCCTTAAAGTGCTTTATGTTGTTTTCTGTAACAATGCTTGGATGGATATGGTTCTTTATTGCATAGTTCTCAGTTGGCAAGCCGAATGCATCCCAGCCCATTGGGAAAAGAACGTTATATCCTTCCATTCTCTTTTTTCTTGAAACGATATCCATCGCAGTGTATGGACGTGGGTGACCTATATGAAGTCCTTGACCTGATGGGTAAGGAAATTCTATAAGAGTGTAGTATTTTGGCTTGGAATAGTCGTTTGAAACCTTAAACGCTTCCTTTTCATCCCAAATGTTTTGCCATTTTTTATCAATTGTGCTAAATTCGTACTTCATAATATGTCCCCTTATTTTAATATATCGCTAATGCTTATTTCCTCAGCATCAGCCCAAAGCTTTTCTAATTTATAAAATTCTCTTGCTTCATCAGAGAAAATGTGAACGATAATGTCGTGACAGTCAACAACCTTCCACTCGTTAGAGTCTGTTCCTTCAAGTCTAACGTAAGGTAGGGCGCCAACGCCAAGCTGATATTCAACCTCATCAGCAAGGGTTTTAATTTGAGTTGAAGAATTACCGGAGCATATTACAAAATAGTCGGCAATTATCGTTTTACTGTCGATCTTCAACGCCTTAATGTCCTTCGCCAATTTGTTATCTAAAATTTTCACAACCGCGCTTACAATATCAAGCGAGGTCGCATTTTCGAGCTGATTTGGTTCGATTTTGAATAAATTCTCCATATTAATTCTCCAATTCCAATGTGTTTTTCAAAAAATAATTTCTTGAGCTGATTGTATCGGTATCAATGGGCTTATTTTCGGCAATTAAATTTTTGATAGTTAAATCAAAGGACAAAACCATCGTTTTTCTTAATACCTCAAGCTTGTCCTGCATTGACACAGCATCCTTAATTCTTTCATAAAAGAATTCTCTTAAATAAACACAATCCTCGAAGGTTCTTGTATCCTCAATGTAGTCGGCAAGATAAATAATTATCTCAAAAAGTGACATATTCGCCCTGCCCGTGGTGTGGTATAAAATACCGTCAAAAACCTCGTCGTCAACTATTTCACGGCTAAAAATATCTCTTGCAAAATGTGCGCCTGTTTTTGAATGTAAAAGCTTTGGCGCAATGGATTTTGGAACGTTGATACTGAATTTTTCGCACAGCTGAAATTGCTTTTCAGTGCTGTAATCCTTAGTAATATCGTGTAAAAGTCCCGCTAAATAAAGCTTATCCATCTTTTTTGGTATAAATATTTTACCGAGATTCAATGCTTCGTTTGCAACGCCTAAGGTGTGATTATATCGCTTTCCCTTTTGGAAAACCTTAACTGTTGCCTTTATAAATTCCCAATCGTAATTCATTTTTCAGCTCTTATATAATTCTTTTTCCTTAATATAGTCAAAAACCGACCTTGATAAAAGACCTGAGTCCTCGTCGTTTTCTATAATGGCTTTTCTGATTTCTGTTGACGATGCTTCAATTGCGTTATTTTCAATATAAATAACCTCAGCACCGAATTTTTCCTTGTATAGCTCACATTTTTGTGCGATTTTTTCAGTAATTTCCGCCTCGCTCTCGCGTCTTGCGTAAACAATTGTCGCATTTGCGAAAATATATTCCGGCTTGTACCAACAGTCCATCGTCAAAATCATATCAGTACCGCACAAGAAGAAAATCTCGGCGTTTTCGTTTTCGCTTTTAATTTGCTTAATCGTGTCCGCGGTATAGCTTCGTCCGCCTCGACGAATTTCAAGGTCGGAAACGAAAATTTTGCCAGAAAGCGGTGAAAAGGCGCGCCTTGACATCTCAAGTCGGTCAGACTCGCAGGTTCCCGAATGAATATTCTTGTGAGGTGGCATATAAACGGGAATGATGTATAGAATATCAAGCTCAACGCGCTCTAAAAAAGCTTTACAAGCGCTTATGTGACCTATATGAGGTGGGTCAAAGGTTCCCCCAAAAATCCCTATTCTCATTTTATCTTTTTTAACTCTATTTTTCTGTTTTTTTCGTTGTCAGATACTCTGAAAAGCACAATTTTTGCGCCTATAACCTGAACAACCTCAGCACCTATTTTGCCTGCAATTTCCTCTGCCGCTTCTCTTGCTGACAAAGGACAATTTTCAAGAGCTTTAATTTTAATTAACTCTCTTGCATTAAGCGCATTAAGGAGCTGATTGCAAAGCTCGTCAGTTATTCCGCCCTTTCCGATTTGGAAAATAGTGTCAAGATTAACCGCAAGACTTTTTAAATATGAACGCTGTTTACTTGTCATTTGGTAACACCCTTTTCAATTTTTCAACTAATGCACGCAAGGCAATTGCCCTGTGGCTGACCTTGTTCTTTTCGGAAAGATCAATCTCGGCAAAGGTTTTCTCAAACTGTGGAAAATAAAACAGTGGGTCGTAGCCAAAGCCGCCTGTGCCTTGTCTTTTTTCGAGAATTTGACCGTGACATTCGCCCTTTACAACGAAATCACTCGAGCGGTCGGGAAATACGCACGCGATAG
The DNA here is from genome assembly GCA_045660785.1 of Eubacteriales bacterium. GTDB lineage: Bacteria > Bacillota > Clostridia > Oscillospirales > CAG-272 > RGIG2000. Next base: position 23,040 of record JAZREL010000011.1, on the reverse strand, counting down.
CGCAAACGTACTTTGCAGCTCTGTTTTCCTTGCCCGAAAGCTTTTGAAGAAGTAAATCGTTGTTGTCCTCGTCGCTTCCGCCTGAAAATCTTGCAGAATATACACCGGGTGCGCCACCCAAGGCATCAACGCAAAGTCCGGAATCATCAGCAATGCCAATGTAGCCCATTTTTGCAGGAACTGACGCCTTAATGGAAGCATTTTCCTCAAACGTATCTCCGCCCTCCTCGATATCGCCAAAATAGCCGATATCGTCAAGCGACAAAACGTTTATTTCAAGGTCGCTGCTTTCTTCAAAAAGCACCTTAAATTCTCTGATTTTATTCTTATTTCTTGTTGCTAATACAATATTAATCATAATCACTCAAACAATGCGTTTATAAAGTCCTCAGCATCGAATCTTTCCATATCGTCAAGACCCTCGCCAACACCGATGAACTTAACGGGAATATCAAGCTCATTTTTGATTGAGAACACAATTCCGCCCTTGGCAGTTCCGTCAAGCTTTGTTAAAACAATGCCCGTAATATCTGCGGCATTTTTGAATTCCTTTGCTTGGTTTACAGCGTTTTGACCCGTTGTGGAATCAAGCACAAGCAAAGTTTCTCTCTTTGAGTCAGGAAGCTCGCGAGTGATAACTCTGTCAATCTTTGCAAGCTCGTTCATAAGATTTTTCTTGTTGTGAAGTCTTCCTGCGGTATCGATAATCAATACGTCAGCATTTCTCTTCTTAGCCGCATTGATTGCGTCAAATACAACAGCTGCAGGGTCGGAGCCCTCGGAGTGCTTTATAAGCTCAACGCCTGCACGGTCTGTCCAAACCGCAAGCTGGTCAATCGCCGCCGCTCTGAACGTGTCAGCAGCCGCCACAACAACCTTTTTCTTTTGTCTTTTAAGTGAGGATGCGATTTTGCCGATTGACGTTGTCTTACCAACACCGTTTACGCCGATAACAAGTATAACGGTAATGCCGTCGCCGAATATGATGTCGCCACCCTCACCGACAATATCTCTCATTATTCTCTTAAGTGCGTTTTTAACGTCCTCGGTATCTTTTATTTTGTTTGCTTTGATTTCTGCGCGAAGCTGATCCAAAATTTCCTCGGTTGTTTGAGCGCCAACGTCAGCACAAACCAAGATTTCCTGAAGCTCCTCGATTAAATCCTCATCAACGCGCTTCAAGCTCTTAAATAAGCTTGTAAACGGCTTAAATATAGCATTTTTGGTTTTTTGAAGTCCTTTTTTTAATTTATCAAAAAATGACACGGTATGCTCCTTTATTTTGCGTTGTTTTCTTTTAATATTTTGTCCTTACCCACGTCGTTAATATCCATGGTAAGCACCTTAGAAATACCCTTTTGCGGCATTGTAACACCGTATAGTCTGTCGGCAATTTCCATAGTACCGCGACGGTGAGTAATGATAATAAACTGCGTTTGGTTGGAGTAACGCTTAATATACTGACCGAATCTTGTTACGTTTACGTCGTCAAGCGCCGCTTCAATTTCGTCAAATACGCAGAATGGCGTTGGATTTACCTTCAAAATTGCGAATAAAAGCGCAATTGCAACAAACGCCTGCTCACCACCGGAAAGAAGCATCAAGCTCTTAATAACCTTACCAGGAGGCGCCGCCTTGATTTCAATACCGCAGTTAAGAACGTCGTTTTCGTCGTTAAGCGAAAGCTCCGCGTGTCCGCCGCCGAAAAGCTCCTTAAATACCAAATTAAAGTTTTCGTTGATGGCGTTAAAGGCGGTGATGAAGCTCTTCTTCATTTCATCCTCTAACTCAACGATAATTTTAAGTAGGTCTTCCTTGGATTTATTAAGGTCGGAAAGCTGACCGTTTAAGTAGTCGTAGCGCTCCTTAACCTCTTTATATTCCTCGATAGCGTTAGGATTAACGTGACCAAGATTTCTTAGCTTGTTTTTACATTCCGTAGCAACAGCTAAAATTTCCTTATGGTTCTCGCTTGTAACAAGAGGATAGTCAAGCGCAATAGCAGTTGAATATGTAAGACCGTAATCGTCAAACAGCTTAGCGGTCATCTTATCAAAGTCGGTATTGAGCTGCTCAAGCTTACCTTCGCTCATTGTATATGCGCGCAAAACGTTTTCTCTCTTCGACAAAATGTCCTTATTCTTTTGAGCCAACTGATTCTTTCTTTGCTCAAAATCATTTTCTTGATTTTGAAGTCGAATTTTTTCGTTTTCAAGCTCATCCAAACGGCTTTGCGCTTCCTTATAAAGCTCTCTGTTTTTAGCGGTTTTTTCAGCAGATGAGGAAACCTCCTCTTTAAGCTGAGCCATTTTGTCATTGATTGCCTTAATATCGCCGATAATCTCCTCTAAGCGAAGCTTAGCTTCGGAAATTGCAAGCTCGGCGGACTCAACGTCCTTTTCAATAACGGCAATGTTTATAGAGTTTTCGTTAATCTGTGCTTGTGTGTTTTCAGCAAGCTCAACAAACTCGTATTTTTCAACGTCAAGATCAATTCTAAGAGTAGAAATTTCTTCAATTCTTGCTTCGATTTGCTCTTTTTCTTCTCTTTTTGAAACAAGCTCGCTCTTATTTTTCTCATCCTCGGAAATAAGCTTTTGCGTGTCAGTATGCAAGCTGTCGATGATTTCCTTGTTAAGATTAATTTGAGCGGCAACCGTATCATATTCGGTCTTTTCAGCTCTATATAGCTTATCAGTTAAATCATACTGCTGCTTACTGCCCTGATGCTTAGATGTGAGCGCACGAAGCTCCTCGCCAAGCTTTTGTCCCTCGCGCTTTACCTCGCCAAGGCGCTCTTCAAGCTGACTCTTTTGCTCCTCTGCCTTTTTGATGTCGTTGCTTCTTGAAAGAACAGTTCCCTCATGCTTTACAGAACCACCCGTGAACGAACCGCCAACGTTGATTTGCTGACCGTCCAAGGTAACAACCTTGATTTTGTAGTTCTGTGATTTTGCCATTTCAGTGGCGTTATCAATATTGTCAAAAATAACTGTTCTGCCAAGCAAGGAAGAAAAGATTTTTTCATACTCGGGCTTAAAGGTGATTAATTCATCAGCCACACCGATATAACCCTTATATTTCTTAGCGTTTATCATTTCCTGAGTAGGATTTTGACCGCTAACGGATGAAATCGGATAGAAAGTAGCTCTACCTGCCTTCGCATCCTTCAAGGCAAAAATGCACGCCTTTGCAGTCCTTTCGTTATCAACAACGATGTGTTGAAGTCCTGCGCCAAGTGCGGTTTCAATTGCGGTAATATACTTTTCTTGAACGGAAAGCAAGGTGGAAACAGGACCGTGAACGGTGCCTGCGCCGTCAATTTCTCCGTTATTATAAGCGTTCATTATGAAGCCGACACTCTTTGTATAGCCGTCAAAAAGCTCCTCCATTGCAGAAAGAACCTTGATTTTCTCCTCAAGTGCAAGAATGTTTGATTTAAGGTTGTCCATTTCCTCCTTAAGCTCATCATATCTTGCGGTTTTTTCTTCAATTTGAGAATTAATTTCGCCCAAAAGCTCCTCAATTTCATTCAAGGACTTTTCGTAAGTAGCCAACGTTTTAGCCAAATTTGCTGATTTTTCATCAAGCGAATCAAGCACCTGCTCGTATTTTTGAATATCGCTATTAATTGCTTCTTTTCTTTCGTCACCTGAAAATTGTGAATTTTCGATAACCGAAAGCTTAACGATAATTTCGTTTTTCCTTGATTCAAGCTCCTTCTGCTCGTTATAAAGCGATTCAAGCTTGTTTTCAAGCGCTAAGCGCTTTTGATTTGCTTCATTAAGATTGTTTCTGTATTTTTCTTGAAGCTTATTAGCATCGCCAAGACGCTGACGAATTTCCTTGTGCTCCTCTTGCTTAGCAAGAATTTCCTTCTCACAAAGCTCCTTTTTGGTGTTAGCGCGCTCAAGCTCCTCAATTTGAGTGCCTGAAAACACCTTGGCGTGCTCTACGTTATTTTCCATGACCTTAAGGTCAGTGTCGAGTCCGGAAAGTGTTTTGTTACAGCTGCTAATTTCAGTATAAATTCTTTCCTTATCGCGGCGAGTTTCAAAAAGCTTATTATTTACAGCCGCTTCCTGATCCTCAATTTGCTTTAATGAATTTTCAGTCATTTCAAGCTCGTGTGAGGAAAGGTTATAGCTCTTTGTTAAATTCGCAATTTGCTCCTTGGTGTTTTGTGAATCGTAAATCCAAAGAGAAACGTCAGCAACCTTTTTCTTTTCGTAAAGCTCGTTAAACTTTTTCGCCTTTTCCGCTTCCTTTTCGAGTGGGCCGACACGTGTTGCAAGCTCATTGAAAATATCGAAAACTCTGTCCATATTTTCTTGAGTTTGCTTTAATTTACGCTCTGCTTCCTCTTTTTTGTAGCGGTATTTGGCAATACCTGCCGCTTCTTCAAAAATATTTCTTCTGTCCTCACTCTTTTTAGAGATGATTTCAGCGATTCTACCCTGACCGATAATCGAATATCCCTCACGGCCTACACCTGTATTCATAAATAGCTCGTAGATATCGCGAAGTCTAACGGGATTTCTGTTGATTAAATATGCACTTTCTCCCGGGCGGTAGTATCTTCTTGTAACAGTGATAGTATCGTATGGGCTGTTTAGACGTCCTTCCTCTGACGTATTATCAAAGGTAACGGAAACCTCGGCGTAGCTCATTGGCTTTCTAACCTCAGTACCAATGAAAATTACGTCCTCCATTTTAGAACCACGAATATTTTTTGAGGAAAGCTCACCAAGAACCCATCTCATTGCATCGGTAATATTTGATTTTCCGCTACCGTTAGGTCCAACGATAACGGTTGCACCCTCGTCAAAATACAAGGTTGTTTTATCAGGGAATGACTTAAATCCCTGCAATTCAAGTGATTTTAACCGCACAAAGATTCCTCCTTTTCTCTTACTATAATTTCAAAGCCACTAAGGTTTTTATCTTCAATAACCTTAATGCTTTTATATTTAAACCGATTCTTAAGCTCGGTAACGTTTTCTTTTTTATTTCCGATAACCTGCGAGGTTTTGCCGCTTGGGCAATATATCACAATGCTATCAGCATCCTTTTTGTCTGTCGCTTCGATTTTTTCACATATGTAATCAAAATATACACGGCTTCTTACCATTTCGCCAATCGAAGCACAGCTTGGCCCCATATAAAACGAGCTGTCAGAGTGAAGATTTTCACTTTCGCAAAGCCCGATTCGATAGCACAAAACGTCATTTTCAAGAAAGATTCTATAAACGCCTGCACTTCTTTTCACAGCTTCACCAATTGACAATGGCGCGTATTGATTACATTTGGTAAGCTCCTCAAGCTCGGTATTTTTGAAAACGAGTGTTGGATAAATTCTTGAGCCAATAGCGCCAAGTGCGCAAATTTCCTTAGCACAGAAAATCTCATCCTCAACCGAGGCAGTTGGCAAGCCAACCATCATTTGCCCGCCAAACGGGATTTTTGCCGCATTTAACAGCGCCGCGGCGCGCCTTGTATCGCTTGACGTATGTCCGCGCTTTAAGTAAGCAAGAACATTGTCATTCATTGACTGAATACCAAGCTCAACGCACGATACGGTATATTTTTTTAAGATTGAAATTATTTCGTCGTTTATGTAGTCGGGACGAGTTGACATTCTAATTCCAACAGCTCGTCCACTGTCAATATATGACTGCGCTTTATCGAGAAGTCTTATCATCAAATCACGGTCAATTCCCGTAAATGAGCCACCAAAAAAGGCGATTTCACATTCGTCACCGTCGTTTACGGTTGACAAAACCTCGTTTATAATTAAATCAACCTGTCCCTCGTCAAATTCATAAGTGCCCGAAATAAATCTTTGATTGCAAAAAATACATTGATTAGGGCAACCGAGGTGAGGTATAAAAATCGGTATATTTATATGTCTCATTTAACGTCAAAAAGTTTTAATGCTTCCTTTGCCGCCATTTGCTCAGCTTCTCTTTTTGTTTTGCCCGTGCCGCTTCCAACGGTATTTGAATTGATTTTTACCACAACCTCGAAAATTTTGTTGTGGTCAGGTCCGTTTTCACCAACACAAACGTACTGAATTCTATCGTTGCCGATAGCTTGTATAAATTGCTGCAGTGAGGTCTTGAAATCCAAGTTTGCATCTGCACCCGCCGTCTTAATTTCTTCCTCTATAATCGGAATTAAAAACCTTGAAACCGCTTCCTTATTGCCTGAATCGATATAGATTGCGGCAAGCAAGGATTCAAACGCGTTTTCGAGTATTTTTACGTTCGTTCTTCCCGTAAGCTCCTCGCCTTTACCCAAATACAAATAGTTGCCTAATCCTATTTTGTTTGCAAAGGTTGAAAGAGATCTTGTGCAAACGAGTGACGCTCTGGTTTTTGTAAGCTCACCCTCTGCTTTGTTTGAATATTTTTCAAAAAGATACTCACTTACAACCAAGGAAAGAACGCTGTCACCCAAAAATTCAAGTCGCTCATTACATTCCGAATCGATTTTGTGTGATTTTTGCTCATATGCATAAGAAGAATGAGTAAGCGCTGTTTTTATAAGCTTTTTATCATTAAAGATATAGCCAATTCTTTCCTCAAGCAAGCCGATTTCTAACGGATACATACTCATTTCCCCCTGAATTTCTCTAAATTACTCTAAATTTTTTTCTATTTTTTCGATTATACCGGATTCGTAATATTTTGATGCTTGAATAATTGCATTTTTAATATCAATCGCCTTAGAGCTTCCGTGCGCCTTGATAACGGGCTTAGACAAGCCAAGAAGCGGCGCGCCGCCAAATTCGGACGAATCAAACATCTTGTTAATATCCTTCATTGACTTTTTCACCGGCAAAATCGAAAGCTTTGTTATCATATTTTTTGAATACATCTGCTTAAGCGATGCTTTCAAAAATCGTCCTACGCCCTCAAACAGCTTAAGCACTACGTTGCCTGTAAAGCCATCCGTAATCAAAACGTCGCACGGCGAAAACAAAAGCTGACTTGATTCTACGTTGCCGACGAAATTTATACGGCTGTCCTCTGACAAAATATGATATGCCTCTTGAACTATGAGAGTGCCCTTATGCTCCTCCACGCCAATATTCAAAAGTCCAACACGCGGCTTTGATATACCAAACATAAGCTCTGCATAGCGCGAGCCGATAATTGCCCATTGATGCAGTACATCCTCACCAACGGATGGATTTGCGCCTGCATCAAGCATAAGAATAGGTGTGTCAAAGGGCAAAATAGTCGCAATAGCGCTACGTCTTACGCCTTTGATTTTTCTCACCGTCAAGGTTGAGCCCGCATGCAAAGCACCCGTATTACCTGCGCTTAAAAATGCGTGGGCGTTTTCATCCTTGAGCATTTTAAGCCCAAGTGCCATTGAGCTATCACATTTTTCCTTAACAACAGACATAGGAGAATCCTCCATAGTGATAGCGGTGTCTGTGTGTATAATTTCAACGTTTGACGGAACAAATGAATTAGTTTTCTTAATAATCTCTAAAATCCTTTGTTCATCGCCTATCAACGTGATATTAATATCATTTCGAGAGGTTGCTGCTAAGATTGCGCCCTTGACCGTTTCGAGCGGTGCATAGTCGCCACCCATAGCATCAATCGCGATTTTCATTTCAATATTTCATCCTTTAACGACTTGATTTTATTAATCGCGCGCTTTGCAATTTCCTCGTTTCTTGCCTTTTTACCACCCTTGACCTTATAGCCAAGCGGAGCAACAATTCCGAAGTTTGCATTCATAGGTTGAAAATTACCCGAATAAGCTCCGTTATTAACGAAGTGCGAAAGCGCACCTATAACTGTCTCATCGGTGAAGTCAATTGTGTTTAATCCCTTTGCCAATCTTGCGGCGTTAACGCCTGCAACGAAGCCGGATGAGGCGGATTCAATATAACCCTCAACGCCCGTCATTTGTCCTGCAAAAAAGACAGTTGGATTTGATTTTAATGAATAATCACTTGTCAAATATCTTGGAGAGTCAAGATAAGTATTTCTGTGCATTACTCCGTATCTTAAAAACGTAGCGTTTTCAAGTCCGGGAATTAAAGAAAATACTCTTTTTTGCTCTGCAAAGGTTAAATGAGTTTGGAAGCCGACAAGATTGAACATCGTGCCGCTTTCGTTTTCCTTGCGAAGCTGAACAACTGCAAAATAGGTTTCCTTTGTTACAGGATGCTCAATTCCTACGGGCTTCATAGGGCCGAACAAGAGCGTTTCAAAGCCCCTCTTTGCCATAACCTCAACGGGCATACAGCCCTCAAAAACGGTAAGCTTTTGGGACTCCTTGTCGAAATCGTGCAGCTCTGCTTCCTTTGCACCAATAAGTGCCTCGTAAAACGCCTTATACTCCGCCTCATTCATAGGACAGTTGATATAGTCGGCGTCGCCCTTGTTGTATCTTGAGGCGAAAAACGCCTTGCTCATATCAATTGTTTCAAAATCGACAATTGGTGCAGCGGCATCAAAGAAATGCAAGCCATCAAGTCCTAAATCATCGTGAATATATTTTGCCATTGATTCAGAGGTGAGCGGACCTGTCGCAACAACAGTAATCTCATCAGGGTTAACCTCGTCAACCTCTTTTTCAATCACCTCAATATTTGGATGGTTTCTGATTTTCTCGGTAATATACCTCGAAAACAGCTCCCTATCAACTGCTAAAGCCGAACCTGCAGGAACTTTTGTGTTGTCTGCCGCCTCCATAATAAGAGAGTCAAGCTCGCGTAATTCCGCCTTTAAAACGCCAATGGCATTAGAAAGCTCGTCAGAGCGCAAGGAGTTTGAGCAAACAAGCTCTGCAAAGTTAGTATTATGATGTGCGGGTGTAAATTTCTTCGGCTTCATTTCATAAAGCTTAACCTTAACACCGCGCTGTGCCGCCTGATACGCCGCTTCACAGCCCGCAAGGCCCGCACCGATAACGTTAATTTTCATAAACTCGTTCATTATTCTTCTGTTTTGTATCCGCACTTTTCATTTGAGCAATACGAATACGATTTATTCTTTTTCTTAATCATCATTGAAGAACAGCTTGGGCACTTTTCTTCAGTTGGAATATCCCAGGTTGAAAACTTACATTTTGGGAATGACGAGCAGCTATAAAACTGCTTTTTGCTCTTTGTAAACTTTGCCACGATTTCAGAGCCGCAGAAAGGACAGCTTAAATCAACCTTAGTATCCTTCGCCTTTGTAAACTTGCACTTAGGATAGTTAGAGCAAGCATAGAAATCGCCGAACTTTCCTTGTCTTACAACCATATCAGAGCCGCAAAGCTCACATTTAAAGTCAACAACCTCTTCCTTTTTTGGCTCCGGCTGCTTTCCGTTTTCGTTAAGAGTTTTTGTGTTTTTGCAGGTAGGATAATTTGGACAAGCCGCAAATTTTCCAAAGCGGCCGTTTTTAATAATCATTTTGCTACCGCATAATTCACATATAATATCCGCCTCTTCAACGGGAACCTCAACGCCCTTTTTGCCAAGCAAATCGTTTGCCTTGGAGAGGGAAACGGTGAAGTCCTTATAGAAGCTTCCAAGCACGTCCTGCATTGTAATATTGCCGTTTTCGATGGTATCGAGGTTGTTTTCCATATTGGCGGTAAATTGATAATCGACAATGTCTGGGAAATGCTCGTTCATTACTTGTGTTGTAACCTCGCCAAGGGCGGTTGGCTTCAAGAACTTGCCTTCTCTTGTAACGTAACCTCTTGACAAAATAACCGTGATAATAGGCGTATATGTGCTTGGACGTCCAATGCCCTTTTCCTCAAGGAATTTAATGAGCGATGCCTCATCGTAACGAAGCGGCGGCTCAGTAAAGTGCTGTGCGGAGTCAATGCTCTTTTCTGTGAGCTTTTCATCAGGCATAAGCGTAGGAATCTTATTCTTCTCAAAAATTCCGCTTTCTATATCGGCATTATCGCCATTTTCAAAATCACCGTAAATTGCCATATAACCCGAAAATCTGATTGTATTTCCGGTTGTGCGGAAGGTATGAGCGTTATTTTCAATATCAACGACAACCGTGTCAATAATTGCAGATGCCATTTGGCTTGCAATAAATCTCTCCCAAATAAGCTTATAAAGCTTGAATTGGTCGGATGTCAAATATTTTTTAATTTTAGTTGGCTCAAGTGAAACCTTTGAGGGTCTTATCGCCTCGTGCGCATCCTGCGCATTGTTTTTGGATTTATAAATTCTTGGGGTTGACGGATAATAGTCGTTTCCGAATTTATCAACAATAAAGCTTTTTGCAGATGTTTGCGCTTCGGCAGAGATTCTGAGTGAGTCGGTACGCATATAGGTAATCAAGCCCTGTGCGCCGCCGTTTTCAGCACCTAAATTAATACCCTCGTAAAGCTCTTGTGCAAGCTTCATTGTTTTTTGCGATTGGAAATTGTATTTCTTAGAAGCTTCCTGCTGCAAGGTTGAGGTTATAAACGGTGGCTGAGGCATACGGTGCTTAGACGATTTTTTTACGTCGGCAACCTTAAATTCTCCGTCCTTAATCTCAAGAAGAATTTTATCAAGCTGCTTTTTGTCAGCAATCTTCGTCTTTTTGCCCTTTTTGCCGTGATAGTGAGCAAGAACTGCTCTGTTTTTTGATGTTTTGAGGTTAGCGGTTATCGTCCAATATTCACTTGGCACAAATTTCTTGATTTCTTCCTCTCTTTCAACAATTATCTTAGTGGCAACAGATTGCACACGTCCTGCTGAAAGACCGCTTTTAATTGTTTTCCATAAAAATGGGCTGATTTGGTAACCGACAATTCTGTCAAGAATTCTTCTTGCCTGCTGTGAGTTAACCAAATTTATATCAATATTTCTTGGATGCTTTATAGCTTCCTTAACGGCTGACTTTGTAATTTCATTAAATGAAATTCTCTTTGCCTTTTTTGCATCATCGCCAAGAATCATGGCAAGATGCCAAGAAATCGCTTCACCTTCTCTATCAGGGTCCGTTGCGAAGAATATCTTGTCTGCATTCTTTGCTTCCTTCTTAAGCTCCTTAATTAAGTCGCCCTTGCCTCTGATATTAATATAGTGTGGCTCAAAGCCGTTTTCTGTATCAATGCCTAAAGACGATTTCGGTAAATCTCTTACGTGGCCAATTGAAGCGATAACTTTATAATTTGATCCTAAATAACTCTTAACTGCACCGATTTTACCGGGTGATTCAAGTATTACAAGGTTGTTTGCCATATGTGTTCCTTTCTTGTTACTTCTTTATGTAGTATCCGCCCGGTACGTTTTCAATAGCGCCTGCAAGCTGAAGCATCATAACAAGTGATGAAATTTCCTGCGCGCTTGAACCAATTTCCAATAAAGCGTCAACGGTATATAGCTTATCAAATTCCATTCCGTCGTAAATCAAAAGCTGCTCAGGTGAAAGCGTTGTTTTGTCAAACACACTTTTCTCCTCTTCGTTTTGTTGCGGACCGGAATCCTTATTAGTATTTTCGTAAAAGCCGTGTGTATCATAGCTTGATGCAACCTTTTTGAATTTTTCGATATTCGGCTTTTGCTTTGATGCACTTATATTAATAATATGCGCATATTTGTCAAGAAATTGCTCAAGAACGTCAATTGCCGCGGTTGCAACGCGTGCGCCCTCCATAAGCAACCTGTTTGTACCTAAGTTATTATGCTCACGAACGGAGCCGGGATATGCAAAAACAGTTTTTCCCTGCTTCATTGCCTTGCCGGCAGTAATCAAAGCACCACTGTTCAAATCGCACTCAACCACAACGGTTGCAGGCGAAAGAGCGCTTATAATTCTGTTTCGCACGGGAAAGTTCGGGCCGTTTGGCGGAGTGTGCGGCGGATATTCGGTAATTACCGCGCCAACGTTAATAATCTTTTGCATAAGTGCAAAATTTTCGCGCGGATAGCACACGTCAATGCCTGAGCCAAGGACCGCAACGGACGAGCCGCCTGCATAAAGCGCACCCTTTTGTGAGGTGCAGTCAATTCCCTTTGCCATTCCACTGACAACTATTGCACCGCCTTTTGCAAGACCGTAACCAAGCTCGTAAGCGTTTCTTTGTCCCTCTATCGTCATTTTTCTCGTTCCGACAACGGAAATGCAAAGCTCCTTTTCAAAATCGGGCAGCTTTCCGCGGCAATATAATACAGCGGGATAGTCGGGAATAAAGCGAAGCGGCGCGGGGTACTCATCATCACTTGGTGTGATAATATCAACGTCGTGATCGTCGCACCAATTAAGAACCTCCTCGGCATATGAAAGATTTTTGTCAAGAAGCTTACTCTTAAACGACGGATTTAACCAGCTGATTAAATCTGCATCCGCATCGTCGGAGTCATAAATTGCTTCAAGAGAACCAAAATGGTTAAACAGCTTTTGATACACGGTTGTGCCTGCACCGAAGTGCAAAGATAGCCATAACCAAAGAAGCTTTTCTCTCATAATTCCACCTCGCAATCTTAATTACTCTATTTATAATAACACTTTAACGCCGCTTTGTCAATAATATATATTATATAATATAAATTATTTTGAAAGCTCCCACATAAAAATTGCACTTGCCATAGCCGCGTTTAATGATTCAGTGTTTTTTGCAATAGGAATAAAAATAGTATCATCAACCGCCGAAAGCACCTCTTTTGAAAGCCCGTGCCCCTCGTTGCCGATAATTATAACGTCTTTTTGGCTGAGCTCCTTTTGACCAAGAATAAGTGAATTTTCATTGAGTGCAGCGCCATAAACGCTTTTTTGGCATTCCTTTAGCATGTTGATTGAGCCGATAAAATCCTCAACAACGTCTATTCTCATCTTAAAAAGCGCACCCATCGCGGCTCTAACCACCTTTTGTGAATAGAAATCCGCACAATCCTTTGAAAAAATCAGTCTATCGATGCCAAATGCACACGCATTACGAAGCATTGTGCCTATATTTCCCGGGTCGCGCACAGACTCAACCATTATGATTTTTTCACCGTCAAACGGCTTTTGTGCCACCTTTAACGTCTTGTGCCTATCACTTACAAATGAACAAACCGCCATTATTCCCTGAGGTGAATTTTCCTCGGAAATTTTTTCATAAACCTGCGCGTTTACAAGCAGTACCGAGGTGCCGCTTTTTTGACAGGAAAGTATGCTCTTTTCAAGCTCTGTCTCAAGCTCAAAATCATCGCGAATTACGATGTATTTTATATCAAGTGAAAAGTCGATTGCTTCCTTTACCAGCTTGACTCCGTCGCATATAAAGAGCTTGTCCTCTTGCCTGTATTTTTTGTTGCTCAGCTTGTTGATTTTTACAATTGTCGAATTTGTTCTGCTTGTTATAATTTCAGTTGTGAAAATATGATTTTTCATAATATATTTATCTCCCTAAAAAGAGAGCCAAAAACCTCAAAAAATTCGGTTTAGTGAACCCCCTTACAATGCAAAAAAACTCGGCATAGCCGAGTTTTATTTTTTGATTAAAGAGCTGCCTTTGCCTTCTCAACGAGTGCTGCAAATGCTTCCTTGTCAGAAACTGCAAGCTCTGCGAGCATCTTTCTGTTGAGGTCAATACCTGCGAGCTTAAGACCGTGCATAAATGTTGAATAGTTTACGCCGTTAACCTTAGCTTGTGCAGAAATTCTTGTGATCCAAAGAGAACGGAAATCTCTCTTCTTCATCTTACGGCCTGCGAATGCATAGTTGCCGCTCTTCATAACAGCTTGCTTAGCCATCTTGAAGTGCTTGCTCTTTGCGCCCCAGTAACCCTTTGCCATCTTTAATACTTTATTTCTTCTTTTACGTGCCATCATAGCACCCTTAACTCTTGCCATCTTAAAATTCCTCCTTGTACTAACGTTTCACTCTAAATTATTTGTTGATAAGCTTCTTGATTGTAGGAGCCATGCTCTCGCTGAGGTATGAGCCAGAACGAAGATTTCTCTTACGCTTAGCTGTCTTCAAGCCGAGGTTATGACGGTGCTGTGAATGAAACATCTTAACTTTTCCAGTTCCAGTCAAAGAAAATCTTTTAGCGGATGCCTTATGTGTTTTAATCTTTCCCATGATATTTGTTTCCTTTCGTAGTAGATATATACTATCTTATTTTTTTACAGGTGAAATTGTAACAGACATTCTTCTTCCATCAAGCGAAGGAGCTTTATCTGTGCTACCGTATTCAGCGCAAAGCTCGATAAACTTACCGATAATCTCAACGCCAACCTCGGTGTGAGCCATTTCTCTACCCTTGAATGAGAGAACAACTCTTACTTTGTCTCCGTTTTTCAAGAAACGGATTGCATTGTTTGCTTTTGTTTGAAAATCGTGAGTATCAATTCTGCAAGAAAGCTGAACTTCCTTAACATCAACAGTTTGTTGCTTCTTCTTTGCTTCCTTTTCTCTCTTGTCTCTGTCATAACGGAACTTACCGTAATCCATAATACGACAAACAGGTGGGGTTGCACCCGGAGCGATAAGAACTAAATCAAGTCCTTGTGAATAAGCTTTTTCCAAAGCTGCATCGGAAGACATAACTCCAAGCTGTTCTCCGTTGTCTGCAACAACACGGATTTCCTTGAGTCTGATATCTTCATTGATAGTCATTTCTTTTGCGTTGCTAATAACTAAGCACCTCCAATTTAACAAAAGCTACATTTATTATTAAATAAAAAATGTGCGAAAGAAACATAATCTCCGCACAACAAAAAACTACCCTAAAGTAGTAAATTATTAACCGCAAGCACATAATCCTTGGGTGAGAACGGAGTGTTCTGCTTCCTTTTGCTCAATTATATTATCATACTTTTTATCACTTGTCAATAGTAAATTTGAATTTTTTGAAAATTTTTCTAAAAAGCTTATCCCGTCGCAAAAAAGCGACGGGATATAGAAATTTTTAGACGTTTTGCTTGTAGTTTGTCTTCAAAATATGCTTCAAAAGACGGGTTGCACACATTTGCGCCTCTTCTTTTTTCACGTTGCCGTTTTCAAGTCCCTCAATGATTTGCTTTCTGAAGCGACCAGGCATAATAAGGTCGTTGCAAGCGTGAACGTGCTCTTGTGGGTTTGCGCATGGGTTCCAGTCTGTCATAACAATACCGTCATAATCCCATTCACCTCTTAAAATACCCATCAAAAGGTCGTAGTTGGTTGAAGCAAATATGCCGTTTACCTTGTTATATGCTGTCATAATCGCGTGTGGCTTACCTTCCTCAACAGCGATTTTGAAGCCCTTTAAGTAAATTTCGCGCAAAGCACGCTCTGACATTTGTGAGTCTGAAACACCGCGCTCATATTCAATGTTGTTGCAAGCAAAGTGCTTAACGGTTGTATATTTACCCGTTAATTCAGCGTTATCGTCGTATTGAACGCCGATTGTAATATATGCGCCCATCTTACCTGCAATGATAGGATCCTCTGAAAGATATTCAAAGTTTCTGCCGTTAAGTGGGTTTCTGTGAATATTTATACCGGGAGCGAGCCATCCCTCAATATCGGAAACGATAAGGTCATCGCGAACACACTCACCGAATCTTCTTGCACTCTCAAGGTCCCAAGAGTTTGCCATACAAGTACCTGAAGGATATGCAACAACCTCACGGGACAGGTCTGTATCTGTGTCAATAGGGGTTGTAAATATAGCAAGACGAACGCCTGCAGGGCCGTCAGCGCAAGCGTTTACGGGAATAGCGTACTTTTCGCTTGACCACATTTCACCTGCCGCACCGCGCACCTTGATAGCCATGCTACCAACGTTTGCATTGGCATTTGCGCCCTCGTAAATTACACCGTTAAGTATATCTGCAAGCTCCTCGTTTGAGAACTGTGAGGCAACGTCCTCAACGGTTGCTTTGCCGTCTATAACGTCCTTCAAATTAAAGAGCTCGTCACTCTTTTTGGTAAGAAGCTTTGGCACGTCGTTTTCAATAACGTTGTGAACCACGGTTTCAACGGAATCACAGTCAAGCACAAGCACCTTTGCCTCTGCCTTTTCTGCTTCCTCGCCTTCATAGGTATAAGATTTAGCGCCCTTGTTTGAAAGCTCCTCAAAATCCTTCTCTTTTACGCATCTGTTCTTAACAACGTCGCAAATTACCTCTTTGCTTACGTCAATTGCGCACGCGATTTTTGTATTTCTTGAACAGTTACCAACTCTTACGTAGTATTTGCCCGCCTCAAGAATGAAGCTTGCTCTTTCCTCGTCATATGACGCCATTTCGGTAAGGTCAAAGCTCATAAGAAGCTCGCAGCTTTCATTTGGAGCCAAAACGTCAGTCTTTGCATATGTGCAAAGCTCTTGATATGGCTTTTCAAGCTTAACCTCGGGGGCTGAAAGATAGCACTGAATAATTTCTCTGCCGTTATATTTGCCAATGTTTGTTACTTTTACGGTTAAATCAACGATTTGACCGTCGATTTCGAAGTCTATAACCTCGCTTGCAAACTCGGTATATGATAGGCCGTAGCCGAATGGATATCTTGGGGCAACTCCAAATGTATCGAAGTATCTGTAACCAACGTAAATGCCCTCTTTATAAGGCACTTCCTTGGTTGTTATTCCCTCTTTTGTTGGGTAATCCTCATATTTGTATGCCCAAGTGGTTGTGAGCTTACCGTTTGGCGTTACCTTGCCGCTTACAACGTCAGCAACTGCAAGACCAAACATCTCGCCGCCCAAAGAAACGTCAACAATGGCATCAATCTTGCATTCGTCAATAGCTCTTAAATCAAGCGGACCGCAGGTGTTAAGAAGCAAAATTGTCTGACTAAAGCTTTCAGATACGGATTTAACAAGCTCGATTTCGTCAGCATGAAGTCTGAAATAGCCCTCCTCGTCCTTTAGGTCAAACGCCTCACCCGAGTTTCTGCCCAAGGTGATAACTGCAACGTCAGACTTTTTAGCTGTTGCTTCAATCATAGATTTGTCAAGCTTAATTTCCTCTTGACGCCAGGTCCAAACGTCCCAGCTTCTGTTCATTAAGCGTTGGTCTTCCCAATCCTTAATGTAATCAAGGCAAAATGCTTCAAGCTCGCTATTAAGCGCGTAGCCCGCATCCTTAAGTCCCTCGTTGATTTGAGAAATAGATTGCGCCATCATATCGCCAGAGCCCCATCCAAGACGGAAGCATCTGTATGCGCAAGTACCAAAGAGCGCAATCTCCTTATCAGTAGCAATAGGAAGCGCACCGTTTTCATTCTTCAAAAGAACAATACCGTCAGCCGCTGCCCCTCTTGCAAAATTCATTTTTTCTTGTCTTAACATATTTTTCTCTCCTAAGATAAATATTATATGCTTATTCTACCATAATTTTACTTGATAGTCAATTATAAATATTGAAATGTTTTACAATTTAATATTAAAGGGGCGCACGCGCCCCTGTTTAATTTTCAAAAAGTTTGAAAGCTGTTTCTGTCATAACGTAGATACTTGAAGCTTTTTTGTTTTTATTTTTCGAAGAAATAAATATTCCGTCATCAATTCCCCAAAAATTCGGTTTTCCCGAAAATAAAACTATTACCGTTTCATCCTTTTCTTTAATCGGCTTTATTAAAGCAGTTTTTACACTGCTCGGTCGCATTGTTCCACCAAAAGGATATAGCTGCTCTCTGTAGATTGTCCCATCGTCTCCGCAATGAATGATAGTTGATTTGCTAATAGGCTTTTTAATTTCATATACAGTATATTTTCGACCGTTAAAATCAAATTTGACAGTCTTGTAGCTTTCTGTTTCATCAAATCTTATACCGAATTTAATGTAGTAATTATAAAGCGAAAGTGATTTTTCCTCCTTGCACTCCATTATGTCAGATATGTCACAATTAAGACAAGAACAAATTTTAACGAGCGTTTCAGTTGTAACTGTTTTATTCTTTGAAAGCTTAGCAATAATCCGTGAGCTTAACCCTGTTTCTTGCATAAGCTCGGTTTTTGTCATGTTTTTATCAATTAACAGCTTCCATAATTTAGAGTAATCTATATACATAAAACTCACTTCCTTTCTATTTTAATAATAGCATAAGCAAGCAAATATGTCAATTAAAATTTACTTTAGTAAAGATTAAATATCAAAATAAGGAAAGCGAGTGCCGAAAAATCAGCACTCGCCTGTTATTATATTTTTTTGAAATTTTCAAGTCCGTATTCTTTATAGGTTTTATTATACTGCTCTAAGAACAGTTCGGGTTGCTTTGCAAAATCCTCTCCGTTTGCTAAGGACACGATTTCATACGCCTTGTCAATTGAGCTTTGACATTTTTCCCTATCGCCTAATTTGAAGTAGCAGCCCGCCATTTGAAGATAACAACACATATGGTGGGTTTGCACGCCATCGAATAGATATGGCTCGGAAAAGAATTTATCCGTTGTCATAAATCTTTCAATTACATCCTTGGATTCTTCAAAGGATTTTAGCGCATTTTGATAATCTCCTATTTCAAAATAGCCCTCACCTTCCATCATGCAAGCTATGAAAAACTCTTGATATTCAATAATTTTCCAATCCTTCGCCTCCTTTAACCTGTCCTCTCCCTTTAAGGAATAAGAGGAAACACGCATTTTATCGTTTAACACATACGGGTACATATATGGCAAAGTATCTATTATTTGCTTTGCATCGTTATAACGATTTTGCATTAAATAAAGTGAAGCTAAATCAGCCTTTGCACTGCAAACACAGAAAACATCAGTTGCTTCTGCTATTATTTTATGTGCAATAGAAATAGCTTTGTCTGTGTAATCCGCTTTTCCATATGTGCGTATATGGCACTCATACAGAGAAAGTAGCTCTCGCAAAATCAAATCATTGTTGGGATAATCCTTTAATGCATCTAATAGGATTGCTTCGCACTTTTCAATGTTATTCCAAAAATATTTTTTCGAGCTTGCAATAATATCATTTACTTTTTGAGCAGTTTTGGTTTTGTCATAACCCATCAAAGTATCAATACTTACATCAAAAATGTTCGCCAAAATCGGAATTGCAGTAATATCGGGATAAACAGCTTCCGTTTCCCATCTTGATATTGTTTGTGGTGTTACATTTAGCTTTTCTGCAAGCTGTTCCTGTGTCATATTATCACGCTTGCGCAACTCTTTAATTTTTGCACCTATACAAATAGTCATAAATATTCCTCCTTGTTCTAAACGACAGGAATGAAGCGAACCGGCTCTTTCACTTTTGTCAACTTAATTATATCATACCATAAAGCTCGGAGCAATGGCATATTTGTTGAGAAAAATAAATTTTCAGTTGAGTTTTAAAAAGCGAGTGCTGAAAATTCAGCACTCGCCATTTAGGAGGTTAACTCAAAGATTTTATAATTTCTTTGAATTCTTTAGTTTCTCTAATGCTTGAAAAGTCTTTTTCTTGCAGCCATTTATCCCTCATTCTTATTCTTAAGGGGCGAGGATCACTTGTTTCAAAATCAGCTTTGCTCCAGCTTCTTTTTCCAAGCAAAAAGCTTTCATATTCTCCGCCCTTTGCACTATCATAATTTATAGCATGCTCAGCCGCGATTTTCAAATGCTCAATTGCCTTATCATTATTTCCGATACGTACATATTTTTCAGCATAGCAGCAATGAATTTGAGTATTTCCGTAGCCGTCATCGGGCGGTACACCGTCATAAACTATCCTATCTAACTCCGCTTGCTTTTCGTATAGCTTTAAATATTCCTCATCACTCAAGCCCTTAACGCCTGTCATTTTGTTGATACCACCGCTTAAAATGTTGTATCCCGACATAATTTGCTCTCTTGCATGCTGAAGCTCCTCACCCTTATCAAGTGCCCAATAGATATTGAATTCTCGACAATGCTCCCAAGAAGGTAATGTTTCGTAAATTCTTCTGCCTTCCTCTTTTCTACCAAGCTCACAGTGGTTAAACGCCAAGCGTATAGTTGCCTCTAACCTTATATCTTGGTCGGGACAGTATTTCATAATACGCTCTCCAAGCTCGGTAATTTCAGCATCATACTTATGCATATTTTCTTTCCATTCGGGCAAGCCGCCATCATCATCTCCCGAAAGAAAAAGCGCATACATCAAATTGTTAAGCAGCTTATAATTGTTTGGAAATTCACGGATGCCCTCGCGTGCTATTCGTATGCACTCATATACGTCTCCTTGGCTGATTGCAGACTTAAAATCGCAAAGGTATTTATCAACCTTTTTCTTTACAAGAATTTCGTCAACACCCATTAGCTCATCAACTGTAGTTTTGAAAAAATCAGCAATAACAGGAAGCATTTCAATATCCGGATAGCTTGAATCTGTTTCCCAACGGGAAACGGTTTGACAAGAAACGTTAAATATTTCTGCAAGTTGCTCTTGCGTAATATCCCTTTCTCTGCGTAATCTTTTTATATTTTCGCCAATACTTAATCTCATAAAATTCTCCTTGTTAAAAAAAATGTATTCAGATCTGTTTACAATTTGATTATAGCAGAGATTTTATACCAATTCAACAACACATATCGAGAGTTTTTTTCAAGCGTTGCGTGAATTTAGATAAAATTAAGCGAGTGCAAAAGCACTCGCTTAGTTATTATTTTTTAGGATAGCTGTCTTTAAGACCAACGATACGGTTATAGGTGTTTGGATATTTTGTATCCTTGCAGTAGTAGCCGTTTCTTACAAATTGGAACTTTTCGCCCGCATCGGCTTCGTCAAGGCACTTTTCAACAAGTGCGTTTTCAACCTTTTGAAGTGATTCAGGGTTCAAGTAATCGTTGTAGGTCTTTCCCTCGGGCATATCGCCAAGATTGTCGATTATAAAGAGCTTATCATAAAGCATAAGGGTCGTTTTTTGAGCATTTTCGCTGCTTAACCAATGGATTGTACCCTTAATCTTTCTGCCGTCAGCGGGCATACCGTTGCCTGTTTCAAGGTCAGCTGTACATCTAATTTCAACGATTTCGCCGTTTTCATCCTTGATAATCTCGTTGCACTTAACGATGTAAGCGCCCATTAAACGAACCTCTCCGTCTGGCTTTAGGCGGAAGAACTTTGGTGGTGGAACCTCCTCAAAGTCGCTCTTATCAATATAAATTTCACGAGTAAATGCAAGATTTCTTGTTCCCGACTCAGGGTCATTAGGATTGTTCGATACAGGGAAATATTCAACCTTGTTTTCGTCGTAGTTTGTGATAACAAGCTTGATAGGATTTGCCACGCAAATTCTTCTTTGCGCGGTCATATTGAGCTCTTCTCTGATACAGTGCTCCAAAAGCTCGATATCAACAATGCTATATGCCTTTGCAACGCCTGCACGGCTAACAAAGTCGATAATTGATGCAGGAGTGTAGCCACGGCGGCGAAGTCCGCAAAGTGTTGGCATTCTTGGGTCGTCCCAACCGTCAACCATATCGTTTTCAACGAGGTATCTTAAATATCTCTTGCTCATTACTGTGTAAGTAACGTTAAGACGTGCAAATTCTCTTTGCTTTGGCTTGTTTTCAAAGCCGATATTGTCAACAACCCACTCATAAAGCGGACGGTGGTTTTCAAATTCAAGTGAGCAAAGTGAGTGTGTAATACCTTCAATAGCATCTTGGATTGGGTGAGCATAGTCGTAAAGCGGATAAATGCACCATTTATCGCCTTGACGGTGGTGATGCGCCCTTAAAATTCTGTAAATTGCAGGGTCTCTCATATTGATGTTAGGAGATGCCATATCAATTTTAGCTCTTAAGGTTTTTGCGCCGTCGGCAAACTCGCCATTCTTCATTCTCTCGAATAAATCAAGGTTTTCCTCAATGCTTCTGTCTCTATATGGGCTGTTTTTGCCCGGCTCGGTAAGAGTACCGCGATATTCCTTCATCTCGTCAGCGGAAAGGTCGCAAACATATGCCTTGCCCTCCTTAATGAGCTTTATAGCGTACTCATAGCACTTATCAAAATAGTCAGAGCCGTAGAAAATACCGCCTGTCGGAGTTGCACCAAGCCAAGTCAAGTCCTCTAAGATGCTCTCAACGTACTCAGTGTCCTCCTTTGAAGGGTTGGTGTCGTCATATCTTAGGTTAAACTCGCCGCCGTATTTCTTTGCAGTTTGTGAGTTAATCCAAATTGCCTTTGCGCTACCGATATGCAAATATCCGTTTGGCTCGGGAGGAAAACGCGTGTGGATTTTTCTTGAAAATCCGTTTGCCAAATCCTCGTCAATTATGTCATGTATAAAATTTGAATTCATTTCTTCCATTGTTATAGCACCTTTATCATTTCATTTATACGATTTATAACCTTATCTTGTCCCAAAATCTGCATTACACTATACATATCAGGGGAATTCAGCTTACCTGTAACAGCAAGACGAATAAACATACTGATATCGGACACGTTGCCCTTGTATGCTTCGGGATTTTGCTTGTACGCCTTCATATCCGAGGCAAAGCCGAGCATATCTGCAATATCCTTAATTTTTTCAAACCAAACGTTCATATCATCATTAACGTCAAAGGTCTTTGCAAACTCCTCAAGTGTGAGCTTGATGTCTGATTTTGCAAATTTTTCGTCATATGAATCCTTGATTTCAAAGAGGTTATCGTAGAAAAAGTCTGCGTAATCTCTTACGTCCTTCCAAACTGTAAGGTCCTTTCTTGGCTTCTTGCCTCCTCTGCCGATTGCAAAAATCGCTTTTGTAAATTCGGGATTAGCGGTCATTTCAGTATAAAGCTCAGGGTCAAAATCCTTTGCCCACGCGCTTGAAAGCTCATAAACCTGCTCTGCCGTCATTCTTGAAATAACGTTTTTGGAAACGTCATTGAGCTTTGCAAAGTCAAAAAGGCAGCCCGAAATTGACATCTTTTTAATGTTGAATGGGAAATCAGTATATGGCTTGTCCGCATTTTGCATATGCCATTCCTCATAGTTTGAGTTAAGGAGTGTCATAACGTATTCGCAAACCGCTTCGGGGCAGTAGCCAAGACGAGTGTAATCGTCCATGTTAGCGCCCATATCACGTTTGGAAAGCTTCTTTTTGTTTCCTACTTCGTCAAGACGCATTATCTGAGCGATGTGCATATATTTGGGAAGCTTGAATCCAAGATATTTGAAAAGCTGAAGAT
>JAZREL010000010.1:0-9273 GCA_045660785.1 Eubacteriales bacterium | reverse complement strand
GTATTAATGCCGCCGCCAACGGTTAAAGGAATGAACACATTCGACGCCACCTTAGTTAATATTTCCGTAAACAGACGTCTGCCCTCGTGCGATGCAGTAATATCGTAAAAAACAAGCTCATCAGCACCGTTTTCGGAATAGTATTTTGCCAAAACAGCAGGGTCGTTTACGTCGTTTATTCCTTCAAAATTTACACCCTTAACAACTCGTCCGTCGCGCACGTCGAGGCAAGGGATTATTCTTTTCGTTATCATTTTGAAACCTCAATTGCTTCCTTTAGGTCTATTGCGCCCGTGTAGTACGCCTTGCCGATTATTGCACCCCAAACGCCAATTTTGTTGAGCGCCAAGACGTCGTCCATGCTTGAAACTCCGCCTGAGGCAACGATTTGAAGGGAGTATTTTTCGCTAAGCTCCTTATATAATTCAAGGTTTGTGCCCTTCATTGCGCCGTCCTTTGAAATGTCAGTGCAAATAACCGCTTTAACGCCTATTTCCTGCATTTTATCAAGGAATGCTTCAAGTGAGTACTCACTTTTTTCTATCCAGCCCTTAATTGCGATATAGCCGTCCTTAACGTCTGCGCCGACTGCAATTTTCTCACCGTATTTTTCTACCGCCTCGCGCAAAAACGCTTCGTCATTTACCGCACTTGTGCCGAGAATAACGCGGTCCGCTCCGTTTGTAAGATACGTTTCTACGGTTTTCATATCGCGTATGCCACCGCCGATTTCAAGGAAAAGATTTGTCGATGCGGCAATTTTTTTAACCACCTCAAGATTTGGTGTTTCACCCGTTTTTGCGCCCTCAAGGTCGACCACGTGGATGAATTTGGCACCCTTTTCTTCAAAATCAATGGCGATTTCCCACGGTCTTTCGCTATATACGGTCATTTGTGCATAGTCACCCTTATAAAGGCGAACCGCCTTTTTGTCATAGAGGTCTATTGCGGGAAAAATGTTCATTTTGATGCCTCCATTTCGGCAAACGCCCTAAGAATGTTAAGTCCAACCTCGCCACTTTTTTCAGGGTGGAATTGGCAGCCCATTATATTGTCCTTGGCAACCACCGCGGTTATATCCTTATCGTACTCCGCATACGCGACAAGTGAGCTTTCACAGTCAACCGCGTAGTATGAATGAACGAAATAAACGAAGTCACCCTCCTTTATGTATTTAAGAAGCGGATGGCTCCTTTTGAAAATCAGCGCATTATAGCCGATGTGCGGAATTTGAAGCTTTTCATCAATTGCGCCCTGCATTGGCACAACGCTTCCCGAAAGAAGTCCAAGCCCCTTATGCTCACCATACTCGTAGCTTTTTTCAAAAAGCATTTGCATACCAAGGCAGATGCCGAGAATCGGCTTACCGCCCTTTGCCTCGTCTATAATTATTTTGTCAAGACCTGAAGCTTTCAGCTTTTTTGCGGCATCCTCAAACGCACCAACGCCAGGGAGCAAAATTCGGTCTGCTTTTTTTATCACCTCGGGGTCACTTGTGATAACCGCCTCAGCGCCTATATATT
This sequence comes from Eubacteriales bacterium, assembly GCA_045660785.1. Classification (GTDB taxonomy): domain Bacteria; phylum Bacillota; class Clostridia; order Oscillospirales; family CAG-272; genus RGIG2000. Next base: position 7,750 of record JAZREL010000010.1, on the reverse strand, counting down.
TAAATGATGATACTACGGAAAAAAGATTTCCAATGCCGTAGTCAATAATTGCTATCATTAGATTACTCCTTTTGTGGAGGGAATTTCGTCCTTAAATTTTTCTTCGATTTCTACGGCTGATTTAAGCGCCCTTGCAAACGCCTTAAATGCGCCCTCGATTATGTGGTGTGAATTTGTACCTGCGAGCTGACGTAAGTGAATTGTAATTCCGCTTTGACGTGCAAGAGCCGAGAAAAATTCCTCACAAAGCTCACTGTCAAAGTCACCAACCTTATATGCAGGGATGTCAAGCGCGTAATATAAGCCGCCTCTGCCCGAAATATCTATTGCACAAAGAATAAGGGATTCATCCATTGGAAGGGTAATATCGCCGTATCTCTTTATGCCCTTTTTGTCAGATAGCGCGTCCTTTATTGCATCGCCTAAGCAAATTGCAATGTCCTCTGCTGTGTGGTGATAATCAACGTAGGTGTCGCCCTTGCAGCTGACGTTAAGGTCAATTCTTGAGTGGCGTGCAAAAAGGGTGAGCATGTGGTCAAGAAAGCCACAGCCGCTTGATATTTCGCACTCGCCCTTGCCATCAAGGTTAAGCGAAAGCTTTATATCTGTTTCATTTGTTTTTCTTTCAATTTGTGCCTCTCTCATATTAAACCTCCAAAATTTCCTTGGTTTTAGTTAGGAAAACGTCCATTTGCTCCCTTGTGCCAATTGTAATTCTTGCAAAGTCCTTAATTCTTTCCTTATCGAAGTGGCGCACCAAAACGCCCTTTTCCTTAAGCTTAAGGTAGAAGTCCTTGCCGCTTATTTTGTCGCTTTTTGCGAAAATGAAGTTAGCACTTGAGTCAAGCACTGAAAAGCCGAGCTTTTCAAGCTCTTTTTTGGTGTACTCGCGGTTTTCAATAATTTTTTTGCAATTGTCCATATAGTATTGGTCGTCGTCAATTGCCTTTGCGCCTGCCACCTGGCTAAGACGGTTTACGTTATACGGATTTGTTGAATATTTTATCGTGTTTAAGTCGTTTATAATTGCTTTTGAGCCAATGCCGAAGCCGATTCTGCCGCCCGCCATGGAGCGAGATTTTGAAAACGTCATTGTAACGAGCAAATTGTCGTATTTGTGAACGAGGGAAACTGCGCTTTGTGCGCCGAAATCAACGTATGCCTCGTCAATTACAACCACGTTATCAGGGTTTGATTTTACAATCGCTTCGATTTGGTCAAGTGAAAGCGCTTTGCCCGTTGGGGCGTTTGGATTGGCAATAACAACCGTTGTATTTTTGCCGATATAGTCGTTTACGTCAACGGAAAAATCGCTTGTCAAGGAAACTTCCTTGTATTTTACGCCGTTTAACTCGGCAAAAACTGTGTAAAAGCCGTAGGTGATGTCGGGGAAAAGCATTTCCTTTTTGTCACTTCCGTATGCCATAAACGCAAAGTTTAAGACCTCGTCGCTACCGTTGGTAACAAGCACTTGGCTTGCATCAACGCCATATCTGTTTGCGATTTTTTGAGTTATCACGGTTGCTTGCGGATCGGAGTAAAGATGGAGCTTTTCCGCCTCGCATCTTACTGCTTCGTAAACGCCCTTTGACGGCGGAAACGGTGATTCATTTGTGTTTAGCTTTATATATTCCATATTTTTCGGCTGTTCACCCGGTGTATATGGAACAAGGTTTGAATATTTTTGGCTGAAAAACCTGCTCATTTTTTCCTCCTTAAAGTATTTTATAGGTTTATTGCTTTATTTTGAAAATTAGTCCTCGAAGCGAATTGTTGCGCTCTTGGCGTGGGCGTGCAAGCCCTCTTTTTCGGCAAATGCAGCAACCTTTTTGTATACCGCCTCAAGCCCCTCTTTTGTATAGTAGGTGAATTGGGATTTCTTTTGGAAATCGTCAACTGACAAGGGGGATGAGAATTTTGCGCTTCCGCTTGTTGGGAGTGTATGGTTTGGACCTGCGAAATAGTCGCCAAGTGCCTCAGGGCAGTATTTGCCCATAAAGATTGAGCCCGCGTGCTTAACCTTATCAAGATATTCAAACGGGTCTTCAACGAAAAGCTCCAAATGCTCAGGCGCGATTTCGTTTGCAATATCGATAGCGAGGGTAAGGTTATCCTCTGCTACGATAATTTTACCGTTATTGTCAATTGAAGCTCTTGCAATTTCGGCTCTTGGAAGGAGTGGGATTTGAGCTTCGAGCTCGTCGCTTACCTTCTTTGCAAGCTCGTAAGAATCGGTAACCAAAACAGCGCTTGCCATTTTATCGTGCTCGGCTTGTGAAAGAAGATCCGCCGCTACGTAGCGTGGGTTTGCGGTTTTATCTGCAACAACCAAAATTTCGCTTGGGCCTGCAATCATATCTATTGAAACCTTGCCGAAAACCTGCTTCTTTGCTTCAGCAACGAAGGCATTTCCCGGGCCGACTATCTTATCAACCGCAGGCACGCTTTCCGTGCCGTATGCAAGTGCGGCAACCGCCTGTGCACCGCCTATTTTGAAAATTCTGTCAACGCCTGCAATCTTTGCCGCTGCCAAAATAGCGGGATTTACCTTGCCGTCCTTTGACGGTGGCGTCACCATAACAATTTCCTCACAGCCGGCAATTTTTGCAGGAATACTATCCATTAAAACAGTTGAGGGGTAAGCCGCTGTGCCACCGGGAACGTAAAGGCCAACCTTTTCAATAGGTGTGATTTTTTGTCCCTTGACAACGCCGTTTTCCTCTCTGATTTCAAAGCCGCTTCTTAACTGCTTTTTATGGAAGGCGGTGATGTTTTCCTTGGCCTCCTTCACAATTTCGATAAACTCGGGCTCAACGGAGGCAAACGCCTCGTCAATTTCCTCGCTTGAAACCTCAAGGGTGGAAAGTGTCGCCTTATCGAATTTTTGACAGTACTCAAAAAGTGCCTTGTCGCCGTTTTTTCTTACGTTATATATAATGTCACAAACGATATCCTCAACGCCCGCATCTATATTGTCGCGCGCAAAGATTTCGCTGTTTGAAACCTCGCCGTATTTGTAAATCTTAATCATTTTCGCTTACCTTTTTACCTAAAAGACGGGAAATGTTTTCAATTTCCTCAGTTTTGAATTTGAAGCTTGCCTTATTTGAAATAAGACGCGCTGAAATATTTACGATTTCTTCCTTAACCTCAAGGTCGTTTTCCTTTAAGGTTGTGCCCGTTTCAACGATATCAACGATAACGTCGGACAAATTAAGGATGGGGGCAAGCTCAATTGAGCCGTTTAGCTTGATTATATCAATATCGCGGCATTTTTCCTGATAATAGGTTTTTGCGATATTAACAAACTTAGTTGCCACCCTTAAGGTTTTGGTGTTGTCGTCGTAAAAGTCCTTTTTGCCTGCAACTGCCATGCGGCATTTACCGATGTCAAGGTTTAAAAGCTCATAAACATCGGGCTCGTATTCAAGCAAAATATCCTTGCCGCAAACACCGATGTCGGCAGCGCCGCGCTCAACGTAAATTGAAACGTCGGAGGGCTTTACCCAAAAGTATCTTACTCCCTTTTCCTCGTTTTCAAAGATGAGCTTTCTGTTATTTTCCAAAATGGACGGGCATTCATATCCGCACTCTGCGAACATTTTATAAACCTTTTCGCCAAGACGCCCCTTTGGAAGTGCAATGTTAATCATTATTTAGTCCTCTTAAATCTCTATAATTTCTCTGTATCTGAGCTTCTTTGGAATGCTCTTTTGTGCGCTAACGCTCTTTCCCTCGCTGATTTTATTCTCAATTGCTTCTCTGACTGCGCATATACTTGTCTTGTCGCTATAAAGAATTAATGTGTCAACGTCGTAGCCGCCCTTGGCGGTGTTCAGCTGAGATAGCAAATCAGTGTAGATTGCAAAGCCCATACCGCGACAGCTCTTCCCCATTTTAGAAAGGAGCTTATCGTAGCAGCCACCGTACAAAACGCACTCACAAATTCCGTTAACGTAGCCGTTTATAACGATGCCGTTATAGTATTTCATATCGTTGACTATTGAAAAATCAAGTCGAATTTTGTCGTAGCTTCCGTCCTTTTCAAGCAGGGATGAAATCGTTTTAAGCTCGTCAAGGCACTGACCAAAGCCGATTTCCTTATCAAGCTCGTCAAGGCGGGCAAGAACAGTGCTCGGCTTGCCGTAAAGTGAGGAAAGCTCACAAAGAAGCTCCTCTGCATTTTTCTCAAGGCCGTATTTTGCACAAACCGCCTTGATTTCGTGTGGGCTTTTCTTATCGATGCATTCAAGCGCTTCCTCGTAAAACGATTTATCGTCGCTGATTTTATTAAGAATAGCGAAAATTATTCCCATATGGGAAATTTCCAAAACGTAATCGCCCGAGATTGCCTCAAGAGTTTTGCGAGCCAAGGAAACAACCTCGTAGGTATCGTATATATCAATATCGCCTATGCATTCAAGTCCTGTTTGCATAATTTCCTTATATTCTCTTGTGCCGCCCGAGATACGGTATACGTTTTCGTTATAGTAAACCTTGCTCTTTGTGCATTTTTCGTCACTTGCATTTTTGATAATAGACAAGGTAACGTCGGGCTTGAGTGCAAGGAGCTTACCGTTTGTGTCAGTAAAGGTAATCACGCCGTCGCCAATTAAGAAGTCCTTATTTTTAGCGTAGAGGTCGTATTCCTCAAACTTATTCATTTTATACGGAAGGTATCCGTATTTTGAATATAATGAACGCAAGGAAAGTGTAATTCTTTCCTCGCCCTTCAAATATTTTTCCATAAGTGTCTCTCCTTCTGAGTCGCGCCGATTATTTCTTTGTTTCCTTTTTTGAAATACGGTCAAGAATCATAGTATAGCCGCCATCTCCGTATTCAAGGCAACGGTTAACACGGCTAATTGTTGCAGTGCTCATTCCCGTTTCCTTTGTAATTTCAGCATAGTTAACGCCAAGGCGAAGCATTTTTGCCGCCTTCAATCTCTGTGCGATTTCCAAAACCTCTTTAATTGTGCAGGCATCGCCAAAAAATTTATAGCATTCTTCCTTTGTTTTAAGTGAAAGTATTGCGTCAAATAATTCCTCTACCTCTTTAGTGTGTAGCTTGCTCATTTCATTTCCTCGCTTTTTAGTATTATTAGTTTATAACTTTAACGCTTTAGTGTACTAAATCATTATAATACTTTAGCTCGCTAAAGTCAATAGTTATTTTATAATATATTAAATAATATTTTACATAAGGAAGTTTTCAAGCGCGCTTTATGCTGTCGGACAAAAAAAGAGCCGCAAAAGCGACTCTTTTAAGTTTTATTCTTCCGTGCTTGCTACTTTTATTTGGTCAAAGGAAATCAAAATCGCAATCTCAGTTACTGCTTCACCGATGTAAACGGTTTTGCCCGCTTCAGTAACGTATGCTGAGCAATAAAGCTGTTTTTTAACGTCACCACTGCCTATGCCTGTAATCTTGACGTTATAAACGTTATAGCTTGTGCCGTTAAAGCTCATTGAGATTACGCCATCAACCGCTTTTCCGCTCTCGTCAAAGAGTGCGCCGTTTTCAGAAACGGTCTTGTTTGCGGCAACTACGCCGTAGGAAACGGTATTGCCCGTTAACGCTTCGTACTTTGCAATTTCTTCTTTGTCAACCGTGAAGCCGTAATCGAAGTACGTGCCGTTTAATTCTCTTGAATAGCCCTTGTTTACAAAGAGCGGAGCGCAAAGCTCAACCTTGCTACCCTCGCCACATCTTGGGCACGTTGAAAATTGGCAATAGCTTGAAAGGTATTTTTCACCGTCGAATTGGTTTTTGCTTTCACTTGGAGCACACTCACCGTTATAAAACGCATCACACTTACCGTATCCGTAAACGAGATAATAGCCGCTTGCGCCCTCGCCAACGTTTTTACCTGTTAACTCCTTGTACTCTGCTTCCGTGCAAAGAATTGCGTTATAAAGACGTGAAAGACCAACGCAGTTTTCACCCGTTGCCAAATCCGCCGCCTTAAATCTTGCTTGAAGCGCTTCAGCCTGCGCTTTTGTACCTGTATATACAAATGTTATGTTTCTAGGGTTGTTTCCCGTGCCGCTGGAACCGTCATTTTTATTGCCTGCCCAGTGGAACATATTTGAAGACGGTTCACTCGTTACGCTTGAAGAATAGAAGGTTTCAGGTAAATACCACGTTGAGCCACCTGTTGCACAGTCGGACATTGGGCCGTTCATTGTTTGTACGTTTGCGCCCAAAACTATAGTTTTAAGCTTTGTGCAAGACGCAAATGCGCCACCGCCGATAGAGGTAACGCTATTTGGAAAAACAATCGTCTCAAGAGATTTACAGCTTGTAAGGAAGTTTACTGGTATTTCAGTGAAAGTGCATCCCTCGTCAAAGGTAAATTCCGTTAGCTTTGGACAGCTGGCAAAATGATTTTGGTTAGCGAATTTTTTAAAGCTCTTTGGAATATTTATCTTTTCAAGATTAGGAGTGTTTTCAAATGCGCCCCACGCCATTTCCTCAAGGCTTGCATCTACAGGGAAAAAGACCTCAACGAGCTTCTCGTCCTTAACGCCGCTTCCAAAATACTTTGCAGATATTTTTATTACGTGTCTTGGAACCTCAAATCTTATAACGTCCTTGTTAGTATAAGATTTTTCAAACGCTTCGTTTATTTGTTCAAAATTGAGCGTAAGCTCAGTATTGCTTGTAACGATATACTGAGATGGATACGTGTGGTACTCTGTGCCGTCGAACAAAACTACTCTTAAATCGGTATCGGTTGCCATACCGGTCAAGTCAATTTTGTCACTCGTTTCTACCGTGCCGAACGCATTTGTTGATGCGGCGCTGATTGAGATAGCAAGCATCAATGCAAGCACCGATGCCAAAGCAATTGATAAAAGTATTTTCTTTTTCATTTGTCTCTCCTTGAAAATTATTTACAAATATATAATATCACTTTTTCAACTAATTGTCAATATAAGGGTAAGTGAAAAAATAGATGCAAAAAGCGGGCTCATTTAAGTTTCATTCTTCCGTGCTTGTTATTTCTATTTGGTCAAAGGAAATAAAGTACCTGCTATTTTGGGCAGCTTTTGCCAAAATATAGGAAAAAGTCGCACCCTGTGTGCGACTTTTTATGTTTGTATTTTAACGTTAACCGATTTTGGCAATAAGCTCAACCTCACAAAGTGCGCCCTTTGGCAAATCCTTTACGGCAACACAGCTTCTTGCGGGCTTGGATGTGAAATATCTTGCATACACCTCGTTAAACGCGGCAAAATCCGCAATTTCGTGAAGGAAGCAGGTTGTTTTTACTACGTTTTCAAAGCTTGTGCCTGCTGCTTCTAAAACTGCGCCGAGGTTTTTCATAACCTGCTCTGCCTGTTTGGCAATATCCTTAGCTTCGATATTTCCCGTTTCGGGATTAATCGGAATTTGACCCGAGGTATAGAGCATATTTCCGCAAACGATTGCTTGTGAGTACGGTCCTATCGCGCTTGGCGCTTTATCTGTTGAAATTTTGTTTAGCATATTATTCTCCTTGCAAGCGAGCAACGCTCGCCCCTACGTATAAAACGTGAATTTTAGACACGTGGTCGGCTTTTTATGTATTATAGAAGCTTAAAGCCGAAGTCTGTAAGTCCTTTTTTGATTTCGCGAATATGGTCGTAATTTCTTGTTTCGAGCATAATTCTTAAGTAGCAGCCCGTAACGTCGGAGCCCTCGTTTGCCCTTTCGTGGTGAACGGAAATTACGTTACCGCCAAGGTCGGCAATAATCTTTGACACC
>JAZREL010000009.1:0-14454 GCA_045660785.1 Eubacteriales bacterium | reverse complement strand
AATGCGGCGCTGATAAGGTTAGCGTAAACTCAGGCGCTATTAAAAATCCGAATTTAATAACAGAGGCGGCAAAGAAATACGGCAACCAATGCGTTGTTATTTCCGCTGACGTTAAGCGCGTTGACGGCGTTTTCACCGTTTTTTCAAAGGGCGGACGCGAAAACACGGGTATGGAAGCAATTTCTTGGATTAAAAAATGCGTTGATATGGGCGCAGGCGAGGTCGTTGTAAATTCAATTGATACAGACGGTGTTAAAAACGGCTTCGATATAGAGCTATTAAAGCTCGTTTGCGAGGCGGTAAACGTTCCCGTTATTGCATCGGGCGGTGCGGGCTCAAGCGCGGATTTTGTCCGTCTTTTCAAGGAAATTCCCGATATGAGCGCAGGTCTTGCCGCATCGATTTTCCACTTCGGCGAGGTAAAAATCAGCGAGCTTAAAAAAGAGCTTATAAATAATGGCATTAAAGCGAGGATATAACAATGTTTGATATAGAAAAACTTAAATTTGATGAAAACGGCTTGATTCCTGCCGTTGTCGTTGATGCATTTACAAAAAAGGTATTGACGGTTGCATATATGAATAAGGAGAGCTTGAAAATCTCAATGGAGAAGGGCTTAACCTGCTTTTACAGCCGTTCAAGAAAGGAGCTTTGGCTCAAGGGTGAGACAAGCGGAAACTATCAGCATATCGTTTCAATAACTGCCGACTGTGACCTTGATGCACTCACCGTTGTCGTTGAAAAGGACGGCCCTGCTTGCCACACAGGCACAGACACCTGCTTTACAAACGAAATTTACCAAAGCGACGAACGCCACGAGTTTACCGTAAACGGACTTTACGACCTCTTGGTTGGCAGAAAAAAGGATAAGCCCGAGGGCTCATATACAACCTATCTATTTGAAAAGGGAACTGACAAAATCCTTAAAAAGGTTGGCGAGGAATGCACCGAGGTTATAATTGCGGGCAAGGCAGACGATAAGAAGGAAACAATTTACGAAATTGCCGACCTTGCATACCACACAATGGTTTTGATGGTTCAAATGGGCATCAGCGTTGAGGACATTCAAAGAGAGCTTGCTTCTCGCCATATTATCGACCACAAGGTTAAACAGGAAAAAATGACAAAATGAAAATAACTAACTATCACACCCACACAACCTACTGTGACGGAAAAAACACGCCCGAGGAAATGGTGCTTGCGGCAATAGCGGCAAATATGTCAGAAATCGGCTTTTCCGTACACTCCCCCCTACCTTTTAGGACGGATTGGGCAATTAGGGTTGAAAGACTGAACGATTACAAAAATGAGCTTTTTGCACTCAAAGAGAAGTACAAGGAGCAAATTAAAATCTACGTCGGCATAGAGCAGGATTATTTTTCTGAGAACTCAACCGACGGCTTTGACTACGTCATCGGCTCAGTTCACTTCATTTATAAGAATGGAGAATACCTCGCACTCGATATTAATGCAGACGAGGTGAAGGAGAATATTAAAAAGCATTACGGCGGCGATGCGCTTGCATATTGCGAGGATTATTACAAGCTTGTTAAGGACGTCTATAACAAGACAAAATGCCAAATTATCGGGCATTTCGACCTTATAACCAAGTTTAATGAGAAGATGCCGCTTATCGACACCAACGCACCGCGCTACAAGGTGGCGGCAAGGGAAGCACTTAACGAATTAATCAAAACCCCCGCAATCTTTGAAATTAACACGGGCGCAATTTCGCGCGGCTACAGAACCTGCCCGTACCCACAAGAGAAATTTATGGACGAGATTGCCGACAGCGGCAAGCCGTTTGTAATAAATTCCGATAGCCACAGCGTGGAGTCAATCGGCTTTGGCATAAAGGAGCTTATGCGCCAGCTCAGCGTGATTGGTTATAGGTGCATTCGCTCATTAGAAGAAATTATATAATCAAAAAGCGGATTTCGTTTGAAATCCGCTTTTATTTATACTTTGAGCTGCTTATTCAATTGCAGCATTTTCTAATTCGGTTGTGTATTCAAGTGGCATTTGATATTCGCGCTCGTAAATTTCACGCCAAACGCGCTCATTTTCCTTCATCATTATATCAATGTTTTCGCGTGACCCCTTTTCGGTGTCGGGGTAAATCGGCTTGCCAATATGCATTTTGTATTCTTGAACGTAGTAGCCGTCGGGGCCTAAAACGCCTGAGTCGCGCATTGAAATAAAGATAGGCAAAACGGGTACGCCGTTCTTTGCCGCAAACGAAAATGCACCCGGCTTTAAGGGCTTTGGCTTGCGGTAGTTCCACCACATCGATTGCTCGGGGTAAACAAGCACGAAATGGCCCGTTGTCAAAAGCTCGTTCACACCTGCCATGAATTTTCTCATCGTTTTATGGTTTGAGGAGAGTGGAAGCGTGTAGAAATTGCGCATAAGAAAACCGAAAAATCCGGGGAAGGAGGTATAGTTTCCCTCACGTATAACTCTATATAGCTTTCTCTTTTTTTGCTTTGATTTTAAGTACACCCAATGCATTGCAAAGCTGTCCATTGCATTGAAGTGATTACAGGTTATAACCGCACCTGTGTCTAAATTTGCGAGATTTTCAAGCCCGTCAACCTCGTCGTTTATCATAACCATCTGCTTCTTTTCAAGCTTGTAGTAAAATCTTTTCGCCATAGAAAAGGCAATTTTTGCCTTCAGTTTTTCCTTCGCCGTTTTCTTGACGTATTCAATCTCCTCAGGCATTATCATTCTGCCCGGCACGTCGTCCTCAACGTCCTGGTCAAAAATCCCGTCCTTTTCGAAAGCTGCAATCTTTTGGCAAACTCCAACTCTGTCGCCTGCGCGCTTTTCACGGTTCCACTTGTTAAGAAAGCTGTTTTCGCTCGCAATCTCGCTCTCAACCGCATCACTTGCCATAGCGCCGCTTTCAATATCACCGATAATTAAAATTCTGTCCTTGAAAACAAGGTTGAAAAGTGAGTCGGCAGGCATAAAATTAAATTCGCAAAAATCGCGGTAAAGCTTAAATCTTTCGTACGCGCCGTTTTTTTGTAGCTTTTTTACGTTGAAAACAACGTAATCACCGCTTGTAAATAAATAGTGGCTTATTCCAAGCACCTTTTCTGTGTAGCTTGCAAGCGCATCAGTATCAAAGGAAATATCGTGGTATGCAGCCGCGTAATAGTTGCCAAGCGTGAGAGATGCAAGCTTACCGAGGTCAAGCTCAATTGTGGACACGGGATTTATATAAATCGCCTTATCCGTCTTGCAAACTGCGGGAATAGCAAACTTATAGTAGTCAATATCCTCGTTAGTATAAGCGCTTACGTCGTCAAAACAGCACTTGTAGCCCGCAAAAAGTGCGGAAAAAGCTTTTTTGTCAATGCCGTCACCCTCAAAATACCTGCCCAAAAGGTGAATTTCGGCACTGTCGGGCGAAAAATAATTTCCAAGCTTGGAAGCGATTTTTGAAATTCCGTCGAAGCAGCTGCTTTCGCCGGGGAAGTATATAGAAACCTTTTGCTTTCTCATAAATGCTCCTTTAAATTAGTGGTAGCTTATCCTTCCAAACCTTGTAGAAGGCGTCCTCTTTTGCTGTTTCGCTTATCGCCATTTGATATAGATTCTCGGCAGAGGCAGCATCGCGCGCCTTTTCCTCGTCGGTATAATTTTCAAGCTCGTTTAAAAGCACGTCGTAAACCGAGGTCATTTTTGCATATCTCCAAAAGATTTCCGCACCGCGGCACTCGCCGTAGTGCCATGGCTTGTTAACCATTATGTAGTGCAAAATGTTCGCCTCGCGTATATCATAATCATATCTAAACATTTCAACAAGCTCCGTGTTCCATCTTTGGTCGAGCCAAAGGACACGATCCTTGCAAACGAGATTTAAGTAGTCCTCGTCTTGAGTTACGATAAAATCATACACTCCAAGGTAGTAAATGAACTTGTCAAGCACACCGAAGCGCCTAAACTCACGTGTGTTCAAAAGTAAAATGCCCGCGTTGAAAAACTCATTTCTTGAAACGCCGACAACGCTTTCGGCGTAAGTGCCGTAAACGTCAATTTGCTCCATCGCCTGCTCGTGGCACGCGCCAAGGAGGTTATCTCCAAGCTCGGTGTCGTAAAGCTTGCTTATATCGCCAAGCACAATTGTGTCGCTGTCAATATAAATTGCCTTGTCGATTTTCGGGAACATGCTTGCTATAAAAAGACGGTAGTACGTCGTTTTAGAGTAGTAGTGGCGAAGCGGCAAGCGCTTTGAAATAGAGGCAAGCTGATCTGATACGTTTTCAAAGCTGATTTCAAAATTCTCATCGCCAAGCGCGAGCAATTTTTCCTTCATTTCTTCGGAAATGTCAGTATATAAAACGTAAACGCGGTATTGTCTGTCTTTAGAAGCGTTTTCCTTGATCGATGTCAAGGAAACTATCGTATACTTGACAAACGCATCGTCGCAAGCATAAAAAATAGGAATTTGCTTATTCATTATTTGTACTCCCTGTCAAATTTTGATTTGAGGTATAGATAATCGTATAAAATGTCGTCGAATTTATAATACTTGAATACCTTATGCACACGGTTTACGTTCCATTGCTTGATATTCGCAGTATGCGGGTAGGGTAATAAGAAAAGTCGCTTGGAAAAGTGCCGCACAACCGTTTTTCTGTGCAGCGATTTTTGGTCGTTAAACCTTTGCGAAATCACCTTTCTTTTCGTCGTTGAGCGTATTATTGCGCTTTGGTCTGCAAAGGTCAGCTTTTTTGTCTTTATAAGCTCTCGCGCCTTTTCAAGCAAGCCGGTTTGCTTAATCATTTTCATGTTGAAAAGAAGCACCCCTGCGTTTATATAGTTTGGACTGATAAGATGTTTGCCGTAATGGTCGCGTGCGGCAAAATACTCGTATCCGTCAACGTTCAAATCGTAAAGCAAATGCACGTCGCGGTTGAAAAGCAAATCCGCATCAAGGTAAAGGACCTTGTCAGGCAAGGGAACTAAATCCGCAAACAGACGAATAAGCGTGTAGGGAGAGCAGTAAGCCCTCTCGTTTGGGCATCCGTCAAATTCGCGCATATATAAGTCCGTGACGTCGATTTTGGTAACCGTGTTTTGAGTATTGTACTTCCTTACAACGTCACTTAAAAATTCAATCTTTTTGTCAGAAATCGGAACGTAGTCAGCACGCAGGTGAGATACGTCCATTGTGAAAATGTAAAAATTTATCGCTTCGTTTGTGCGGCTCCTTTTAAGAATGGAAAGAGTAGAGGTCAAAATTCCGTCAAAAACCGTGTCGTTGCCACAAAACAAAATATTTACCATTTTTATTTCCTCGTTTTTGTTATCGTGGGACAGAAGCTCAATTGTCCTTGCTTGGGATGATGCCATCGCGCCTTTCGTATCTTATTACCTCGACGCTTGATAGCTTCGCGCGCTCACACATACATTCGTAAACCTGGTCGCGCAGGTGCTTCCTTTGCTCCTTCGGTGAAAGGTCGGTGTTTGCGTAAAACGGCCCGTCAATGTAGGTCACGACGCGTGCCTTTTTTGAAAAGCGGCGCTTTTGATAGGTGTTTGTGAAGCAAAACGTCGGCACGTCGTGCTTGATGGGATAGGAAAATGAATCATCGCCAAACGGTCTAATCTTAGTATAGTATGGCCAAATATGTGCCTCGGGATAAATTATTATGCATTTTTTCTGTCTTATTCTGGTTTCAATTGCATCGGTGAAATTTTTGTAAGCACCCTTTGTGTCAGGTAAGGGCAGCGCGCCAAGGAGCGGGGTAATCTTGCCGAAAAATTTCATTGAAACGTTATTTGGATGAACGATAATATAATTGTGCTTTGGAAAATTTGTAAAGTGTGGCATCAAAGCGTCACCCAAGGCGTGGGTGTGGTTGCCGTAAAGAAAATACCCTGTGAACTTGAATTTTTTCAAAAGCCGAGAGTTGACAATTTTTTGACGCCTGATTACCTTGGCGTAAAACGCGGCAACGGGCGTAAAAATTATTCTGTACCAAAAGAAGCGCGCAATTTTTTCACCAAGTGAGCTTCTTACGTACTTGTAGCCGTCGTCAATTACCCTTGGCTCAATCTTAGCTGTGGAAAATTCATCGTTCAACTCGTCGCTGAAGTAAATAACCTTTCTTTTGTCCAAAGTGGGCATTTCCTCCCTTCACTTGCAAACTTTACGGTGAAATTCTATCAAATTATACCCAAATAGTAAAGGACATATTATGTTTTATTGTCTAAAAAATACGCGCCCGTGTCTAAAAAACTGAGAAATGGCACTCCACAAATTGTAGAATGTGCAAATTTTACTTGATTTTCCTATAAAAATGCGCTATAATATATGCAAGTGCAAACAAACACACGCATTTTATGATTATACCGTGTTCGGCTCTGCCGAATTTCGTGGAGGAATAATGAAGGATATAAAATCAGTCGTTTCTGCAAATTTATCCGTCTTGAGAAAGCAAAAGGGCATTACCCAAGCGGAGCTTGCAGAAAAATTAAACTATTCGGATAAAGCCATTTCAAGATGGGAAAAGGGAGACACCTTGCCCGATTTAAACGTTTTATACGAAATTTGTGAATTCTACGGAATTACAATGAATGATTTAACAAGTGAGGAATGTACAGCACCGCAAAGGGATGAATTACTGAAAAACCGCAGGATGTATCGCATTTGGTCGTGCATTGTTGGCGCGGCTGCCGCTTGGTTTTTCGCGACCCTGTGTTTCATTTCCAGCCTTGTTGTCGAATCATTACCCGCTTTTTGGATCGCGTTTGTGTGGGCGCTTCCCGTGTCCTGCGCAGTGGTTATGCTCATTGGCAGACAGTATTATAATTGGGTTGCCCATTTTGTCCTTGGCTCAACAACAGTTTGGTCATCAATTACCGCAATTATATTGACCTTAATATATTTTACACCGCTCGGCAGCTCTGTTTTTTGGTTCTTATATTTGGTCGGTGTTCCGATTCAAGCGATTATTTTATTCTCACAAATGGCTTGGAAATCACGTAAAAAGGTTAAAATCAACAAGAAAAATAAAGAGGTAGACAAAAATGCAAATAGGACAGAAGAATCAAATAACGATCAAGGTGCAAGCAACTGATACCGCCAAGGTTTTCGGCAGCGGTGAGCTTGAGGTTTTGGCAACTCCCCGTATGATTGCGCTTATGGAGGAATGTGCATATAAGTCAATCAGCGCAGATTTAGAAGAGGGCGCAAGCACCGTCGGCACACAAATGAACGTGAAGCACGTTAGTGCCACTCCCGTCGGTATGGACGTCACTGTTGAATCCGAAATTACCGAAATCGACGGCAGACGTGTCTGTTTTTCGGTAAAAGCATACGATGAAGCAGGCATAATCGGCGAGGGCACACACGAAAGATTTATCGTGTATTCCGAAAAATTTATTTCGCGTACTTATTCAAAACTAAAATAAAAAAATCAGGGGCGCTTGCTCCTGATTTTTAAAAATTACGTTATCAAAAGCCATAGTGGCTTGATTTTAGATTTAATGCTCAGAAAGGCGAATTTATGAAAAAGAAGCTTATTTCATCATTTTTAATAGTACTTTTGTGCCTTTGCTCGCTCATTCTTGTCTCCTGTGTGCCGACAGGTGAGGAATGTCAGCACGATTGGCAACGCTTGGACGAAGGAGAATTCAATTGCATTTACGGCTCGGTTGTTGATTATGAATGCTCAAAATGCCATAGCCATAATAGTCAAAAGCAACCGCCAAGCGGTCACGTTATGGAAAACGGCGTGTGTAAAAATTGTATGGCAGGTCTTAGCTTTCAGGAAAACGATGACGGCACCTTGCGCGTCGATGGATTTTACGACCCGATTATATCGTATTACGGCAATGATATTGACAGCTTGCCAAATGATCAAAAAAATTACTTAATTACTGAAATAGAAATCCCCTCGGAGCTTGACGGCAAGACTGTAACCGTGATAGGTAGCTATTGCTTTTCAAATCAATCGGGACTTACCTCTATCACTATTCCCAACACCGTCACGAAAATAGAGCAGCACGCGTTTGATAAATGCACGCGCCTTGATAAAATCGAAATTCCCGACTCGGTGACGGAGCTTGGTGATTATGTTTTTCTTGATTGCATCGGCTTGACCTCGTTTGATAACGTAAAGCTTCCGTCCTCGATGTGTGAAATTCCCGAGGGCTTCTTTAGCAGCTGCGGCTTTACCGAGGTGACCGTTCCAAGTAATATCACATATATCGGCATGGACGCATTTTATTCTTGCCAAAGTCTTGAAAAAATTTCACTTCACAACGGCATCACAACGGTTATAAATTCGTTTAATGAATGCGATAATATCAAGGAAATTTATTACGACGTAGCAAACGGCGAAAACGTAGATTTCGGCTTTTACATGTACTCAGAGGGCTTGAACGGTATTTCGGTTCATATCGGCCCAAGCGTTGAGATAATTCCAAGCCACACCTTTGAGTATCTTGACCTAAAATCACTCACCTTTGACGAAAATTCAATTTGCCACACGATAGGAGAGCAAGCGTTCCTTTACTGTACGGGACTTACAGAGCTAAACCTTCCAAGCTCCGTTACAACGGTTGAAAAGGAAGCATTCGCGCAATGCTCCGATATTGCCTCCTTGACCCTTGGCGAAAATCTTCAAAACGTCGGCTATCAAGCGTTCCACGGATTTTTAGCGCTTGAAAACGTGTACTATAACGCAAGCAATCTCGAAATAGACAACGAGTACGTTTTGTGGGGATATTACAACGGAAAATTTACACAAGCTGAAAAGAAGATTGTTTTGCATATCGGCGAAAACGTAGAAAATATAGTGAATATTTTCCACGGCACGGAAATTTCCAAAATCAATATTTCCTCACTTGATAAGTGGTTCAAATTCACCTCGTTTGCTCCTTATTCAGAAGAAGGACTTTTCATTGACGGCTCACCGATAACGAGCATAGTAGTGCCGAGTGATGTAACCGAGGTTAACGTTTGCTTCGGCGGATGCACCGAGGTTAAGGAAATTGTAATTCACGACGGCGTTACAAAAATTGCAGACTCTGCGTTTGAGGGCTGCACAGGCACGGAAATTTTGACAATAGGCAAGGGTGTTTGCTCAATTGGCGAGCTTGCCTTTGCGGATATGTTCAACCTCAAAACCCTCAACTATAATGCGCAAAGCTTAACCGACTATTTCGTTCATTATTATACAGGCGGCCCGTTTAGGGATATGGGTAAAGACACCGAAAACGGCACGACAATCTACTTTGGTAGCGAGGTTTCCGCCTTTGAAAACCATATGCTATACGGCGCAAGCGTAGGAACTGTCGTAATTCCAAGCATCGAGCAAATTTTCAGCGAGGGCTTCGAGCTTCCAAATGCAACTAACGGCGTTTTAGTCGGCGGAGAAGCTGTTTCCGTTCTCGTTATCCCCGAAAGCGTTACAGAAATTCCAAGTGGCGCCTTCTTGGAAAATTTAAGCATTACCGAGGTCGTTTTCCATAGCGGAATTACAAAAATTGGTGACTCCGCATTTGAACGCTGCTTAAATTTAACGAAAATTTCCAATCTGCCAAGCGGCTGCGAAATTGGCGCATATGCATTTAATAATTGTCCGATTGAAGCACTTGAAATTCCAAACGGCGCAACACTGGGTGAATTAGCATTCGCAAGCTGCAATCTGACAGAAATAACGCTTGGCGAAAACGTAACTCTTGCACAAAATTCGTTTTCCTTTGCAAATGTGGAGTGCCTTGAGCTTAAAAATGGCACGAGCGTATCCACGTTTGCACTTTACGGCGCAAAGCTTGGCGAGCTTAAAATCGGCGAGGGCGTAACAATAGAGGAAGACGCGTTCTACGGTGCGACAATAGATGGCATTTACTGTGATTACGCGGAAAGCAATATCAACGAAAACGCGTTTTTGCATTCAAGCTCACCTGATGATGGAACAATAATTACGATAGTAGACAGTGCTGATATTTTATCAAAGCTTTCAAATCTACACGTAAATGAAATCAATCTTGAAATGACACTTGCCGAGTATTGCCAAAAGGACTTTGAAGCGTCTGTATTTTCACTTTCACAAAAGGTTTTAATCGACGGTGAGGAAATAAGCGGCGCGCTTGTAATTCCAAACGGTGTTACTTATATAGGCAATAACGCCTTCTTTGCATCAAATATCACCTCTGTTTCAATTCCAAGCTCGGTTGAAGAAATCGGCGCGTTTGCTTTTGATAGCTGCTATCGCCTTGAAGCGATAAACGGCGGCGAAAATGTAAAGAAATGTGGCGAAAACGCAGTTAATTACGATTTAGTCAGCGAAACACTTTATAACGGTATTTACTATAAATTCAACACAATCTCACGTCTTGAATCAACTGATATTACGTCTGTTTCAATAAGAGAGGGAACAAAACAAATTCCCGAGCGTTTCTTTGAGGGCTGTCAAGGTCTTTTACACGTTTACGTGCCAAACGGCTGTGAAATCGGTGCAAAAGCATTCTACAATACAAACACAGGTATTAGAATTTTGCTTGAAAATGCATCATATCCGGGTGGCGATTGGCGAATCCTTGCCGAAACACAAACAGGCAACGTCTTAATTGGCGGTATGGCATATGTAAACGGTGTTCAAACCCAAATAGGCAGCATAGTTGACGGTGTTTTATATGATAGCGAAAGCAAATTTGCATACTATAATAACTGTGTAACCGGATATTTTGGTAATGAAAAAAATCTTGTTATTCCATCAACGTTGGGCACTCAAAATATAACCGCAATTGATGAAAGAGCATTTATCGGTCTTGGCATTGAGTCAGCAGAATGCGGCACCGTTTCAGAGGTTGGAGAATATTCGTTTGCACTTTGCACAGCTCTTAAATCTATTCAAATGAAAAATGCAACGGAAATCGGCTCACTTGCTTTCCAAGGATGCACCAAATTGACCTCTGTAAATATGGAAAAAGCAATTTATATTCGTGCAGGCGCATTCTACGGATGCTCCTCGCTTAGCGAAATAACCATTCCGTCAACAGTAAAATACATCAACAATCTTGCATTTTACGAATGCAACGGACTTGAAAAGGTTACCTTCGAAAGCCCTGCAAGCAGATGGTACTTAGAGGGCAGCAGCGGAATTATCCTTTCCGTCGATAACCCCGCGCAAAATGCAAAATACCTAAAAAATACGTATTCTAACTACGGTTGGATAAACGAAACGGAAATTCAATAACACAAAAAACGCACTCGGCACGAGTGCTTTTTTTTATGCTTAAAATTGAAAAATTGCCGAGGGAGTGTCTGTTTTTGATACTTTTTTTGTTATTTTTTTCGTTTTCTTCAAGCTTTCTTGCACCACGCGTTGCCTTCCCCTTGAGGGGAATGTGTCAACTTGATTGACGAATGAGGTGTTGCTTGCTGCAAGATCATTTGTGGCCGGACGTGTCTGTTTTTGATACTTTTTTTGTTATTTTTCGTTTTCCTCAAGCTCCCTTGCGCCGCTCGTTGCCTTCCCCTTGAGGGGAAGGTGTCAACTTGCTTGACGGATGAGGTGTTGCTTGCTGCAAGAGCGTTTGTGGTCTGACGTGTCTGTTTTTGATACTTATTTGTTATTTTTCGTTTTCCTCAAGCTCCCTTGCGCCGCGCAATATCTCCTGCGCCTCAATAGGGAATCGTCCAAGGTGGTCAGGACCGATGTTAATTAAGTAGTTAATGCCAAGTGCATTTAAGCGCTTCTTGTTTTCGTAAATTTCCTGTGCGCTTTTCCAATTGTGGTTCCAGGTGTTATATCCCCAAGAATCGTTCAAGGTGCAAGCGGATTCGTAAAATCCGTAAGGTGACGGCTTAAAGCCCTCAATAGAGTTGTAGTCTATCTCCGCCTCACTTGCTTCTGAAAACTCACTCGGGATTTCATTGTCGCCAAGGGAAACGTAGTCGTATTTTCCGTTTCCAAGACGGGAGTTAACAAGGCAAGCGGGCTGATGCTTCTTTACAAGGTTGTAAATCTCCTCGCTTTGCTCGTTTGTAAGCGTCATTGGCATATCAAACCAAGCAAGGGAAATTTCGCCGTATTTCGTCATTATTTCCTCAATTTGAGGAAGTATTTTATTTCGGTAGGTTATCTCAAAATCCTTCTCGTCATTGTTTGGAAAGTCCCAGGAGTTGTCCCACGAAACACCTGCACAGCCAACGGGCTCGGTTTTGTAGCCACCGCCGTTTTTCTCGTGCCAGTCAAGGTCCTGAGAGTAGTAAATTCCAAACTTTAAGCCGTATTTACGGCAAGCGTCTGAAAGCTCCTTGATTATGTCGCGTCCAAAGGGAGAGAAGTCGCAGCAGTTATACGAGTCCGCCTCGGACTTAAAAAGCGCAAAGCCGTCGTGATGCTTCGTTGTAATAACAACGTATTTCATTCCTTGGTCGTGGGCAAATTTCGCCCACTCATCCGCATCAAAATAGATAGGATTGAACGTCTTCGCAATTCTTTCCATCTCCGCGTTTGGAATTGCACAGTAGGATTGAATCCACTCCGCATAGTAATCCGAGCGCTTTCCCTTGTAAACACCGCCAAGGACGGAGTAAAGTCCAAAGTGAAGCATAAGGCCGTATTTTGCTTCCTTAAACCATTTTATGTCTTCCATAATAAACCTCGCAAATAGTGATAAGGGTATTCTACCATATAAAGTTAAAAATTGCAACACAAAAGAGAACTAAAGCTGCTTTTACTTATTTTTTGCGCTAATAATATATTATTTACAAAAAATTAACAACTTAATTATTCTTGTGCAAACTGACCAAAAAATGCTAAATTCTAAACTCCGCTAAAACCTTGCAATCAACTGAAATCGAAAAATGAGATTGTACAATATGCACAAAATCCACCAAAAACAGTACGTTTGGGCAGAATTGACAGTTTTCCACATATATGTTAATATTATAACGCAAAAAATAAAAAGGAGAAAACCCAAATGAAAAAGAAAATCTTACTTATCAGCTTGATGGTATGCATATTCGTTTGCTTGCTTGCAGTCACCGCCGGCGCAGCAACGTACGAAGATACCGAAAACGGCGTTAAGTACACTCTGCACGATGGCGATGAGCCATATGCTACCGTTAATGACTTTATTCAGGGCGTTACGGTGGTAACAATTCCAAGCACAATAACGGCCGATGGTATTGTGTATAAGGTAACTGCCTTTGATACAATTCAGGGTAATGTACCGGGTTATGGCACTCAATTGTTTGACATCGGCTCAATTACGCAAAAATCAAGCGTTCAAACCCTGAACATCACAAGTGAGCATATCACGGTAATTCCAAGAATTTTTATGAGAGATTGTAAATCGCTTAAAACCTTGAATATTACCTCTCCGATTAATCACTTTATGCATGAATGCTTCTATAACTGCACAGGCATCAAAGATGTTTATATCAAGTTTGATAACACAACTGATATTGACCAATCTGCATTTATGTTTTCAGGAAATGCAAACAATGTGAGCCAAGCTGTATGGAACTACAACGGTGAGCCAATCAACCTTTATAATGTAAAGAACATGAGCCCACAAGCGTTTGCCAGCACGAGAATAGGCGGTAAAAATGTTCCCGGCGGACAGGAAAACACCATTATTTGGCCAAAAAAGATGGACACATTTGGCGTGTTTGCATTTTCAAATGCACATCTTAGCGGTACCGTTTATGTAAACGCGGTTAAGCTTGTTGGTATCCAAAATGGTGAAGGAAACAAGCAATTTAGTCTTAGCAACTATTTTGACACCTTGATTATTGGTCCTGACACAAAAGAGCTTCGTAACTTTAACAATGCTAAAGACAATAATGCCGACAATGCTATTAAGGCTAACATAAAAACCGTTGTTATTCTTTCCAAGGATGTTATAAACGGAAAAGGCCGTACAAACTTGTTTGACAACTGGGGCGAGTTTGACCTTTATTACTATGCAGACACAACCACAGCAACGACGATTAGCAAACAAACAACAATCGCTGAGGCAACTAAATACCTTATAGACGGTGAATACGACTTTACGTATACCGAATGCGGTCTTGAACTTTCATTTACCGCAAAGGATGCAAGCGGCGCTTCATATAAAGTTTCCGAGGTAGCGGACTATCACAAGTATGTATCAAGCGTAACAGAAGCAGACTGTGTAAACGGCGGCTTCACAACATACACATGCTCAGTATGTAGCGATACATATAAGGATAACTACGTTGACGCACTTGGACACAAGGACGGCGAAGCAGTAACCGAAAAAGTGGTAGAGGGCAACTGCACACAAGACGGCTCATACGAAACAGTAGTATACTGCACAGTATGTAATGCAGAAACCTCACGTGTAATCACCACAACAGAAGCAAAGGGTCACTCAATGGGTGCTTGGACACTCACAATTGCTCCTGAATATGAAAAAGCAGGACAAGAAACAAGCAAGTGTGCAAATTGC
>JAZREL010000008.1:0-10116 GCA_045660785.1 Eubacteriales bacterium | reverse complement strand
GTATGTTGGGCATTAATTACAGTGTTATTAGATTTAAGGACACAAATGAGTATATTTGTATAAACATCAATTATCAAGTTTCACCCGATAATAAATACTACTATAGTCAAGACGGCGTATTATACGAGAAATAAGACAGGGCAAGACAGGGGACGGTGGTGTGTCTTGACGGCATGCCACTAACCCCAATTTTTACATCGCATCTGCGAAAAACCTCACATTTTGTAAGACAGGGGACGTCGGTGTGTCCTGAAAATTCACCCTCTAAAATCAAATAAAAAAGCACCTCTGTGCCACGTGGCGCAGAGGTGTGTTTTTGTTATATTGTATACAGGGAAAAATGTTTTACGCCTTTGATTTTTTATTTCTTAAAACGACGAATTTGTAGAAAATCCATATTAACAAATAAGCAACACATGCTATTATTGTGGTGAACACGAACATTAAACCAACGTAAATTGCTTGTCCAATACCGCCTAATGCATTGTTGAGTGGCACTCTTATCAAATTTTCGATTAAATCAACGTTACTATGTAACAAATTATGGTAATTTGTATTAAGAGTGTATGAGAAGAATGTTGAAATAATAACGAAAACTGAAAGGGAAATAGCGATAATTGGGAAATCGCGTATTATTTTGAGGTTAAATGCGCGGAACGCAATAGCCAAGAACAAATAGAATACCACTAAATGGTGGAACGTGATTGTGTGGAATGAGCCGAAGCTTGTGAAGTACGTATTAAAGTTATGGTCGGGGTAAAGAACTGTTGGCACCACAATATATACAAAGAAAAGTGATGAAAGCGTTGCAAAGGAAATACCGTCAACAAACTTTTTGAATTTGCCAAATGAAAATGAATGGAGAGGAAGTATAAGTAAGAACAAGCTGCAATAATGGAAGGGTAATGCATAAAGGTCATAACCATTCGGATTTAAAAGACCCTTCGTCTGCTTTGCTACCTCAAGCACCAAAATTGTTATCGCAATTCCTCTTAAAATCCAAGCCTTTGCTTTTTCCTTGCCCTTAAGTAAATTAGCAAGCATATATGAAAAAGCAGCAAAGAATAAAAACCAAGGGATAACTCCCCAAAAGAAATCCATTGTCCAAAGTCCCATAATAACACCTTCTTTTTTCAAGATGTTACCATTATAGCACGCGATTAACAAAAAATCAATATTTGTTAACATTTGTTTACAATTTACAGCACAAAAGATAAGAAATTTATAATACTAAGCGTCAATAATGATAATATCTTTTCATAAAATAAAACAAAAAATAAAACTATAAAAAAATTCAAAAAGGTATTGACAAATAAGCAATAAATGTGTAAAATAGTATAGCACACAGAAATAAGGACCAATAGCTCAGTTGGTTAGAGCTACCGGCTCATAACCGGTCGGTCCGGGGTTCGAGTCCCTGTTGGTCCACCAAAACAAAAAGACACTCCTTGTGAGTGTCTTTTTGTTTTGTCGGCGCAACGCGCCGAGACGTCGCTCGTGCTTGCACGAATGGGGTGCGCATTTCTGACGAAAGCCGTTGTCTGCTCGCAAGCAAAAGGCTCGGCAGAAATAGCTCGCATGGCGA
Organism: Eubacteriales bacterium; assembly: GCA_045660785.1. Lineage (GTDB taxonomy): Bacteria > Bacillota > Clostridia > Oscillospirales > CAG-272 > RGIG2000. The sequence continues at coordinate 8,531 of JAZREL010000008.1, read as the reverse complement.
GCCGACCCTGTAAGAAAAAGCTTATTTCCACACTCCTTGTGAGTGTCTTTTTATTTTAATAACCAATCTCTTTTATGAATTTCTCGACTTCCTCTTTATCTTCTATTCCTGCATTTATTAAAATCACGGTGTTTTCAATTCTTGCAATATAGAGGAAATGGTCTTTAGTGGTTAATTTGTACTTCTCGAATTTAGAGCTGCTTGATGCTGAGCTGTGGTTGTTTCCTTCATTTTCGGACTTTATTTTTTCCAAATCCGCTTTTTTGGATTGGAAAATTTCCTTGGCGTTGTCTGAACTATTTATAACCAAATAAGCTATTTGATAATCGTCTTGCTCATCGCTTGCTACAAATGCGTTATCGATAGAATTGTATTCTTTACCAAAATCATTATCGATTTGAACCGAGTATCCGCTTGAAATAGCTGTGCTTTCAAATTTATCGGCGTCAATTGGCTCCCTGCCGGAAAGCGGAATATTCATTAATACAGCAACGGCTAAAACAAAAAGTGCCGCAGAAATCGAAAATGCTATTGCACCTATGGCAACAAAAGAAACTTTCTTTTTGTAGCCCGCGCTTTTGAGAAGCTCCTTTATAGGGCGCTTGTATTCCTCTGAATTAAAGGAAACGTTTATAATTCCAACCTCGCCTGTTTGGTTGTCTTTTCCAAAGACAATTGTTTTTTTGCGTGCTCTTCCGCCTATTACTGTTTCCTTGTTTAAGATGCCACCTCGCGGCGAAAGAGAACTACCTTTGGAGGAGAGCTTTGTTATTTCGCTGTACGTTCCGTTATCGTTAACCTTGACGATATATTCAAACTCCTCCATTTGCTTGGAGATAGAAGTGGGCGAAAACAAAGTGGCATCCATCCATTTTACGCGCGTTATAATTTTGTCATCCTCTACAGTGATGATATATTTTTTATCCTCACCGTTTAAGGCAAGCGCCGCATCAAGCAGCTGCTTTTTTGTGTATTTCATTTTAGTCAAACTCCTTTATTGCTTTGCAAACCGCTTCGGCGCAGAGCTCGATGCCCTCGGGGGAGAGGTGAATCATATCGCATTCCTTAACGTACTTGTGTACGTCCTTGGACACAAGGGCGTGTAGGTCGTTGATTTTAACGCCGATTTGGTGCAGCTTTGGCACGATTATTTCATTAAAGCGCTTGATTTTATCGTTGTGTGTCCACTCAAACTCGTCCCAAACGGGGGTGGTTGTTGCAAAAATGACGTTTGGCGTGATTTTTTTGAGCAACGTAGCCACGCGGAGCATATTTTCGATATATTCCTCCTCGGATGTAAAAAGACCGTCGTCAAAAATCTCGGTGCAATCCCATAGCCCATTGTTCCAATGGATAACGTCTGCGTCCTTTATAATATCGTGCCAATCGAAAAGACCGCGCAGCGTATATTTAACGAAGCGGCAGTTGTCCTCGGGCTGGGCAACCTCGTATCCGTCACCAAGCATCTCGGGCACGCGCGTGCCGTATCCCCATAAACGAATTGAATCTCCAAGTAAAACAATTTTTTTCATTTTTCACCTCATATTGTGCCAAAGCCGTATCGGCAGGGCACTGCTTTGTATAGTTTATTTTGTAATATTACAGCTTGCTGATTTCATCACTTAGCCAATCGATTCTTCGCATCAAAAGCGAAAAATTCTTTTCAAAATTTCGCTCGTACGTGGCGTAACCGTTATAGTAATGATATCTTAGAAAATCCTTGTGCGCGGCGGTTGAAATTTTTGCATTTTCTTCCTTGAATTCATATGCGGCGCTTCTTATCGTTCCTTCAATTTCGAAAAAGCGTGCCTTTACCGCCTCGCAAAATTCGGGCGAGCGAGAAAGCAGAGCATAGAACCAAGTGCCGCGTGTGCAAAATTCCGTTTCCTTTAATTCATAGTCAGACCAAAACGCAAGTGACGGGCCGCTAAACGCCCAATCGTAGTCCCAAAGAGGCCCCATTTTCATCTTGCCGTCGGTTGATTTATACATATAAACGGACTTTGTGTCAATGTCGGGCTGAATGACGATTTCTTGAATTAAATAGTAGTCGATAAAGCTATTTACGTCTATGTATTCGCTAAGCTCCGCCAAGGTTACGTTTTGCTTGTAGCAAAGATTGTGCACCTTAGTGACGTAATTTTTTATATACTCAAATTGTGCATCGGTGTAGCGCTCGGTTTTGTCGGGGTATTTTACAGAGTAAAATAAATCTCCGATTTTGAAGTAGTCAACGCCCTCTGTGCCACCGTCAAGCTCGGCGTAGCCGTCAAGCTCAACAAGGAAGGGAACCTTGGTGTCGTCTTTGTCAAAATTGTCCTTTACGTCAGTGCGCTCCTTGTTTTCGTTTATCTGCTCGGTCAAAAGATAAAGCCCCTTATATCTGCCGTTTATGTATAGCTCAACGTAGTTGTATGAGGGCACGTAGTCGCCGTTTTCAAGCGATGCACCAAGCTTAAAGGCAAGCGCGTCCTTGGAAAGCGAGAAGTCGTTATACATTGCAAGAAGCACCCAGCTTTTGCTCGCATCCTCACCGAAAAATGAAACCTTTGAGTCAAGCTTTAGGCGGTACGGCTTTTTGGGATATTTCCACGTCGTATTTCCGCGTCCTCTAATGCCGCCGCTTATGCCCTCTAACAAAATTTCCTCGTTTTCGTCAGATAGGGAAAGGGAGCAGGTGACGTATTCCTCTTTTGAGGTGATTTTTCCGTCAACGGTGATGTCCAAGCGCGGAATTTCACTGTCGTACGAGGTAAGGTAGGCGGCAAGCCAAGCAAGCGCGCAAGCAAAGCAAAACGCGATAGTTGAAAACAGAATAATTATAAACACTCTTAAAGCTTTGCTTTTCATTCTTTACCCTCCTTTTGTCAGTGATTAATTTGAGAACTTTTTTGATAATTTTATCATTTTACGCGCTCAAAATCAAGATACTTGTTGCAAAAACGAAAGAAAAATGGTAGAATTTATGCGAGGTGATTAGATGAACACTTGTTATATCGTGTGTGCGCTTGATTGCACGCTTGATTTTATGCCTGACGAGAGCGATTTGGTTATCGGTGCGGACCGCGGCTATCATATTTTGAAATCGCAGGGAAAGAGAATAGATTTGGCTCTTGGCGATTTTGATTCGTCAAATATGCCGATAGATTTTGAAAACGTGATTAAATACCCCGTTATGAAGGACGAAACCGACGGTGCCCTTGCCATCAAGGAAGCACTTTTGCGCGGCTACAATAAAATCAGAATGTACGGCGCAATTGGCGGACTGCTTGACCACACAATGGCAATTGTCGGTGAGGCGGTGAAATATGCCGAAAACGGCGTTGATATTGCATTTTACAGTGGGGACAACTCGGTTTTGCCGCTACATAATTCCTCGGTGCGATTTGATAAAGGCGCAAGCGGACGAATTTCCGTGCTTTCGTACTCGTCACTTTCGCGCGGAGTTACAATAAAGGGGCTTTTATATACCTTAGATAAGTGCGACCTTGACAACAAAACCTCACTCGGCTCGGGCAACTCGTTTGACGGAAGAGAAGCAGAAATAAGCGTAGAGGACGGCACGCTTCTTATCTACACGTCGAAAAATAATTTTCAAAACCACTTGACAAAGTAAAAAAACGGTGGTATGATGTTTACATCGCACAATTGAATATTCGGGGGTGCTTTTTCGGCTGAGATGGAATTTTCCAAACCCTTTAACCTGATACGGATAATGCCGGCGTAGGGAGAGATATTTTTCGCAACTTGAGATTTATTTACCGCACGGATATTTTCCTGTGCGGTAATATTTTTTTCAAGGAGGTTTCTTTATGAAAACCAAAACATCAAAGCAAATCGTTGCGATGATTGAATGTAGCATGATGATTGCGCTTTCTACGGTATTTAGCTTGGTTAAGCTTGTTGATATGCCGTACGGCGGCTCGGTTACGATTGCATCAATGCTGCCTATTGCTATCGCGGCGTACAGGCACGGCTTCCTTTGGGGACTTGGTACGGCTGTTACCAACTCCTTAATTCAGCTTTTGCTTGGAATTAACAACCTTTCTTATTTTTCAACGTGGCAATCAATTCTGGCAATTATTTTGCTTGACTACGTCGTTGCATTCGGCGTATTCGCCATTTCGGGAGTATTCAGACGCGTGGAGAAAAGACAGAATCTTGCATTCCTTTATGGCTTGCTCATTTCCTCTGTGCTTAGATACGCCTGCCATGTAATTTCGGGCGCAACGGTATGGGCAGGACTTTCTATACCGACAAATGCCGCACTTATTTACTCCCTTTCATATAATGCAACTTATATGATACCCGAAACTATTGTGCTTATTGCCGTTGGCGTTTATCTTACGAGCGTTGTTGATTTCGGCGCGAAATATCCAACGAGAATGAAAACGCAGTCAATTGATAAAATCGAGGTTTATTGCTTCCTCGGCGCAAGCTTTTTGGCTATTGCAACCATAATCGCGGATATAATTTTGATAGCGCCGCACCTTCAGGACCCCGAAAGCGGTGAATTCGTATTTACATACCTTGGCGAAGCAAATTTCGTTGCAATTTCGGTAGTTACCGTGATTGGCGTTTTCGTTTCCGTCGGACTTTTCATCTTTGCGGGAGTGCGCAAAAAAGTTAAATCAAAGAAAACAGCATAAATTATCAAACCACCGATTATGATTTACGTCAAATCGGTGGCTTTTTATTGCCTAATTGTGTTGACATTGTGTCTTAACCTCGTTAAAATATAAATAGTGAGGTGAAGAATATGAAAATCTTGGCAGAATATAAATATGATGGACTTTATCAGTTAGAATTTGAGTTTAAGGGCAAGCGGGGAATTGCACTTATGTGCGAGGACGAAACGAAGCGCAACGGGAAAACGGTTTTGAAAACAGAATATTTCGGGGCGTTTCCCGACCTTCAAAACGAGCTTGTGCGCCGCGGCTACACACTGATTTTTATTGAAAACAGAAACCGTTGGGGCACTCCAACCGAGATTGAGGATCAATACGAATTTGTCCTCTATATTTCGCGCGAGCTTGGCATTTCAAAGAGGGTTATCACGCTTGGAATGAGCTGTGGCGGAATGATGTCGGTAATTTTGGCGGCAAAGCATCCTGAAATTATCGAAGGGCTTTATATTGACGCTCCCGTTATGAATTTTCTTTCGTGCCCTGCAAGAATGGGCGACGCGCCCGACGTGCACGACGGAATGTGGACGGAGTTTGAAAACGCGTGGGGAATGACCAAGCGTGAGCTTCTTACCTTCCGTGGGCATCCTATCGACTATTTCGACGAGCTAATTAAAAATAAGGTGAAAATTTATATGGCTTACGGCGATAGCGACAAAACCGTGCCTTATGAGGAAAACGGCATCGCGCTTGAAAGGGCATACAAGGAAGCGGGCATTGAAAAGCTCCTTTATATTGACAAAAAAGTGGGCGTTGACCACCATCCGCACGGCCCAAGCGACATTGATTTTGCAATAAAATACTTTGAAAACTAAAAAATTACGCAAACTTATAAAAATCACTTGATTTTGTGCGTACAAAATTATATAATAAATTTAATGAAATTTTTTCTTGAAGGAGAATATTATGGCAAAGAACAGACTTATCGGGGATTACCCCGTAATCGGCATCCGTCCTACAATTGACGGCCGTCGCGGTGTGCTCAAGGTTAGAGAATCACTTGAGGACCAAACAATGAATATGGCGAGAGCTGCAGCAAAGCTTTTTGAGGAAAACCTCAAATATTCCAACGGTGAGCCCGTGAAGGTAGTTATCGCGGACACCACAATTGGTAGAGTTGCTGAGGCAGCGGCTTGCGCTGATAAATTCAAAAAGGCAGGCGTTGATATCACACTTACCGTTACACCTTGCTGGTGCTACGGCTCTGAAACAATGGATATGGACAAAAACACCATTAAGGGTGTTTGGGGCTTCAACGGTACTGAAAGACCCGGCGCTGTATATTTGGCGGCAGTTTTGGCTTCCCACGCGCAAAAGGGACTTCCTGCATTCGGTATTTACGGTCACGACGTTCAAAATATGGACGAGAGCGACAAGATTCCTGCGGACGTTGCAGAAAAGCTTCTTCGCTTCGGCCGTGCGGCTGTTGCGGCGGCTACAATGAGAGGAAAATCATATCTCCAAATCGGTTCAATTTGTATGGGTATCGGCGGCTGAATTATCGATACTGGATTTATCGAGGAATATCGCGGTATTAGAGTTTAAACAGTTGACGAGGTTGAAATTATCAGAAGAATGTCAAACGGCATTTATGATGAGGCAGAGTTCCAAAAGGCGCTCAAGTGGGCTAAGGAAAAATGCCAAATGGGCTTTGACAAAAACCCGAAGGAGCTTCAAATTTCCGACAAGGAAAAGGAAGAGCAATTTGAGTTCGTTGTTAAAATGGCTTGCATCATAAAGGATTTAATGAACGGAAACAACAATCTCCCCGAGGGCTGTGAGGAAGAAATGGTTGGCCACAACGCAATTTGTGCGGGCTTCCAGGGTCAAAGACAATGGACAGACTTCTATCCAAACTGTGACTTCCCTGAGGCAATGCTCAACACCTCATTTGACTGGAACGGCGCAAGAGAGCCATACATTTTGGCAACTGAAAACGACGTTTTGAACGGTCTTGGTATGCTCTTTATGAAATTGCTTACAAACAGAGCGCAAATGTTCGCTGACGTAAGAACTTATTGGAGCGGTGAGGCGGTTAAGAGAGCAACCGGCTACGATATTGAAGGTAAGGCGAAGGAATCAAACGGATTTATCCACCTTATTAACTCAGGCGCTTGTTGCCTTGATGCTAACGGCGCGGCTAAGGACGAAAACGGCAATGGCATTATGAAGGAATGGTACAATATGACCGAGGCAGACTGTGATGCCGTTATGGCAAACACAACCTGGAATATGGCTGACCTTGGTTACTTCCGTGGCGGCGGATATTCATCAAGATTTGAAACAAAGTCAGAAATGCCTGCTACAATGATCAGACTTAACTTGGTTAAGGGTCTTGGTCCTGTTCTTCAAATTGCAGAGGGCTACACACTTGCACTTCCCGAGGACGTTTCCGACACACTTTGGAAGAGAACAGACTATACTTGGCCTTGCACTTGGTTCGCTCCTCGTTGTGACGGCAAGGAGGGCAGCCCATTCAAGACAGCATATGACGTAATGAACAACTGGGGCGCAAACCACGGCGCAATCAGCTACGGTCATATCGGCGCTGACCTTATCACACTTTGCTCAATTTTAAGAATTCCTGTATGTATGCACAACGTACCTGAGGACAAGATTTTCCGTCCTGCTGCTTGGAACGCATTCGGTATGGATAAGGAAGGTCAGGACTATCGCGCTTGTCAAGCATACGGTCCTATGTATAAATAAGATTTCGAGGTTATGTCAATGAAGAAAACAGCATTAGTTATTATGGCGGCGGGCATCGGCTCGCGCTTTGGTGGCGGCATTAAGCAGCTTGAGCCACTTGGCCCAAACGGTGAGGTTATAATGGAGTATTCCATTCACGATGCACTTGAGGCGGGCTTCAATAAGGTAGTTTTCATTATCAGAAAGGAAATGGAGGACTATTTTAAGGAGGTTGTAGGTGACAAAATCTCAGGCATTTGCGAGGTTGCATATGCTTACCAAAATATTGACGATCTTCCTGCCGGATTTACTAATCCCGAGGGAAGAACAAAGCCATGGGGCACAGGTCAAGCAATTCTTGCCTGCAAGGGTATAGTTAACGAGCCGTTTATGGTTATAAACGCGGACGACTACTACGGCAAGGAGGGCTACAAGGCCATTCACGATTTCTTAGTGAACGAGCAACCGAAAATCAGAGATTATAACTTCTGTATGGCGGGCTTTATCATTAAGAATACACTTAGTGAAAACGGCGGCGTTACCCGTGGAGTATGCTCAGTTAATGACGAGGGCTACTTAACAAGCTGTGTTGAAACAGGTAACCTTATTAAAACAGCAAAGGGTGCAGGCATTGCAAACGACGACGGCACAGTTACAGAAATTGACCCAAATACATACGTTTCAATGAATATGTGGGGCTTAACTCCCGAATTTATTGACGTTTTAGAGGGCGGCTTTATTGAGTTCTTGTCCGATCCTAACCTCAACAAATTAAAGGGCGAATATCTCTTGCCCGCAGTTGTTGGCGGCCTTGTAACAAGCGGTAAGGCATCCGTTAAGGTGCTTGAAACAAACGACAAGTGGTTCGGCGTTACCTACGGCGAGGACAAATATTCCGTAAAAGAGGAGTTCGTTAAGCTCCACGCAAACGGCACTTACGCTAAGACGCTTTATTAATAAAACCTCAAAGCTCAAATTTCGCTTTGTGGAACACTTTAAAAAATTGGGACGCTAAAATTGAAGTGAACCCCATTTAGTTCACAAAAAATAAAAAAGGGTAAAACCTCTTATGGTATAATAAAACCATAGGAGGTTTTTATTATGGCTAAAAAAGGACAAAAATTTAACAAATATACACCAGAACTCAAAGTTGAAATA
>JAZREL010000007.1:0-24328 GCA_045660785.1 Eubacteriales bacterium | reverse complement strand
TTGGCAAGGGTGTTGCCCGTGCAGGGCGAAATTATCATTGCATCAAGCTGAATTTTCGGGCCGAGCGGCTCTGCCTCAACTATTGTATGAATCGGCTTTTTACCCGTGATTTTATATAACTCCTCACAAAGTGAGGAAGCTGTGCCGAAGCGCGTGTCGGTGCTATATACACAGTCACTCACAATAGGCAAAAGCTCGTGGCCGTACTCTTTCAGTCCCCGTAATACCTCCAAGCTTCTTTTATGCGTGCAAAAGGAGCCGCAAAGCGCGTATCCTATCATCACATAATCCTTTCTCGCTTAAGGTATGGCAGTATCGCTTCGTATATCGCTTGCGACGCCGAATACGGCAGAATTTTCCCGGGCAAGCCAAGGGCAAAGCTCACTCGCTCCGTGCTTTCAAAGCCACAGCTTGATGCAAGCTCCACGATATATGCTTCATTTGGAATTTTACAAATCAGCGCATTGTCAAAAATTTGATGCGGCACTGTGTTTATCACAAAATCGCACTCGCGCGAGCGTTCAAGCGCCACGGGCAAAAAGCCGTCGCTTTCTATTTTTTGGCGCACCTCTTGCCTTCTTGCAAAAATGAATATTTTTCCACCGAGTGACTGTAAAATTTTTGCAAGCGTGCTTCCGATTCTGCCATAGCCCGAGATGAAAAACTTCTTGCCGTAAAGTGACTCACCGCTTAGTGTGTGAAGATACGAAATACACGCCTCCGAGGTAAGATAAGCATTCTTTTTTAAAAACTCCTCACCCTCGGTATAGTCAATGACTTCCCTGCCATATCGCTCACTTAGCGCACGCGCGTTGCCCGACAAAACCACCGTTTTTTCGCTCAATTTCTCAAAAATCAAGTCAAGCTCGCAAAGCTCAAGCTCCTGCCTAACCGACAGAATTAAAAAATCGGCACCCTCTGCCTTGTCGGGCGCAACAATTTTGCAATCATAGCCGTCCTTTTCAAGCAGCGAAGCAAGCTTAATATATCTTTTGTCCTTTGAAGCAATATTTATTACCATTTTGTTCCCCAAGCGTCTTTTATTGAGTTTTACCTCAATACATCATATGCGCCAAAATAAAAAAAGCGCATTTTTGGTGCGCTTAATTTACCGTTAATGTGATTTTTGCTTACTTATTATTTTTAGCAATAAGCATATTTATCGAGAAGCCCTTTGCGCTGAAGTTGCGCTCGTACTCGGTGCGGATGTTTTCTGCGTCCATTTCGCTATTATGTAGGTCAAAGGTATGATATTCAAGCTCAAGGGGTGATTTTTCAACCTCCTCGAGTGAGAAATCAAAGAGTGGGCGGTTGTCCGTCTTGAAATAGAATTTACCGTCGGGCGTTAAAAGGCGTGAGTACATCTTTAAGAACTCAATGTACGTCAAGCGGCGCTTTGTGTGCCCCTTCTTTGACCAAGGGTCGCAGAAGTTAACGTATATTGCATCACAGCAGCTATCGGGCAACGTTGGCAAAAGCTCCTTAGCGTCTCCAACCGTGAAGCGCACGTTTCCAAGGTCGCATCCTGTAAAGTCAACAACCTCGCCAAGTGGGTAAATTTTGCCGTCGGGTGTTTTCCAACCGCCGTTTGCCGCAAGGTCACCAAGCCCTCTGTCCCTTGCATAATTTTCAACGGCAAGAGTTGAAACATCCGCAATTTTCTCTATTGCAAGATAGTTATAGTCTGGCTCCCTTTTTGATTTTCCGCAAACGAAATCACCCTTTCCGCATCCAATCTCAATGCGAAGCGGCTTATCGTTTCCATAGATTTTTTCCTTGTTTTCGTATAATTCCTTAACGTTTTCGGTTGTAAGCACGGATAAGAGCATGCGTCTTTCGGGGCCGTGCTTCTTTTTTTTCATTCTCATATTGATATTTCCTTATTTATTTGTTAAAATAGTATTATGTTAGCATTTTAACACATATTTTTCAAAATTTCTACTGTTTAGGAGAATTTTATGACTTATAAATTCAAAACAAGAGGTGTTTGCGCCTCATACATCACGTTTGACTTAAATGACGGCAAGGTTTCAGGCGTTAATTTTCAAGGCGGCTGCAACGGAAATTTAAGGGCAATTTCAAAGCTTATCGAGGGCGAGGACGCCGAGCGCGTTATCTCAATTCTTAAGGGCAACCTTTGCGGCTTCAAGGGCACGTCGTGCGCTGACCAGCTTGCAATTGCACTCAAGGCGGCAATCGACGGCGTGCTTACTCCCATAGAGTAATTCAACCGCAAAACGATGCTTTATTACTCCAAAGGAGTAAATTCGGGCTTTTGCCCTATCTAATTTTCAAAAGGAACTGATATGAAAAAATTACTTATCGTTGACGGAAACAGCATACTTAACCGTGCGTACTACGGCGTGCGCCCTCTTTCAAACAAGCAGGGCTTGCCAACAAACGCGCTTTTTGGCTTTATGAATATATTAAAGAAGCATCTTGACCACATAAAGCCCGATTATGCCGTTTGTGCATTTGACTTAAAAGCCAAGACCTTTAGGCATCTTGAATATGATTTTTACAAGGCGAACCGCAAGCCGATGCCCGATGATTTAAGAATACAGCTTCCTTACGCGAAGGAGCTTGTTTCCTTAATCGGCTTTAATATCGTTGAGCTCGAGGGGTTCGAGGCGGATGACGTAATCGGTACGGTTTCGCGTATGTCGAGCGACGAGGTCCACGCCTACGTTTTGACAGGTGACCGCGACTCGCTTCAGCTTATAAACAAAAACACCTCGGTTGTCCTTGTTAAAACCAAGGAGGACGTTGTTTACACGCCCGAAAAATTTACCGAGGAATATGGCGTCACCCCCCTTCAATATATCGACGTTAAGGCGATAATGGGTGACTCCTCAGACAATATCCCGGGTATTCACGGTATCGGTGAAAAGGGCGCTTTCAAGCTTATTTCCGATTTCGGCTCACTAAACGGACTTTACGAAAACTACGAAAGCTCCACTCTTTCCGCAGGTATGAAGGCAAAAATTGAAGCAGGACGCGAAATGGCGTACGCCTCACAGCATCTTGCCACAATCGTGCTTGATGCGCCTATAAACAAAACGCTTGACGACCTAAAGAACAAGGGCTTTGACAAGCCGACGCTCCGAAGTCGCTTTATCACCTTTGAATTTGGCTCACTCATAAGAAAGTTCGGGCTTGAGGGCATCAGCGCACCGATAGACGAAGGCGCAAGCGCGCTCCCTGAAGAAAAGAGCGAAAAAATCACAAGCTCCGATATTTCCCTTGACGAGTTTTCCGCTTGTGAGCCACTGAGCGTTGGTGAGCAAATGGGCTTTGATTTCGGCGAAGAAAAAATTGAGCCAACACCCGTTGCACTACCGTCAGACTCTTGCATTTCTGCTGGACTGCCGCAGGACGGCGAGCTTTTTTCCGTGTATTTCGTTGGCGATACTGTGCAAATTTATAGCGAAAGCGGCAAGGTTTATCTTGCAAGCACAGAGGAAGCACGTGCGCTTCTTTCGACAAAAAAGATTATTTGCCACGATATAAAATCGCTTAAAAAGAAATACGACGTAAATTGTGTGTTTGACACAATGCTTGCAGGGTACGTTATCTCCCCTGCCGACTCCTCGTATGAGCTTAATAATTTAACGATTACTTATCTAAATATGGACTTTGACGAAAATTACGGTGCTTTCTTGATTTTCGCGCTATACAACCAAATGCAAAAGCACCTAGCCAAGGACAAAACAAGCCATATTTTAACCGATATTGAAATTCCGCTTGCCCACGTGCTTTCCTCAATGGAAAACGAGGGCTTCAAGGTTGACCTTGAGGGCCTCAGCGCTTATTCGGCGCGTCTTAGCGAGCTTGAAAACAAATATAAAGCAAGAATTTTCGAGCTTGCGGGTGAGGAATTTAACGTAAATTCACCAAAGCAGCTTGGCGAAATTCTTTTTGGCAAGCTTTCACTTCCGCACGGCAAAAAGACCAAGAGCGGCTACTCAACAAGTGCGGATATTTTAGAGGAGCTTGCGCCCGAATATGAAATTGTCGCAAACGTTTTGGAGTACCGCCACGTTGCAAAATTAAACAGCACGTACTGCCAAGGACTATACAAGGTTGCGGACGAAAACGGCATAATTCACTCAACCTTTAACCAAACCGTTGCGGTAACGGGGCGTCTTTCCTCAACCGAGCCAAACCTACAAAACATCCCCGTGCGAACAGAGCTTGGCAAGGAGCTTCGTAAATTTTTCATTACCAAAGGTAATGACTACGTCCTTATCGATGCGGACTACTCGCAAATTGAGCTTAAGGTGCTTGCCCATATGTCGCGCGATGCAAATATGATTTACGCGTTTAATTCGGGTGCTGACATTCACACAGCAACCGCATCCTCGGTATTCGGCGTTTCGCCAAACGAGGTAACGCCCGAGCAAAGAAAGCGCGCAAAGGCGGTAAACTTCGGCATCGTTTACGGCATTGGTGACTTCTCTCTCGGCAAGGACCTTGGCATTTCCAAAAAGGAAGCAAAGGCGTACATCGACTCGTATTTTGCGACCTACCCCGATATTCACGCGTTCATTCGCCGTTTGATTACGAATGCGAAGGAAGCGGGCTTTGCAAAGACGCTTTTCGGCAGAGTGCGCTATATTCCCGAGCTTTTGGCCAAAAACAAAATGGTACAAGCATTCGGTGAGCGTGCCGCGATGAACAGTCCAATCCAAGGCACGGCGGCTGATATAATTAAAATCGCTATGATAAATGTTGACAAGGCGTTAAAGGAAGCCAAAATCGACGCTAAGCTAATTTTGCAGGTACACGACGAGCTTATTATCGAAGCGCACAGGTCCTGTGCCGAAAAAGCACTTGAAATTCTAAGAAAGGAAATGGAAAACGCCATCTCGCTTTCTGTGCCCTTGACGGCTGATATTTCCATAGGGGAAAATTGGCTTGATGCAAAATAATACGTTCCGTCGTACAGCTTACGCAAAAATCAACCTTTATCTTGACGTGCTTGACAAAATGGAAAACGGCTATCACAAAATTGAGTCCGTTATGCAAAGCGTTTCTCTCTCTGACGAAATCACACTTACCGTGAGCGATTTTGTGGGTGAAAACGAAATTGAAATCACCTCAAATTCCACGTCTATGCCGCTAAACGAAAAGAACCTCGTTTACAAGGCGGCGTTAAGGTTTCTTGATTTTTTAAAAGAACAAAATACGGCTGAAATTTCGGGCAAGAAGCTTTCCTTCCATATTGAAAAAAATATTCCCATAGAGGCAGGAATGGCGGGCGGCAGCAGTGACTGTGCCTGTGCACTATATTTACTTAATGAAGCGTTTGGTTATCCTATAAAGGATAATGACCTTTTTAAAATAGGCGCATCTCTTGGTGCGGACGTTGCGTTTTGCCAAACGGGCGGCACGTCAATTTGCCGTGGAATAGGCGATGAAATCACACCGCTTCCCAAGCTTTCGGGAGTACATTTGGTTTGTGCAATAGGACAAACGGGAGTGTCAACGCCATATGCCTTCGGCTTGCTTGACGAAAAATACGGCACAAGTCCCACACCATACGGAAAAATCGATGCGCTTACAAAAGCGATATCATCAGGCGACGCTTGCGCGGTTGCTTCCTCTCTTTTTAATAAATTCGAGGCGGTAATTGAGCCACTGAACGAAAGCGTTTTGAAAATTAAGCAGGAAATGATAAAAAACGGCGCACTCGGCGCTTTAATGAGCGGCAGCGGCCCGTCTGTTTTTGGCATTTTTGCAAACGAAAGCGAAGCAAAAAAAGCTTATTCGGAGCTAAAAAACAAAAATTTTCGCGTTTTTTTGTGTAAAACGGTTTGATTTTTTAGAATTTTTGTTGACAAACTGAAAAATAAGTTCTATAATAAATAAAATATTTTGTTTTAGGGAGTTAGCTATGGCACAAAGTTTATATGAATACAAGTTTGCTAAGGAAGGCATCACCTTTGATGATGTTCTTTTGATTCCTGCAAAGAGCGAGGTTGTTCCAAAAATGATTAACCTCGAAACACACCTTACAAAGAAAATTAAGCTCAACATTCCCCTAATGAGTGCTGCTATGGACACGGTTACCGAGTCCGAGCTTGCTATTGCAATTGCACGTGAGGGCGGTGTTGGCGTTATTCACAAAAATATGTCAATTGAAAGACAAGCAAGCGAGGTTGAAAGAGTTAAGAGAAGCGAAAACGGCGTTATCCGTGACCCATTCTTCCTTGGTCCTGACAACACTGTTTTAGAGGCAGATCAGCTTATGGCAAGATACCGTATTTCCGGTGTTCCCGTTTGCGTTGAAGACAAAAAGCTTGTTGGTATCATTACAAACAGAGATATTCGTTTCCTTAGCGACTACAACGTTCCAATCAAGGACTATATGACTAAGGACAACCTTATCACAATTAAGGACGGCTGCACTCTTGACGAGGCAAAGGAGCTTCTTTGCAAGCACAAGATTGAAAAGCTTCCAATAGTTGACGACAACTATACACTCAAGGGTCTTATCACAACTAAGGATATTGCAAAGGCAAGCAAGTACCCAAATACTGCACGTGACGAATTCGGCAGACTTCTCTGCGGTGCGGCAATCGGCGTTACAGACAACGTTGTTGAGCGTGCAGGCGCGCTTCTTGCAGTTGGCGCAGACTTCCTCGTGCTTGACTCCGCACACGGCCACTCAAAGAACATTGCCCTTTGCCTCCAAAAGATTAAGGCGGCTTACCCCGATGCACAAATTATCGCAGGTAACATCGCAACAGGCGCGGCAGCACGTGACCTTATCGAAGCAGGCGCAGATGCGGTTAAGGTTGGTATCGGCCCCGGTTCAATTTGTACAACCCGTATCGTTGCAGGTATCGGTGTACCTCAAATTACAGCTATTTTCGACGTTTATGAGGTAGCTAAGGAATACGGCATTCCTGTTATCGCAGACGGCGGTATTAAGTATAGCGGCGACCTTGTTAAGGCAATTGCGGCAGGCGGCGACGTTATCATGGTTGGTTCTCTCTTGGCAGGATGTGAGGAGAGCCCCGGAGATGAAGAAATCTACCAAGGCAGACGCTTCAAGGTATATCGCGGCATGGGCTCACTTGCTTCAATGGAAAAGGGCTCCAAGGACAGATACTTCCAAGACGGCAACAAGAAGCTCGTTCCCGAAGGCGTTGAAGGACGTGTTCCTTACAAGGGACCACTTTCAGACACAGTTTATCAGCTCATGGGCGGTCTTCGCGCAGGTATGGGCTACTGTGGCACACCAACAATTCCCGAGCTTAAGGAAAACGGCCAATTCGTTAAGATTTCAGGCGCAGGCCTTCGTGAGTCACACCCACACGACATCAACATCACAAAGGAAGCTCCTAACTATAGCATCCAAGCTGACTAATGCGTTGGGATGTTTCAAAAAAACATACGATTTATTCCTAAACATAGCTAATCAAATGTTTTTAGTTAAATATAAGGTTGATACCTTGCGATTTTCGCAAGGTATCTTCTTTTTCTTTCTCTATTTTAGGGAGTGGGGCAACGCGCATTTCGCTATTCCCTCAAGCCATTTTTATTTTCGTAAATCTTATTATGAAGGGTTCGGCGCGGTTTTGTGCAATTTTACGACAAATTTTGCACAGTTTTTTGATTATTTTGCGCTTCAAGGCGCGTTTTGGGCTATATAATTTAATAAAAGACTTGACGAAATGCGAATTATAGTATATAATTTTCATAGATTTTATTATAATATGCGAAATATATAAAGGAGGGAAAATATGCTAAATCTTTTCACAAGCAAGAATATGAAGCTTTGGAAAAAGGCGCTTTATGCGTTTTTGGTTGGAGCCGCGCTTATTCTTCTTATCTTCGCTATAATTTATTTTCCGTCTATTCGTTCTCAAGTCAGCGGCGTTGTAAAGGCGATGGCGGCGTTCATTTACGGCTTTGTGCTTGCTTTTATCTGCAACCCTATTTACAAACGACTTCACAAGTACGTTTTCAAGTTTGTTGATATCAGAAAGCCACACCCGAGAATAAGAAACCTGCTCTCCATCATCACAACCTACCTAATTTTCGCAATCTTCATTGCTATCGCGCTTCGTGCGGTTGTGCCTGAAATTCTTGAAAACTGGGAGGAGCTTGCAAACAACGTTACAACCTACGCCTCCGAGCTTTATAAATACACAATTGAAATTCTTGAAAGCGTTGGAGTTGAGGACCCATATGCTACTCTTAACGAGTTCCTTTTCAAGATCCTTAAAATGCTCAATATTGCAGACGTTAGCAAGGACACCCCGTCAGGCGAGATTATGTCAGCTATCATTAACGGCGTTGTTGCTTACGTTACAAACATCGTTAAGGGCGCGTTTAGCCACATTTTCTCATTTATCGTTGGCTTTATTCTCTCCTTCTACTTCTTGCTTTCAAAGAACGAGCTTATTTCAAAAATTAAGCGCGCACTCATCGCTTTTCTTCCCGAAAAGGCATACAAAAGAGTATCACACTTTGCAAAATACACAAACTCCACCTTCGGTAAGTACATTCTCGGCGCTCTTTGTGACGCGGTGCTTGTCGGCTGTGTAGTTACACTTATTTTGACAATCTTCAAGTTCCCATACGCCGCCCTTATCGGTCTTGTTTGCGGCGTTACGAACATTATTCCGTTCTACGGTCCGTTTATCGGCGCGATACCGTCGGGAATTCTTATTTTCCTTCAGACCCCCGGCGACACAATGGACAAATTCTGGAAGGTTTTCGCCTTTGCAATGATTATTCTTATCATTCAGCAAATCGACGGAAACATTATCGCTCCGCACATTCAAGGTGAGGCAACGGGACTTTCACCTATTATGGTTATCGCGGCAGTTACCTTCTGCTCACACGTATTTGGCTTTGTCGGTATGCTTATCGGTGTGCCTGTCGTTGCGGTTATCTCATATATGCTCAGCTGCCTGATTGAAGCGAAGCTGAAAAAGAAAAACCTGCCGACGAGCATAGAGTGCTACGACGTGGGAATTGACGTTCACAACACGGACTTCACCGAGGTCTATGACGAAAACGAAATGACGCGCGAAATCAGCGTGCCTAAGGTTAAATCAACCGACGAGGGCGACGACGTTTTGACGGAAGAAATTGACATTTCCGCACTTAACGGTGAGCCAACGGAAAATGAAACAATGGACACAAAAAGCGGTGAAAAAACAGTTCGCGTTCCTATCAAAATTTCCAAAGTAAAGCGCGACAAAAATAAATAATTTATAAATTACCACTCTTTTCGCATTGAAAGATGCCAAACGGGTGGTTTTTTATTTCTTTTTAGTATATTTTACCGCCCACTCGGCAAATACTTTTTTTGAGGTGATGAAATGAAAACAGAAATCAAAGAAATTTATGCACGAGAAATTATCGACTCGCGAGGAATGCCAACCGTTGAGGTTGTAACTAAATTAAAGGGTGAATTTTCAGGGTGCGCGGCGGTGCCGTCGGGCGCTTCAACAGGAAAATACGAGGCGCACGAAAAGCGCGACGGTGACAAAAACCGCTACCTTGGTAAGGGTGTTTTGGGTGCGGTTAAAAGCGTAAACGAGGTAATTGCCCCTGCCATAGTTGGCAGAGCGTTTTCTCAGCGCGAGCTTGACAGAAAAATTTGCTCACTTGATAAACAGGAAAACAAATCAACCCTTGGCGCAAATGCAACGCTTGGCGCTTCCCTTTCCTTTGCCCACGCAAGTGCGCGTGCTTATTCTCTGCCGCTTTATAAGTATATTGGCGGCGCATTACGCGCAAAGCTGCCAATTCCGCTTATGAACATTATAAACGGTGGCGCGCACGCCTCAAACAACCTTGATATTCAAGAGTTTATGATAGCCCCCGTCGGCTTCAATACCTTTCGCGATGCGATAAGATGCGGATGTGAGGTTTACCACTCATTAAAATCACTGCTTCTTGAAAGGGGACTTAGCGTGTCCGTTGGCGACGAGGGCGGCTTTGCACCGAATTTATCAAGCGCTGAGGAGGCAATTGAGCTTATTATCGAGGCAATAACACACGCAGGATACGATACCGACACGGTAAAAATCGCGCTTGATATAGCCGCGAGCGAGTGGCACACGGGCGACAAATACGCCTTGCCAAAGTCAGGCGAGGTGCTCTCCTCAAGTGAGCTTATTGCAAAATGGGATCAGCTCACCGCCAAATACCCGATTATTTCCCTTGAGGACCCACTTGGCGAGGACGACGCCGAGGGCTGGAAAACAATTACCGAAGCACTTGGCGCGCGCGTAATGCTTGTGGGTGACGACCTTTTTGTGACTAACCCGAAAATCTTCGAGGCGCACGCCGAAAACGGTATCGCAAATGCAATTTTGATTAAGCCAAATCAAATAGGCACGCTAACCGAAGCGCTCGACGTTATAGCTGCCGCTGGGGAGCTTGGCTACAAAATTATCCTCTCTCACCGCTCGGGCGAAACAAGCGACACCTCAGTTGCCGATATTGCCGTTGGTGTTGGCGCACAGTTTATCAAGGCGGGCGCACCCTGCCGCGGCGAAAGAACCGCCAAATACAACCGCTTGCTTGCAATTGAGGAAGAAATTTATTCGCTTTAATAGCTGCCGCAGCTTGTCATAATTTTTTGCACGCTTGCATATTCTTTATAAAATCGCATTTTACTCCCGAGGACAACCATCCTCGGATTACATAACAATTTTCGACATTTTTTTGAAAAGCAATTTTTGCTATTGACTTTGGTGTTATACTATGTTATAATACCTGTGTTATAAATATAATAAACAAGTTGTGATATAAGGTCATACTATCCGGGGCGGTAGCGGTGCCCTGTACCTGAAATCCGCTATATGCAGGGGAGAATTCCCATTTTGAGGGGTATTCTTGTGCGGCCAGCACTTACAGAAGAAGCGTTGACGGATGAGTCTTGCGCAATTGGCGGCTGTGAACCGTGTCAGATGGGGGACCAAGCAGCACTAAGCGGTTTTGTCAATGTGCCGTGAGGGTGCTTGTCTCGAGCCGATTTTGTAAGGTAGCGCGTGTAAGGGTATTTCGAACTATGGGGTATGATCTTATATGACAGCTTGTTTTTTATATACGTGCATTCGCACAAAAGTATTAAGGAGGTTATTATGCACCAAGCGTTATATAGAAAATATAGACCAACCGTTTTTTCTGATGTGCACGGACAGGAGCATATCACCTCTATTTTGCAAAACGAGGCAAAAAACAATTCTGTTTCGCACGCGTATCTTTTCTCGGGCTCACGCGGTACGGGAAAGACAACCTGCGCTAAAATTCTTGCAAAGAGCGTTAACTGCCTTGACCTTCAAAACGGAAATCCGTGCGGAAGGTGCGAAAATTGCTTGGCAATTGATGGCGGCACAACAACAGACGTTATTGAAATGGACGCGGCAACAAACACAGGCGTTGACTACATCCGTGACCTGCGCGATAACGTAATGTACACGCCGTCAATGCTCAAAAAGCGCGTTTACATAATCGACGAGGCGCATATGCTCTCCGATAGCGCGTTTAATGCTCTTTTGAAAACTATTGAGGAGCCACCTGAGCACGTTTTATTTATCTTTGCTACAACCGAGCAGCATAAGATTCCCGCAACTATTATTTCAAGATGTCAGCGCTTTGAATTCCGCCGTATTTCCATTGATTCACTCGTTGCTCGCTTAACCTATATTGCAAGCAAGGAAAACATTTCCCTAACGAGCGAGGCGGCACGTGCAATTGCAAAGGTTGCCGAGGGCGGCATGCGTGATGCAATCAGCTTAATGGAGCTTTGTGCGGGCGCACACGGCGAAATCACAATAGAATACGTTAACAAGGTGCTTGGCACAAGCTCGTTTGAAAAAATGGCTTCAGTTGCAAGAAGCGTTGCAAAAAAGGACTACTCTGCGCTCTTTTCTTACGTAAACGAGGTCGTCACCTCGTCAAAGGATATTTTAGTCTTTTTTGCGGACTTGACCTCATTCTATCGCGATATGATGGTTTATACCTCATTTAACGATGCTACGTTTTTAGAGCTTAGCGAGGGCGAGAGTGAGCTTATTTCCTCTGTCGCTTCTTTATTTAATATGGCAACGCTTATTTACCACGCGTCGCTTCTTGACTCGGCATATGCAAATATGATGAAAAACCCGATGAACAAGCGTTTGATTGCAGAAATTACGCTTATGAAAATGTGTGAGCCAAAGCTTTCAGACGACAAGGACGCGTTAATTTCGCGCATTTCAACCTTGGAGGACAAGCTTCGTCTTATCGCAGGCGGCGGTCAAATCGCGGCTCAGCTAAAGGATGAGGCGGACAAGGAAGAAACCCCAAAGGCACCGAAGGAAGCACCAACCGCTGAAAAGACAAGCCAAGCAAGTCAGCCAAGCCAGCCAAGCTATGAGCAAAAAGCACAAGCCACTGCCCCGTCAACCCAAAAGCCAAGGGCGGCTGCAAACGACTTTTTCGATATTGACGGCTGGGACGACGTTTGCGCTAAGGTTTGTGAGCTTAAGCCGATGATTGCAAGCTTCTTTACAAGGGCGTTTGCAAAAAGACGCAAATCCGACGGAAAAATTTATATTTACACGGAAAATCAAATGTCGTGCAAGATGCTAAACGACAACAAGGGCGTAATTCATAAGGCAATTTTGCTTTGCGAAATTGAAGTTGGTACGCCAAACGATATTATAATTTACACAAATAAACAGGACTCACAGGAAAAAAGCAGTCTTGAAGAATTTTAAGAGGTATTTATGAGAGCTAATATTCCAAAGGCACCAAGCCAAAACGAAATGATGCGTCAAGTGCAAAAGATGCAGGCAGATATGCAAACTAAGCAAGCTGAGCTTGATGCAAGAGAGTACGAGGTAAGCGCAGGCGGTGGCGTTGTTAAGGTTAAAATCAACGGTAAGAAGGAAATTTTGAACATCGATATTTCCCCTGAGATTGTTGACCCTGACGATATCGAAACGCTTTCCGATATTTTAGTTGCCGCAGTAAACGAATCTATTAAAAAGGTTGACTCAACAAACGAGAGCGAGCTTGGTCAAATCACAGGCGGACTTTCAGGACTTGGACTCTTTTAATGGAAACACCGATAAAGCCACTCAACGTTCTTATTGAGAAGTTTCGCTCCTTAAACGGAGTTGGCAAGAAAAGTGCGATGCGTATGGCATTTTCCGTGCTTGATATGGAAAACAGCGACGCTTACGACTTCGCACAGGCGATTTTAGACGCGAAAACGCAGATAGGGCTCTGCTCTGTCTGTCAAAACCTTTCAAGCGAGGAAATATGCCCTATTTGCGCAAACGATGCACGCGACAAGCAGGTTGTTTGCGTTGTCGAGGACTACCAAGCGGTAATTGCGTTTGAAAAGGTTAAGGAATTTAAGGGAGTATATCACGTTTTACACGGTACAATTTCCCCTATGCGCTCCGTCGGTCCCGATCAGCTCAAAATCAAGGAGCTTCTTGCCAGAATCAATAATGACGATATAAAAGAGGTTATCGTTGCCACCAACTACACCGTTGAGGGCGAGGCAACAGCGATGTATCTCTCCAAAATTCTAAAGCCACTTGAAATCAAGGTTACGCGTCTTGCAAACGGCTTGCCTGTCGGAAGCGACCTTGAATATGCAGACGAGGTTACTCTTTATCGCGCGCTTCTTGGCAGAAGGGATATATAATGGAATATATATTTTTCGATATAGAATGTGCCAACTGCTTCGGTGGACGCGGAAAAATCTGCTCCTTTGGCTATATTATCACAGACGAGAAATTTAATATAAAGCAAAAGAGCGATATTTTGATAAATCCGCACTCAAAGTTCCACCTGTACGGCTCGGGAAACCGCCCGGGAATTGTCCTTGGCTACGAGGAGGACGAGTTCTTCTCCTCTCCTGATTTTAAGTACTACTACCCTACTATAAGGGATTTATTAACCCGTGAAAACACGATGGTTTTCGGCTTTGCGGTTATGTCCGACGCGGGCTTTTTAAAAAGCGAGTGCGAGCGCTTCCACCGCGATATGTTCGACTATAATTTCATTGATATTCAAAGAATTTATACCGACTACAAGGGGCTTGACAACACGCCCGGCTTGATAAAGTGTGCAAGCGAATACGGCGTTACCGAAACGCAGGACGTGCATAAGAGCGACGACGACTCGTATTTCACAATGCGCGTACTCAAGGGTCTTTGCGAGGAAACGGGACTGACCCCAAAGGAGCTTGTCGAGCGCTATCCTCATTCAAAATGCTGGTGCTTATACGGTGAGCTTGATTCCGAATACATACACCACAAGGAACGCGAGAAGGCAAACAAGCTTTCCAAGATGGAAAAGCTCACGGGCTCACTTCGTTCAAACTGGATTCACTCAAGCGAGGAGCACGCAAACGAGTTTACAATGTACCACAAGCGCGTATTTGTCAGCTACGATGCAAACACCGCCTTATCGGGCAAGCGCGTTTGCTTAAGCGTTTTATACGAGGAATACCACTTTGCCGAGATGATGAACATTGTTTCTCTGCTTGCCAAAATGGGCGCAAAATACACGCGAAATGCGTTTAACGCGGACGTTTTCGTAAAATACGAAATCACCTCAAGGGGCGGCACAAAATATAGATGCTACCGTGAGGAAAAGGCGCAAAGAGCCAAAAACGAGGGCAAGGACATCGAAATTATTGATATTAAAGACCTGCTCGAAATTCTTGGCACTGACGAGGATAAAATTAAAAACCTCACACGTTCAAATCTCACACCTATAAAGGTGAAAAGATACGCAAGCTTATAATAAGCAATATAGCTGATGTGCCAAATATCAATGGCGCAAAGCACTAAATAAAGACACCTTAAAGAAGCACCCGCACGGGGCACTTGCTTAGCAAGTTTATTTATAAAGGTGTCTTTTTTGTTTGTGCAAAAATCACACGTAGTATGCATATTATCAAGCCATCGGCTTCTCTGTCACCTACGCGCCGAGGTGTATATCTTCACCACGGGTTGCCCTTGCTGTCCGTCAGTGCCTTGTTTTTTGACTCCTCGTACTCTTTTGCACGCCTGTTAATATGCTCCTCGGAGCGTTTAAGCGCCGCTTGGAAAAAGTCGTCCGTGTCAAACGAGGACATTTCATCTGCCTTATCCTTATCGCGGTGCCAGGAAAGTATCGCCGCGTAATGTGATTTATATTTGTCCCCCTTTGAAGCAATATAGTAGCTTAAGTCGTCTATGTAGCGCTCATAGTTTACAGGAAATCTCTTTTTCAGGCGCTCAAATTGCGAGAGCGTGAGCTTGACGTTTTCAAGTTCCCCATATTTCCCCTTTTTTCTCTTATCTATACTATCTTCATTTCCATATTCATTTTCAGTATCATTTTCATTTTCATTTTCCATATGTAGTACACTAGTACCTACATATGTAGCATCTTTTTTGTACCTTTTTTGAATGTTATTTCTTCTGCTTTCGCTGAATTTTAAACGCTTTGCTATCTCCTCATCAAGCCGTTTACTATAATATAATCCGTTCTCGTCAACCTCAAATAATGCAAGCACGTCTCGGCTCACCTTGCCAACCGATAACCTTATTGTTTTTTTGGACAAATGTCCCGTTTGATGCTGTACGCAAAGCAGCTTGATTAATTGCCCAATTTCCGCAAGAGTTAATCCTTGTGTCGCAGATAAAAAATCGCCTGTATAAAGTAGTACCGCAGGGTCTTTTCCCATAATTTTTTCTCCTTTTTTATGTTTTCAACTTGATTATAAAACAAAAAAAGCGGTACTAAGCGGTAAAGTTTTGCAAAGCAAAAAATGAATTGTGCCTTGCACATAAATTGACACAAGGTGTCATAAATTGTTGCGTCGCAACATAAATTGCGCGGAGCGCATTTCAAATTGTCCCAAAAGCTCGTTCTTTGGTTCGAGAATTTTTGCAAATAAAAAAGGGCAGAAATTCTGTCCTTAATTATTTAATTTTGTGGTTTAAGGCTCAAATTTCCCGAAACGGTATCGACCTCAATATAGGTTGTTGTGCTACCAACGCCTGCTGAGTGAATCAGCTGATTACCCTTTTGTGTGGTTTGAAAATCACTTTCAATATTTCCCGAAACAGTATTATACTCTACCACAAATGAAGTATCACTCGGAAGTTCAAGTTTAACGTTTCCCGAAACGGTTTCTATTTCGCTTGGATTTACACTGTCACTTGTTTTTACCGAAACGTCGCCGCTCACGGTTGCAACAGATAATTCATCTCTTATAATTGAATTGATTTCCACGTTGCCCGAAACTGTGTTGACGGACATCTCGTTTAGTTCCATATCGGGTGCATTTACATACACACTTGCACTGACGGTGTTGACCTCAATGTCGTAATTTCCCTGCTTTGGCACCATCAAAACGAGTGTTTTATACTCATTTTGGATTTGGATTACACCGCTTTTTGCATATTTTATTTTGAGAGTTGTGCCATCAAGATAATAACGAAGCATTTCACTCTCGCGAATTTCGTGCTCGGATTCATCCTTGAAAACGATTTCGTCCCCGTCGTATTGCTCAATTTCAACCTTACAGGTGAGCCAATCGATTTCAATTTCGGTAACAGGTGCGGAAACGGATGCTCCGCCTGCGGTATATTTCATAGCGTCGTCATAATTATAGCTGAGCTGACAGGATGTCAAGGAAAATGCAAGCATTGAAATCAATGTAATTACCGAAATAAGTAATGATATCTTTTTCATTTTATCACCTTATCTGAACTCGCTAAGGTCGGAGTTTAACATTCTTTCTCTCATTATGGAGTAATGCTCCTCGACTGAATCACTTGTCATAATATCAAGATATTTGCGGATTGCTTCAACCAAAATTTCGGGGCTGAGCGTTTTTTCGCTGCTTGAATGTAAAACCGTCGAAATTTCGAGGTGATTTCCTTCGCCATTTACGGAAATTTCCTTAATATATTCGCTAACGTTTATCTCCTTTACGCCGCTTTTCGTCTTTTTCTCAAGCAAGCACTCACCTAAAAACAGGTTTTGCACCTTTTTTGCGGTATTTTCACCGATTTTATCGGAATAAAGGTTGATTTTATACTCGGTAAAGGCGATTTCTTTAATCTTGTTTTCAGGCGTATAAACCTCTAAAACGCGCATCTCGCTTGGGAAATTGCAGCTAAGTCGCTCCTTGATTTCCTCGCAGCTCATATAGGAATTGAGCTTAATGTCAAGAAGCTCACACTCGCTCTCAACGCCCGTTGGAAGCGGCTGTGCAAAGACCATTTTCGGCTGAGGATTAAAGCCCTCACTGTACCAAATGTCAAGCTCGGCGCGTAAAATAATTCTTTGCATTGTGCGGGCAAGGTCAAGGTGCGAAATATACATAAGGTCGCCAACCTTGGAAAATTTAATTCTAACCTTAGTTATTTCTTGTGGGGACACCATGTCAGCTCCTTTCCAAGCTTATTTGCGCCACAGCCGGAGCATTTTTCCTTGCAGTTCGGTGTGGTTGCGCTCATATACGCTTTTTTGTTTTCGTTAATTAAGAAGCTTTTGGAAACGCCGATGTCGATAACGTCCCAAGGCAAAATCTCATCGTAGCTCATTTTACGCGTAGCATAGAAATCAATATCAATGCCCACGGAATTAAAGACGTCAAGCCAATTTTCGTAGCTGAAATATTCATCCCACGCGTCAAAGCGCATACCTCTTTTCTGTGCCTCGTAAATAGCCGCGCTTAAGCGTCTGTTACCCTTTGAGAATACCGCCTCCAAGCGCGAAACCTTTGCCTCGTGCCAATTATAGCGGATTTTATGGTCGGTAATCTTTTCAGCGAGGAAAATTTGCTTTTCGCGCAAGCTTTCATAGGTGTCCTGCCCTTCCCATTGGAACGGGGTGTGCGGCTTTGGCACGAAGCAGGAAACGGAAACGGTCACCGAAACGGGACGGCGTGAGCGACCCTCTGTCTTGTAGTATTCGTCAACCACAAGCGAGGCAAGCTTGGAAATGCCCTCAATGTCCTCGTAGGTTTCGGTTGGCAAGCCGTTCATAAAATAAAGCTTAACCTGATTTTTGCCGCCCTCAAAGGCGAGGTGAACGGCGTTTAATAGGTCACTTTCATAAAGATTTTTGTTTATCGCATCGCGAAGGCGCTGTGTACCTGCCTCGGGTGCAAAGGTAAGGCCGCTTGAGCGCACGCCCGAGATTTTACGCATAAGCTCACGCGTGAAGCTGTCCGCACGGAGCGAAGGGAGCGAAAGATTTATCTTTTTCTCATTCGTCCAATCAAGGAGCAAGTCTGTTGCCTCGTGCAAGCAAGAATAGTCGCTTATGGAAAGTGAGGTAAGGGAAATTTCGTTATATCCCGTGTTCTTGTAAATTTCCTGCGCCTGCTTGTTTAATACCTCTGCGCTCTTCTCTCTTACAGGGCGGTAAACCATACCCGCTTGGCAGAAGCGACAGCCGCGAATACAGCCGCGGAAGGTTTCAAGCATAATTCTGTCGTGCACGGTTTCAATGTACGGCATAACGGGCTTTAAGGGGAAATATGAGGTGTTTAGGTCGTTTACTATACGCTTTACAACCTTCTTTGGAACGTCGTCATATTTCGGCTCAAAAACGCTTATCGTGCCGTCCTCGTTATACTCCACGTTATAAAGTGAAGGAACGTAAAAGCCCTCTAAGTGAGATGCCTCACGCAAAAACGCGCTTTTTGTGTATGTGCCGCTTTCCTTCATTTTCGTGTAAAGCTCGGCAAGCTCAACAAGTGCTTCCTCACCCTCACCGATACTGAAAATATCGAAGAAATCCGCCACCGGCTCGGCATTATAAGCGCAAGGGCCGCCGCCCAAGATTATCGGGTCGTTCTCGCCGCGCTCAGCCGCCCATACGTTAAGGCCTGCTAGGTCTATCATATTTATAGCGGTGGTATAGCAAAGCTCGTACTGCATTGAAATTGCCATAATATCAAAGTCCTTAATTTCGTCCTTTGATTCAAGCGTAAAGAGCGCAATACCGTTTTGGCGCATCTTCTCCTCCATATCGGGCCAAGGCGCGAAGCATCTTTCGCACCAAACGTAGTCAAGCTCGTTAAGTGCGCCGTAAAGAATCTTCATACCAAGGTTTGACATACCTATTTCGTAGGTATCGGGGAAGCAAAACGCAATTCTTGTCTTTATTTTTTCCTTATCCTTGATGATTTGTCCGAACTCTCCGCCCGTGTATCTTGCGGGCTTGGAGACGGATTTTAATATTGTACTGATATTTTTTTGCATTATTTTTTACTCGGCATCATTAAAACGGTGATTATATACATAGACAGTGCAGATATCGCGTAAAGGAGCGATACAACAGCTGAATTAAATACGTCAACTATACCGAAAACGTTAAGTCCAACGTATATTGCGCCCGCAAGCGAGCATAAAACACCGACTGCCTTTAATACCTTTCTGGTTCTTACTATTCTGCGGCACATCGTTATTGCGCGAAGGAGTGCTGATGAGGTTTGCTTAGAGATAATTTTGCCGTCGCATCTATGAGTGCTCGACGGAATATCGTCATACGCCTCAAGCTTAATAACGCGCACCTCTTTTTTGGAGAAGCCGCCAAGACGCTTGATTAAATCGTTATTTATATTCGGGTCAAAGGTTCTTATACCTATTGCCAAGGACCTGGCGTTCATCTTCTTCGTTGCCTTGACAAACTGCTGATTAAGCTCGTATTTTATATACATTTTCGAGCACAAAATACCGTTGCACGCCATATACATAACCGCCATATCGGTTTTGTCCTCGCGCTCGCTTCCAACCTCGATGCCCTGCGCGGTCATACCGTATTTATCGGCAAAAATCACGCTTTGGCCGTCAACGCTAACGCTTAAATAACTTCTGCCCGAGCAAACAAACTTCGTCCTTTGGCTCTTTGGCATTGCATCGTTCAAAACCGCGTCGAAAACGTCAGCAAGTGGGCCGCCGATAACGGAAAAGCCGCTTGCCGCGAGGTATGTAATTTTCTCGATTGTATAGTCGTTATAGCCCATAATGTTCTTGATTTTAACGTTACGGGGTGGGAATGCGGTTGTATCGTTTACAACAATTGCCTCAATTTCGGAAAACTCGCCGATTGCCTCCTCACCGATGATGGAAACACCGTCACTGTCAAGCGCGGTATTTGCAAGCAAGAACGGCACACTGTAAATAAACAAAATTCCAACAGGCAAAATAAGCTGTACTCCCGCAAAGAACACGTTAAGCGCGTCATATGCTGCCACAAGCGGCTTAAATTCAACCGGCTCCTTAATTGCGATAAACGCAAAGATAATTGCCAAAACAAACGGCACAATAAGCGTGAATACGTAGTATGGCTTTAGGAACTTTGAGGTTGTAACGGGTGAATTTGTGTTAAGGAAATAGTTCTTAACAAACGGTGTTTTGGCAACACGCGCAATTTTTCCCGTAAATTGACCGCTTGAGGTTGTCGTAAACGTGTCGTACTCTGCCTCTGCGGTATTTTCGTTAACCTTTTCAAGCACGAATTTTGACCTGTTAACACTAAGTATATCAAAGCCGTAACGCTCTCTTTTAATGTTAAAGATTGTATAAATCAAGCTTCCGAGCATTGTAAGCACGGCAGGAAGCGTGAAAAGCTTCACGTCGAAATTATGTAAGAAAAGCTCACATACAAGCGAGGTGGCAAGCTGTAAAAGCGTTGCAAGAAAAACAAAAGGAACACAGCTCTCGGGTAAAAACTCCTTATTAAAAACAGAGCGTGTGCCGTGATATATCTGCTCTCTTGCGCAAACGGCGCAGCCAACAAGCAAAATAAAGCTTACAAGCATATGTATATACGGATGACGCGCAACGTCAAAATACTCAAAAATCGGGTGCCAATTTGCGTTAAATAGCGGGAAAACAACCTCTAAAAGGAATACGAATGAGGCGATAACGGTTGCAAAAATAAATCTTCTTGTCACGCCGCGCTTTGCATATTTATACATATCGCGGATTTCCGCCCTTTGTGCAATATCGGTATATTCGTAATCGTCGGAATGGATGTTGTCCTTGCCGAAGTCGCCCTCCTCGCTCCCCTCTGTGGAAATAGTCTTAAAGGAGCCAGTTTCGCTAATACCAAACGCCTTCTTAAACTGCTTGTCGGCATCGGTGGAGCTTGCATACTGCTCGTCAAGCTTAAAGCTTTCCTTCTCATTTTCACCGCCGTGGAAGGTCGCGGCGTAGCCATAATGGCGCTCGGGCTTATTAAGCTGCTTTGTAACCTTGGTAAATATCGTACGGTCAGGTGAAACAAGCTCGTCCGTGTCGTCAAGGGTGTCGCTAAGCTTGATTGATGCATCAGATGCGTCTGAGTCAATTGAAAGCTCCGCCGAGCTATACTGTGAAAGCTCACCCTCGCCCTCAAGCTCAAATTTCTTTTCGTCCATTTCTTCTCCTTTCTTATTTTCCCTTTTGTACGCGCGCCACGTGGCAAAGAATAACGGATGCCGCCGTTGACACGTTCAAGGAATTCACCTTGCCGTACATTGGAATTGAAACTATATAGTCACTGTTTTCTTTAACAATTCTTGAAACTCCGTTGCCCTCTGAGCCAAGGACAATGGCGCAGGCACAGTCAAAATCCGTTTCGTAGTATGGTGCACCGCCCGCCTCAGCAGCAAAAATCCAAACACCCTTCTTTTTTAGCTGCTCAACGGTTGTGGCAATATTTGAAACCTTTGCAATAAGCATATGCTCAATTGCGCCTGCCGATGATTTATATACCGTTGGAGTGATGCCAACCGCGCGTCTTTTTGGAATAATAATTCCGTGCGCGCCTGCACATTCGGCACATCTGATTAATGCACCGAGGTTATGTGGGTCCTCAATTGAGTCCGCAATAACAAGAAACGGCTTCTCTCCACGCTCGTTTGCAAGCTCGAGCATATCGTCAACCGTGGAATATTCCTTCAAAGCGGCAATTGCAACAATGCCCTGATGGTTTGCACCTTGCGCGAGTGCATCAAGCTTTTGTGCCTCCGCTTCAACAACGGCAATACCGCGCTGAATTGCCTCCGCCACCAAAACGGTGATAGAGCCCTCGTGGCTGCCACCCTTCTTTACGTATATCTTTTCAATACCGCGCTCACTCTTAAGCAGCTCACGTACGGCATTTCTGCCAACGACAACGCCGTCATCCTCCTTTTCAAAGGAAGCGTCGCCGCCGAAGCCGCTAAAGCCACTGCCCGCGCCGCCGAAGCCGCCACCCGCGCCGCCGTTTTGCTTTTTCTCAAATTTTCTGTCGTTTCCCTTAAAGCCGCCATCGTTTTTCTTAAACGGGCGACGGTTTTGATTATTGTAAGCCATAATAAACCTCACAAAATAGTTATACATAGATATTCACACTAATTATATCACAACTTTTTTCATTTGTACAGTAATATTTTTATTTTCGCGCGTATATATTAAAGAAAACAAACATTAAAACAGTAGCAATAATTTGAAAAGTGTTTGCTTTCCCCGCATTTTATGGTATAATAAGGCAAAGCGAGGTGAAAATATGTATATCCGTGAAAACGTATTGAAATTTTTTGAGAAAGAGCGCGATTTTCTTGACACCGTGGTTAAGGAAAACACGGAAAAATACCGCAAGGGAAATGCACGC
Organism: Eubacteriales bacterium; assembly: GCA_045660785.1. Lineage (GTDB taxonomy): Bacteria > Bacillota > Clostridia > Oscillospirales > CAG-272 > RGIG2000. The sequence goes on along the minus strand of JAZREL010000007.1, from coordinate 1,702 downwards.
GTGCTTATTGTCGACGAAAACGGCTTGCCGCTTAAAAATAAAGAGGTAAAAATCAGACAAAGAAGTCACGAATTTCGCTTCGGCGCCAATCTGTTTATGCTAAACGAGCTTGAAACCGAAAAGAAAAACAGAGAATATAAGAAGCGCTTTTGCGAGCTTTTCAATATGGCAACGCTTCCCTTTTATTGGAATTCAATTGAGCCGAGAAAGGGCGAGGTGCGCTACGAAAAAGACAGCGAAAAATTTTACCGCCGTCCGCCAATTGATTTATGTATAGAGTTTTGCCGTGAAAACGGAATTGAGCCGCGTGAGCATGCCCTTGCCTACGAGCATCATTTTCCAAGCTGGCTAAAGGACTGTGGTGTCGATGAGGTAAAAAAGGAGCTATCAAGACGGTATAAGGAGATTTCCGAGCGATACAGCAAGGATATTAAGACCATTGAGGTTACAAACGAAATGTTTTGGTGGCACGGAATAACAAGCTTTTACGATTCGCCCGACTATATAGATTGGTGCTTCAAGGAGGCGGATAAGTATTTTTCGAACAATCAGCTTGTTATAAACGAAGCAACAGAGGACGTTTGGTGCCAGGTGCGCCGCCCCTCCGCTTCAAAATACTATTCATACATAGAAAACGCACTCTTAAAGGGCGCAAGAATCGACGCAATCGGAATGCAATTCCATATGTTTTACGACAGAGAGCGTGAAATTGAGCGTGCAAGCTCACTTTATTGCCCCACCAACCTCTACAATTATCTTGAATTTTATTCAAAGCTTATAAATTGTCTGCAGATAACGGAAATTACAATTCCCGCGTACTCAAACGAGCCGCGCGACGAGGAAATTCAAGCCGAAATTATTGAAAATTTATACCGCGTGTGGTTCTCATTCCCCGCGTGCGAGCAGATCATTTATTGGAACTTGGTTGACGGATACGCCTACGTTGAAAATCCAACGCCTGAAAATATCGCAAGATCACTTGGCGATATGACCGTTGGCGAAAACCGTTACTACGGTGGACTTTTGCGCTTTGATTTAAGCCCTAAGCCATCCTTTGTGCGCCTCAATAACCTTATTAATCACGAATGGCACACGTCCCTTACCGTCACAACAGACGAAAACGGATACGCATCATTCCGCGGCTTCTTTGGTGACTACGAAATCGAGACAGAAAACATAAAAATGACCTTTAAGCATTATAAAAAGACGGCAAATGACAACTGATTTACACAAAATTTACTATAAAAAGCAGGGGATTTTAAGCTCCCCTGCTTTCTATTCCCTATTCACTATCTCCTATCCCCTATTCCCTAAAAACAAAAAGCAAGAAAGCTAAACTTTCTTGCTTTTTATATGCTATTATTCCTCAACAGCGGCTGTCTTTTTAGCGTAGCATTCGCTACAGTAAACCGGCTTTTCGTTGTTTGGTTGGAAAGGAACCTTTGCTTCTTTTCCACACTCAGCGCAAACTGTTGTAAAAAGCTCTCTTGGTGCTTTCGCAGCATTCTTCTTGGCATCGCGGCATGCTTTGCATCTCTTTGGCTCGTTTACGAGTCCCTTCTCTGCATAAAACTCTTGCTCTCCGGCTGTGAAAATGAATTCATTTCCGCAATCCTTGCATACCAGTGTCTTGTCCTCAAACATGTTTTCTCTCCTCTAAAAAAATAATATACAAAGCTTTCGCAAAGTATTCAACCAATAA
>JAZREL010000006.1:0-16569 GCA_045660785.1 Eubacteriales bacterium | reverse complement strand
GTAAGACGTATTCGGATAGGCCCCGGCAAAGGTGTTGGCAAGCGGTGTTTTTTGCAGGGAAAGCGTCCAATCGTGGGGAAGCTCCACCGCCTGCCAATTACTGTAGTCATAAAAACGTGCCGCTGCGCCTGCCGCATCGCTGTACTTGTCAAACCCGAAGGTATTGAACGCATCCAAGGTATTTTCAAACGTAAAGAACCAATCCTGATTGAATCTGACTTTTTTCATAACCATTTCTCCTTCCGCTCAATATATCTAAATAGTAACATATCTTCACTAACCTGTCAAGGGACAAGCACAAAAAAGGGACCCCCTTCATCAGAACGGTGATCCCTTCCATATACAGAACAAGATGGCACGGAAGAACTGCACAATCATAGACCGATGTAGGCACCGTTTCCCTTATGGGTGCCTTATAACTCTTTTCCGCTGATTCAGCGCAGGTAACAACCCAATGGTTGGTATGACTGTTGCAGTTGCTGTTGCTATCGAAGAAAGCAATAAATAATTCGAGAGGGCGCAATAGCACCGATAGAACAAAAAGCACAATAAAATAGTAGGGGAGGGGCTTGCCCCTCCCGTTCTATTTAAAGAAAAAACAAGACACATCATTTTGGGTAAAACCACGATGATGTGTCCAATTTTTTTGTTAAAATTAAATTTGAACGTGAGGCACTTACAACGATGTCAGCGCCTTTGCTCTTTGTAGAGTGTGTGCCAACGATAAAACGTGCGTATTATCATATATGTACAATATACGTTATACACCAAATATGTCATGGCGGCGTAATTTCCGTTGATAAATACGATTTGCACCCAAAGCGCGAATTGGCAAAGCCCGCTAATGATATTTAAAAAGGGCGCTTCCACATAGGCAACGATGGTTAGTATGTTCGTGGCAAAGCCCAAAACCATGGTCAAGCCGTCAATCGCTGTTGCTGTGCCGCCTATTTTTGAGAGAGTAAAGGATGTCGCTGCCCACACTGCGCACAAAACCAAAGCAAGCAACACGCGTCCACGCGCACTAAACCGACGAAACACGGTGGCTTTTCCATAAGCGTTATTTTTCCAACGAAAATACGATATTAACATTATCACAATGCCAAAGACGGTGGAGGCGACCGTGCCGTACACCCCTTCCATCAAGTAGCCGATAATGTAAATACAACTATTGATTGCTCCAAGAATGAACCCGATACGATTTGCCCGAGAATTGAGCAACATAATAAGCAGCGAGAAAAACAACGGTAACACTTTGATAAACATTTGCTTAAAGATGATAGCGCAAGCAAGTATGATTATCCCCGTCACTGCCATAGGTAGATATTCAAATAAAATCGCTTTTTTCGTCTTGCCCAGTTTCATATCCGTTTTACTTCCAATTCCACTTTTTCAAGACTTATCGGTGCTTTTGTTGTTATACGAATGACGTTATAGCCAATTTCCGTTTCCATGCCCGTCAAATCCGCCTCGACGAGAGTGCAGGCCTTGCTGTGATCCTCTCCGTTAGCAAGACGCACGCTTACCGGATGCCCCGATATAGGTGGTACCTTTTCCGCAGTCACTTGCATATCACGGTGCGGTTGTGACGCAAAAGACAATTTTTGTCCGTTAAAGTACACCTCGGGAATTTGAAAAAGCTCTTCAAACAGCAATTTTAACGTTGCCTTTTTCGCTTTCTTTATATTTTCCGCCACATATAGCTGTACTTGTCCGTCGTTTTCTATTGCGCAAGGAAGCTGTCTATCCGCGTTTAAATTGCCGTAGCCGATACCCCAAGGATAGCCACCCTTCCTATCAATAACGTAGTTTTTATCCTGCTTTTCCAAAAATTCTTTGTCATTTACACCTGTAAAATCCTCGCTGCCGAACTGCGCGTAATCCTCCTTTTTCGGGTCCATCCCATAAAGCTGCACGTAATGTGCCACCATTTCCTTTTTCCCTTGTCCCGACCAGTTGAAATACTCTACCGCATCTGCACCACGCTGCAAATGGGAATACCAAATTCCGCGCAGTGTTTCAAGCGGCGGAGCAAAGTAGCCGTCAACCGTGTGGTAGGGATCGTAGCACGCGTAGAGCTGCACATCCTTTGAAAGCTTCCTGAACTCTTCCGCTTTAATATCAAACGAGCGTGAGCCAAGCGTTAGACAGTCAACCAAATCTTCTTTTATCCACTCCTCCACGTCCAATCCATCTTGGTGGCAGCCACTTAGACAATCGGGTACGCGTGCAGACAACATTATCACCCTGCCTTGTTCTTGCCCGATTTTCAAAAGCTCGACGCGTAATTCTCTCATAAATTCCGTTACGCATTCCCGTTTCTCCCATTGCTTGCCAACGGGTAAGAATGGAGTGTGCCGTTCAAAATCAATATCCAACCCGTCAAAGGTGTATTTTCTCATCACTTCTGCAATCACCTTTAATTTATGCTGCCTGATTTCAGGTACAGCCATATTGTTCATTGTAAATCCAAAAGCCGGAATAAACCATTCGGGGTGTTCTTCCTTTATCGGCAAAGGATTTATATCCTCCTCCACGTCCACCTCTGAAATTCTATATGTCAGCCAGCACTCCTTTTGCCTTCCGTGAACGTGCTTTATCCATTCACCAAAAACGTCTATGCCCGCGTCACGAAAACGCGCCAGCATTGGATTTTTTCGGAGCGGTAAAATTTCGCTTTCATACACGGAATACCAATCCCCTGAGTACATGCCGTCCACGATTACCTTATCCACTTCGTCGGGAAAAGAAAAGCTAAAATCAAAATAATCCTTCACACACATATTTTGCTGCAATATCGTGCAAAAAATATCGTCCCTCAAAACGAAACGCTTTCTTTGCTTTCTTTTTTCCAAATGCGCTTGGCTTAACACAATTTTTTTCATTTAACCCTCGCTTTTATAATGAATAATCTCCTCGAAAAAACACCGCTTTTCTCTTTAGATAAAGCTTTGAATGCCGATTTTATTATACTATTTCTCGGTTGATTTGTCAATTGCATAGCGGTTGATTGTCACAAGTAATTTGATAAATTAACTGACAAAATAAAAGTGCCACGGAATTTCCGTGGCACTTCTTATTTTATATTTTAACAACCTTGAAATCATCTGCGCCAAAGACGTAGAGATAGCCGTCGATATATACCGAGCGCATATCATTCGGTGCGGCGCTAATAGGTGTGTTTACAACCTCTAAAAGCTCGCCGTTTGCAAACATAAGAAGCACGTAGCGGCAGCCCTCGTATCTTTGGTTCGTTTTGTAATCATAATCGTAATAGCCAAAGCCGAACATTCCCATTTCTCTGTTTACGTAGTAGCATTTGTAGTTCGTGTCGTAGCTTGCATTTTCAATTTCGTAAGAGCAAACAGATTCAACCTTACTTTCGCTTTCACAGTAAACCTCAACCTTAACAGTTGACCAATCATCCCCACGGCCAATGCCAAGCAAATATCCGTTTCCAAGATTTATAAGCGAGGTAGAGAAGCCCTCAATGTTGCCCGTTTCCTTGTAGGTGATATTGCTTAAATCACTCAAATCGAAGAAGAACACAGGGTCGGTTAATTCTACCGCGGTACAAACGTAGGCGTAATTTTTGTCAAATCTGACGGAGCGAACGGTTTCTCCGAGCGGTGCGAATTTCTCAACGGAAGCTACCATCTCCCAATTGTCAACATCAATGCAGTATAAGCTTGCGCTTGTGCCGTTTGGTTCAATTGGCTTTGAATAGTTTTTATCATAAAAAGCGTTATACTGCACAGTAGATACTCTTGTAGTAGTAACAACTCTTAAAATTCCCTCGTATTCGTCAAGTGAGTATCTGTCATTGATATAACCGTCAAGCGTGATTGAGCCCTTAACGTCAAAGCCCTCGTCACCGTATGAAATACAGCCGATTTCGGTAACCTGCCTGCTTCTTAATGAAACGTCGCGGAAATCCTTGTAAAAGGAGTTTGTTGCGTAAATGGCATCGTCGGTAATATAAACGTCATTTGCAAAGGAAAAGAAGCTGGCACAACCGCTTAAATCAAGCGTGTTTTCATTAAGCAGAGTAACAACTGTATGATGCTTATTGTTTATTTTGTCGGCACAAGCAATATTTTCCATAGGTACAAGCATTGTTTGGCTTTCGTTATCGTAGCTTACCGTTGGGATAAACGTTTCCTCGTTTGAAAAATCAATATTGCCGTAATACTTGGTTGTAACTAAAAGAAGCTTTTCCCCAACCATTCTTGACGTATAATAATTGCCCTCAACGGAAGCGTGGTTTTTCAGCGTAATGCTTTCAGGATTGCTAACGTCAAGAGAAATTATTCTTGTTTTCTTTCCGTCCATTACTATAACGGTTACGGTTTTGCAGTCCTTAGATAAATACATTTCGCTGTTATAGGTATATAGGTTGATTTCCTCGTATTTGCCGTATTCATTCGCTTTTTCAATGCGCGATAAATCAAGCTCGCCCACCATTTCGGAGTCAGCACCTAAAATAGAGTAAACTCTTAAAACACCGCCTGATAAATAGTAAATATACTTATCGCTTCTTTTTATTATGTCCCCCTCGGTAACGCCCTCAACCTGATTATCGACAATTTCATTATATTCCTCGTCGGAGTTGCTGCCGTCGGGAGCAAAGTCGGAATCAGCCACTGCACCGTTTGAAACGTCACCGCCAACACCGTTCTTATCTAGCACGCCGCCGATCGATGCAAGTGTGCTTGTTATCTTGTCGAAATTGTTTTTATATTTGGGCTCCTTAGCATTAAGTGAATTTATCCTTTCAATAATAGGAAAATATTCACTGCTTTTATACTGTGACACATCAGGCACCGTTGTCTTAAAGGGAATAAATAAGAATAAATTAAGTCCTGTTACTACCATCAAGCAAAAGCACGCCGCCAAAGCACCGAAGCGTAGCATCCAATTTACCATTTTTCTTTTTCTGCTTCCTAATTTTACCTCGTTTATATATTTGTCGTCAAGCAAATTCATTTTTTCAAGCAAACGTTCATTTTTCATATTACAATTCCTTCCTTTCTCAAAAAATCTCGCAACAATTCACGAGTTCTTAAAAGTGTAACCTTTACCTTGCTTTCACTAATACCATAATCACGGGAAATTTCCTTTATGGAGCTTAAATACCAATAGCGTCGAACAAAAATTTCTCTTGTTTCTTGTTTTAAAGAGCCAACGAATATATTTAATGAATATTTTAAGGTAAGCTCGTCGGTTAAATTTCGCCCATCACTCTCAGTATCCGGCAAAACCTCGCTAAGCTCGTCAAGCACAATTTCAATTCCGTCATTTCGCTTTTTTGCACGGCTCGCGGTGTACCTGTTTAATGCAATATTTCTTACAATTTTGCCAACGTACGCCTTCAAGCTGTTTGGCTTACTTGGCGGTATTGAATTCCAAGTCGTTAGATAGGTGTCACTTACACATTCCTCGGCATCAAGCGCGGAATTCAAAATATTGTTAGCAATATAAGAGCAGTATTTTTCATACTTTTCCTTTGTTTCCTTTATTGCGTTTTCGTTGCGCTGTAGGTATAGCTCGACTATCTTACTGTCTTCCATAAAGTCGCTCCCCCTTTCTTCGTGTTTGCACCATTTATCATAGTGATGCATTGAAGCACTTCACCCTAATAGACAAAAAACAAGATGCAAAGGTTACAAGAATTGCAAATTTTTTTAGAATATTCCTGATTTTACTATATCACACAGATTTGCAAAAATCAAATAAAACATTTTGGGCTTGGTTAGGCGTGACCCCGTCATTTCTGTGTGTTTATGAACGGCTTTGTACGATTTATACTTGATATATCCTTCATTTTATAGTAAAATATATTTATTGATAAGAAGGAAGGAGAGGGCTATGCTTGAAAGGATTTACTTGGAAATTACCAACGTATGCAATTTAGATTGCTCGTTTTGCCACAAGACAAAAAGGGCAAAAAAGCTGATGGACGAGGAAGAATTTGACGTTTTGCTTTCAAAGATAGAGGGTAAGGCGAAATATCTTTTCTTTCACCTAATGGGTGAGCCGACCTTGCATCCCTTGCTCCCAAAATTTATTGAAAAAGCACGCCAAAAGGGATTTTTAACGGCTGTTACCACAAACGGCTCGCTTCTTGGTGAAAAGGGTGATGCGCTCCTTTCCGTACTGCCGTATAAGGTGAGCATTTCACTCCACGCGCCCGAGGCAAACGATGCGTTTAATGATGAGAGCTATCTTGAAAATTGTGTTGATTTTGCAAAAAAAGCCGCGACACGTGGATGTTTTGTCGCTTTGCGCTTGTGGAATCTCGGCTCGGGAGCTGACAACTCGTCTATACTGAATTTCTTGCACAAGACCTTTTCGGGTGAGTGGCACAACAGGCGTGGCGGAAGCAGTCAACGCCTTGACACAAGGATTTTCCTTGAATGGGCGGAGCGCTTTGAATGGCCTGACCCGAATTTACCCGAATGTGACCCCGATGCCGACTGCTTTTGCTACGGCTTGCGCGACCAAATCGGTATTTTAGCCGACGGCACGGTTGTCCCCTGTTGCCTTGATTCCGACGGCAACCTCGCGCTTGGAAACCTCTTTGATTCCTCACTTGAAAAAATACTTGACCCCCCACGCGCAAAAGCAATTTATGACGGCTTTACCAAGCGCCGCGCCAGCGAATCACTGTGCCGCAAATGCGGATATGCGCGCCGCTTTTCAAAAAAGGAGAGCTAAATGAACAATGAAATTAAAGCACCGTCAAACGTGAAGGAAGTCTTTTTAAGAGGCGACGACTCCTATGACGACAGAAGCTACGTAAGCTTTTACGTATTGTGATATTTATTTCAACTGAAAATAGCAAGCAGTTTTGACTTGTGATATATCGACAAATAAGAAATAAACCTCATTTTAAAAAGCCGCGGAATTTTACTCCGCGGCTTTTTACGTGATTTTTTACGGTGAGCGTGATTACTCATCATGCTGCCAAAAAGCCAATACAATCCTTAATCAACCTGCTTGATGTCGCGAAACCGAGACGTTGCCCACTTGATTTACATAAAAAAATATGATAAAATCAATTTGAAGGATATTTTATTTTTTTGGAGGAAGTATGAGATACGCAATTGGATTGGATATTGGTATTGAGTCGGTTGGATGGTCAGTGCTTGAACTTTCTCACGAGGACACTCCTATTAGAATAGCTGACTTGGGCGTGAGAATTTTTGATAAAGCAGAGCAACCGAAAACAGGTGCATCCTTAGCTGCGCCAAGGAGAGAAGCAAGAGGGCAAAGAAGACGTATTCGCCGCAGAAGGCACAGAAAAGAGCGAATATATTCTTTGATTATTTCAAGCGGAATTTTAAACGCTAACGAGCTTCAATCATTATACGACGGAAAATTAAGCGATATATATGAATTAAGAAGCAAAGCGCTTGATTTACCCATTTCAAGATTCGAGTTTGCAAGAATTTTGATTAACCTTTCTCAACGTCGCGGATTCAAGTCGAACAGAAAGGCGTTAGATGAAAATGATAAAGCTAACGGAAAAATTATTACGGCTATAAATGAAAACAAGGCAAAGCTCGAATCAAAGGGGTACCGAACGGTTGGAGAAATGCTCTTTTTGGACGAGGAATTCTCAATTCAAAAAAGAAATAAGGGAGATGACTATAAAAACACGGTCAGCCGCGATTTGATTGAGAACGAGGCAAGGAAAATCTTCGAAATGCAAAGAAACTTCGGTATGGAATTTGCATCAAAGGAGATTGAGGAAAAATATATCGAAATATTGCTGTCACAGCGCTCATTCGCCGAAGGTCCCGGTGCCGGCCCGTATAGCGGAAACCAAGTTGAAAAAATGATAGGTTATTGCACGCTTGAGCAAGGCGAGCCAAGATGCTCAAAAGCGACGTATTCGTTCCAAGTGTTCAATTTGTGGCAGCATATAAATCATTTGAGGATAAATACAAGTGAGGGCGTACGCTTATTAAATGATGATGAGCGCAGGGCTGTTTTTGATTACGCTCATAAGCATAAGATTACCTACTCAGCCATAAGAAAAATATTAGGAAGCTCAATGGGCGAAAAAGATACCTTCGTAGGTTTGAGGTATGAGGATGACGTCAAAAAATCTGAGAGTAAAGAAATAAAGGACCTCGCCGTATATCACGAAATCAGAAAATGCCTTAAGGACGTTTCCGAGGATGCCTTTGAAAAACTGACTCACGAGCAACTTGATAAAATAGGTGAAGCATTTTCGAAAAATCTCTCGGATGATGCAATTCTTGAAAAGCTCGGCGATGATTTTGACAGCGATGTAAAGAAAGCGCTTTTGAAGCTGCCAAATTATTCAAAATACGGTCACCTTTCCCTTGTTGCTTGCAAGAAGCTTTTGCCGCATCTTGAAGACGGGTGTACATATGATAAGGCGTGTATAAATGCAGGATATAATCCAAACGGTAAAAGTGAAATCGCGGGAAAATATTTGCCTGCGATAAGAAGTGATGATAACGAAATCACAAGCCCCGTTGTAAAGCGTTCTATATCACAATCGATCAAGGTGATAAATGCGATAATAAGAAGAATGGGCGAGATCAGTCCCGTTTACCTTAATATCGAGCTTTCAAGAGAGCTTTCGAAAAATTTGGACGAGAGAAGAAAAATTGAAAAATCATTTGCTGAAAATGCTAAGACAAATGAGAAAATCGTTGAGCAAATAAAGAGCTATGGAGTGAAAAAGCCAACCGGGCAGGACATAGTAAAGTTTAAGCTGTGGAATGAACAAGGCGGTATATGCCCGTATTCTCAGGAGCATTTGTCCATAGAAAAGCTTTTTGAGCCGGGATATGTAGACGTTGACCATATCGTGCCGTATAGCAGAAGCTTTGATGACAGAACAGTGAACAAGGTTCTTGTAAAATCAAGCGAAAACCGCCAAAAGGGAAACCGTCTGCCGCTTGAATATTTGCAAGGGGAAAAGAGAGAACGCTTTATAGTTTGGGTAAATAGCCAAAATTATAAGCGAGCAAAGAAGCTCCTGCTCTTAAAGGAAAAGCTTGACGACGAGGATGGCTGGAAATCAAGAAATTTACAGGATACACAATTTATATCATCGTATCTTTATAATTACATCTCACAAAGACTTGAATTTTCAGCAAGCAACGTTGATAAAAAGAGAAAGGTCTATGCTGTAAACGGTGCGGTTACAGCATATGTAAGAAAACGTTGGGGAATAAACAAGATTCGAGCAAACGGCGATTTGCACCATGCAGTGGATGCAACAGTGGTTGGATGCATTAGCCAATCCATGATAAACATCATTCAAAAATACGCATATTATAAAGAAACGTATGAAAGCGGAGCTTATAAAATTGACAAAACAACGGGTGAGGCGATTGATAGGTTTCCAATGCCGTGGGAATGTTTTCTTGAGGAGCTGAACATAAGACTGGAGACAGATGCTCGGATTATGAGAAAAATGCTCTTTGATGTGAATTATTCTTCATATGAGGAAATAGATTTGGATGATGTAAACCCTGCATTCGTGTCAAGAATGAGTAATCATAAAATTTCCGGCGCGGCGCACAAAGCGACTATAAAAGCAAAAAGAGTGGCTGACAACGGCAAGGTTACGTTGCTAACTAAAACAGAACTAAAGAAGCTGAAGCTTGATAAGGATGGCGAGATTGATGGATATTATAATCCCGATAGTGACAGATTGCTTTATGAAGCACTGAAAAATCGCCTTAGAGCGTTTGGAAATGACGGTGAGAAGGCGTTTGCCGAGCCGTTTTATAAGCCACGCTCCGACGGAAGCAGGGGCCCTGTTGTAAAAAAGGTTAAAATATGCGAAAATGTATCTTGCTTTGTGGACGTTCACAACCAAACCGCGGTTGCAAACAACGAAAAAATGGTTAGATGCGATGTTTTCTACGTGGAAAACGATGGATACTATTTTGTGCCGATTTACGTTGCGGATACAACAAAGGCGCAGCTCCCAAATCTTGCTTGTGTTGCCGGAAAAGATAGAGTGTGGAAGGAAATGAATGACGAGAATTTTGTTTTCTCACTTTATCAGGGTGACCTTGTAAAATACTATTCCAAAAAGAAGATTTCTCTTAACAACACCAAAAAGGGAAGCACGCTACCGTCTAAAAAGGAAATCAACGGTGAGGATGGAATACTTTTGTATTACAAAGGATTTGACATTTCAGTTGCTATGGTTAGCGCGATTACACATGACGGTGTTTACGAAACCAGAACAATCGGCAAAACTACTGTGAAGCTTGAAAAATACGAGGTAGACGTTTTAGGCAAATACAATAAGGTAAACAAGGAAACAAGAAAAAGCTTTAATCTTAAAAAATAGGAGAATATTATGTCATACCGTAACATTGTGATTTCCTCAAATGTTAGAATCGGCGTAAAAAATGAGCAGCTCGTCATCAGTGGAGAGGTTGAGGGCAGTGTTCCTATAGAGGATATAAAGATTTTGATGATAGAGAGTAGAACCGCAACAATATCATCATATGCCCTGTCATTGCTGGCGCAAAGAGGAGTGTGTGTTTTTTTGTGCGATGACAAACACCTGCCATGTGCAATTATGACTCCGTTTTCGCAAAATTCAAGGCAAAGAAAACAAATAGAATTACAATTTTCTCAAAGCAAACCCAAACTGAAAAATATGTGGAGTGAAATAGTAATATCTAAAATTTTAAATCAAGCAAAATGTCTTGAGCTATGTGGCATCGATAAAGAAGATGTACAAAAGCTTCGTGCATTTACAAAAAGGGTGCTGTCCGGAGACAGCACAAATGTTGAAGCGGTAGCGGCATTGTATTATTTTACACATTTATTTGGAGAGGGCTTTTCGAGAAAAGACGAAAATGATATAAATTCTGCTTTGAATTACGGATATGCAATCATAAGGGGCTATATTTGCAGGACTGTTGCTAAGTACGGATATGAACCGTCGATTGGGATACATCACTGTAGTCAGCTAAACAATTTTAATTTAGCAGATGATTTAATTGAACCCTTTAGACCGCTAGTAGACTTATTCGTTTTCAAAAAATGTCTTGGTTTGGATTTCGATAAAAATGTTAAAAGGGATCTTGCAACTATTTTAAACTATGAAATAATGTATAAAGGGCAGAAGCATAGTGCGGCGTATGCAATCGAGTTGGTTGTGCAAAGTCTTGGCAAAAACTTTTCTCAGGATGCGGAGCGCCTCGTTTTGCCGGAATTAAATGGATTAGTGTTGCACGAGTATGAATAAATTTATGAGAATAATTGTATTTTTTGATCTTCCTGTTAAAACGAAAAAAGAAAGAAGAATAGCAACGACCTTTAGAAATTTTTTGTTAAAAGATGGATATCATATGATTCAATTTTCGGTTTATGCAAGAGTGTGCAACGGAAATGATGATGTTGAAAAACATCGAAAAAGAATGAGGCATAATTTACCTGCAAACGGCTCGGTTAGATCACTTGTTATAACTGAAAAACAGTATGAATCCATAGAAATTTTGGTCGGAAAATTATCAAAGGAAGAAGAACAACAGTGCGTTGGTGAGCAGCTCACAATTTTCTGAAATTTCCAAAGCGGATAGCTTTTTTGTGACGAAAAAGTCAAAAAAATAACATCAAAAAGCCCTTAGATCTAATAATCTAAGGGCTTTTTGCCTATTATAATTATATCATACCAAGAAATAATAGGGAGCTACAACATTTTTCGTAATATGTGTTGTTCCATTTAGATTATATCATACCAAGAAATAATAGGGAGCTACAACGCCGGAGATAGTCGTTTTTAATTGGTCGCGATTATATCATACCAAGAAATAATAGGGAGCTACAACAAAGTCGTGAATAATAAAACGATTCCGCTTATTATATCATACCAAGAAATAATAGGGAGCTACAACCCTTTTATGCGCTTCATTTATAAACCAAGGGATTATATCATACCAAGAAATAATAGGGAGCTACAACAATTATCACCGATGAGCAACGCCCGGAGAGATTATATCATACCAAGAAATAATAGGGAGCTACAACAAACAGGAAGCGGCTGACTAAAAAGCAGTTATTATATCATACCAAGAAATAATAGGGAGCTACAACTTGGTTATCGGATGTAGGCAGGTGATATTAATTATATCATACCAAGAAATAATAGGGAGCTACAACGTTCAAAAGCCTATGGCAAAGTGCTTTGGGATTATATCATACCAAGAAATAATAGGGAGCTACAACACCTTGAATTCTATTGAAAGGAGCGAAAACATTATATCATACCAAGAAATAATAGGGAGCTACAACTACGCGGAGAAACTTGAGTCACTTCCTACGATTATATCATACCAAGAAATAATAGGGAGCTACAACCTTACGTTGACAATTCAATTGTTGATTATTATTATATCATACCAAGAAATAATAGGGAGCTACAACTATGATACAAGATGTTATAGTGGTCGTTATATTATATCATACCAAGAAATAATAGGGAGCTACAACTATGAGTGACGAGGCTTGGATCGATGCACAATTATATCATACCAAGAAATAATAGAAAATTAGCTTGTATCATCAATAAAATACCACCGTGAAAAGCGTGAAAAAATGAAAAAGGTCTATAAACGAAGATGACTGCCTGTTAAGGCAGTCAGAGCTTTGAGGTGTACTACCTTATCATAGCAACCTATTAGTTCTTGGTATGATATAAGAACTATAAATAGTATATCATTTTATTGAGTGAAAGTCAATATGAATTTAAAAAATCGTTGGGTCATTTGTAATATTTATTTTCAAGCATCTTGAAAAAACGGACGCGAAATGATATGATATATATAATAAATGAATATTTTGGGAGAAAATTATGACAGACATTATTTTTTCGTTTGACACGGAGGATTTTACCTCAAGCCGTGCTGCGGACGGAATTTTATATGAAGCGAATTTATTTCATGAGGAGGGAGTGCGCGGCTGCTTTCAGATTGTCGGGCTTCTTGCCAAGCAACTCAAAAAATGGGGCAGAGAGGACGTAATCGAAGCACTTTCCCACCACGAGCTTGACACCCACACCTACGGACACACGCTTCACCCATTGATAAACGAATATACGGATATTGAGGATTTTTATGCGGCAAGGGCGGAGCTGATTCGTCAAGAATCCCTCGGAATTGACTACATAAAGGAAACGTTTGGCATCGACCGCGTTTATTCCGCTTGCCCACCGGGAAACCAAAAATCCTACGTTGCGATGTACGGCTACCACGATATGGGAATTCCAATCTACGCCGACACCTTCTGCGACGTTAAGGAGGGCACGGGCGCGTACTATTGCAATATGTTCCACGTTTACTACTATTTCGGCATTGAATGGTTCCTTCGCGATGCAACGGATGAGGACATAAAAGCAAAGCTTGACGACCTTGCCACACGTGAGCGCGTGATTATCTACACCCACCCGAATATGATTATAAAAAACGACTTTTGGGATGCAGTAAACTACCATAAGGAAAACCTGGTTGAGTTTGGCAAATGGATAGAGCCCGAGGACTTGCCCACCGAGATAACCGAGAAGGTGCTTGAAAATATGCGCAAGCTCATCCGCTTTATTAAGAATGACCCACGCTTCAGAATCACCACCTACGAGGAGCTTGCAAATGAGCTTAAGGCGGACGGCGAAAGAGTAGTAAAGCGCGATTTTGTACCCGAAATCAAAAAACACTTAAATAAATCCTTCTTCCCAATGCAAAAGCCGATTTCACTCTCACTTTCCGACATAATGCTTGCTTGCCGTGATTTCTTGCAGGGCAGGGGCGAGCATTTGTGCGGGGACGTGTACGGATTTTTAGATAAACCGTACGAAATAGACACTCCCGTGACCGTAAATGCAAGTGATATTATCGCATCGTGCGATCAAATAAAAAACGGCGAATTTTTGCCACCTAAAATCAAGGTGGGAGATAGCTATATCGGCCCACGTGATTGGCTTGAAGCAGCCATTGAAGTGATTTTGGGCGCACCCTGTGTCCAAATTTTGCCAAAAACACAGCTTCCGTGCCTTGATTGCATGCCCGAGGTGCGCGACTCCGACTTTAAGGGCACTTGGCAGCATAGTGACTCCTTTGAGGATAAATATCTCTCTGACCGCCTGCGCTATCAATCTTGGACAATGCGCTTCCGCGAAAAGAGCCGACTTGTAGAAGAATAATTGAAAGGGAAAATAATATGTATACATTCAGCGATCTTGAAAAATATCTTGACTCAATTCCCGAAAGGGAAAAAACTCCCGGTGGAAGCATTCGCGTTTTCCATCACGGCAAAGAGGTTTTTGCTCATTCCTTTGGATATAGCGACCGTGAGGCGGGTGTAAAAATGACGGGCGACGAGTATTATTTTATGTACTCCGCTACCAAGCCACTCACCTGCGCAACCGCGCTTCACGCGTGGGAAAGGGGCGCGTTTATCCTTTCCGAGCCCGTTTGGTGGTACCTGCCCGAATTCAAAAACTGTAAGGTAAAGGAATACAATCCCGACTGCTCATATAACTTAGTTCCGCTTAAGCGCGACATCGTAATTCAGGACCTTTTCACTATGAGTGCGGGCTTAAATTACGACACAGGTAACGCCGAAATCAGAAAAGTGGTCGAGGAAACAAACGGCTACGCGCCGACGGTTGCAGTGGCTAAGGGTATTGCGAAAATCCCACTTGAGTTCCAACCCCGTGAGCGTTGGAATTACAGCTTATGCCACGACGTTTTGGCGGCTGTGGTTGAGGTTGCAACGGGCGTGCGCTTCTCGGAATATATGAAAAAGGAAATTTTCGAGCCGCTCGGTATGACAAAATCAACCTTCCGTATAAATGATGAAATTCTTTCAAAAATGGCTCAGCAATATCAGTTCAATTATTCAACGGGCAAGGCGGAGCTTTTTGGCAAGCGCAACGGCTACGTCTTCGGTGAGGGCTATGACTCAGGCGGCGCAGGACTTATCACCACAATTGACGACTATGCAAAATTCGTTCAAGCGATGTCAATGGGCGGCGTTGCACCAAACGGCGCGCGCATCCTTTCTCCGTCAACCGTTAAGCTGATGAGCACAAATCTCCTTGACGAAAAGCGTATGGCACAGTTCTCCACGTGGCGCAATAACGCCGAATACGGCTACGGCTTCGGCGTGCGCACTAAAATTTACGAGGGCTGGGGCGGCACAAACTGCTCAATTGGCGAATTCGGCTGGGACGGCGCGGCTGGCTCACTTTGCTCGATAGATACCGAGCGCCAAATCGGCATAGTTTATACTCAGCATATGCTCAACCCACACCACGAGCAAATCCACCCACGCATTAAGACGTTTGTTAATTTAGCACTCGGCTACTAAGAAATTGCACCAATCCCCCACCCACCAATGGTGGGTGCCCCCTTTGCACAAGGGAGCCGTTACACGAGCAAATCCACCCACGCATCAAGATGTTTGTTAATTTAGCACTCGGCTACTTAGAAATTGCACCAATCCCCCACCCACCAATGGTGGGAGCCCCCTTTGCACAAGGGAGCCGTTACACGAGCAAATCCACCCAAGAATCAAAATGCTCGTTAACTTGGCACTCGGCTACTAAAACCGCACTCGAAATTTCCTACAATAATTATACAGGCATTCCAAACGAGGAATAATATGAAAAACCGCACACTTGGTGCGGTTTTTGTTTTAGTTGACTAAAAAAAGCATCTATATTTTGTGCAAAAAGCCATATTGAAAGAGCGCATTGGCGTATGATATAATAAAATAAAGTAATATTTTTAAGGAGAGAAAATATGAAAAAGAAAATTTTGTTAATTTCGTTTATGGCTATGCTTTTTGTCTGCCTATTTGCGTTTTCTGTTTCAGCTGCGGATAATATTATTAAGCTTGACAAGCTTCCAACGCTTGAGGAAATTCACGCAAACAGAGCGGCATACGTTTCAACTATCGACGCCCTTGAGGAGGAAACCTCATATAAGATAGCTGACCCTGACTCCGTTGTTGTGTTAAGCGACCTTGCTGAAACACCAACCTATTACGTTTACCCATGCTATTACTTCATCAAAAGCAATTACTATAGCATCGCAGGTAATATTTCAAAATTCAATGCGGCAATAGCGGCGGCTGACCCAACTGCATTTGCGGGCTACAAATCCGCGGGCGGAACTTGGGGAAACGGTGAATGTGACTACGTAATAAGAATTGAATTTCCAAAATACGTTACCCAGATTCACGGTCAGTATAAATTTGAGGGAAGTGCAAACGTAAAGGAAATTTATTTCCCCGTTCATACAGTAATTGATGAGGAAACAGGACTTGAAAAGACCGTTGCCTACTGTGCGACAATTGCGGGTCAAAACCTCTTTGGCGATTGCCCGAAGCTTGAGGTAATGCACAACCAGGAGTATCTTCCTGCCTCATTGGTTCAAGGAAATAACGGTGGCTTTTATAACTGCCAAAGCTTAAAGGAATTCTATATTCCCGAGGGAGTTACGCACATTCCTGCAAGCTTCTTCAATCAATGCCGTTCCTTGACGGAAATTAAAATTCCAA
>JAZREL010000005.1:0-18091 GCA_045660785.1 Eubacteriales bacterium | reverse complement strand
ACACCCTTGCCAAGCTTGCAAGGGGCATTACCGACTCGCCCGTTACAATGGCGGCGAAAGCCCATTTGCGCTCGAACAGACCTCTTGTAATTGCACTTGCAACAAACGACGCGCTCTCGTCAAACCTTGAAAGCATTAGCCGCTTGCTTGAAAGAAAGCACGTTTATTTCGTACCGTTTTCGCAGGATGACCCAAAGGGAAAGCCGCACTCACTCGTTTGCGATTTTTCGCTCGTTCACGAAACGTTAAAGTATGCACTTTGTGGGGAGCAAATACAGCCAATTCTTAAATGAAAATAGCCGCGCACTTGCAGGGGAGACCTCAAATGCACGGCTTTTTAATGTTATGGAAATGAATGAATATGCAAAAAATATGAATAAATATTACTCGTCAAAGGAGAGTGAAAGACCCTTAAAGCCGGTTTGTCGCATACATTCATAAGCGGCGATGGCAACGGAATTTGATTGGTTGAGTGAGCGCAGCCCTTCACGCATAGGGATTCTCAAGGCGCGGTCACTATGCTTGTCAATAAGCCATTCGGGTAGACCCTCACTTTCGCGTCCAAAAATGAGATACGGGTTTTCGCCGTAGGTAATATCGGTGTAGGTGTTTTTAGCTTTTTTGGTGAAAAGATAGAATTCAGCTCCCTCGTTTTTCGCCCAAAACTCGTCTAAATTATCGTAGTAGCGGATGTCGAGGTGAAACCAATAGTCCATTCCCGCGCGCTTTAATTTCGCGTTGTCAATTTCAAAGCCGAATGGGCGAATCATATGAAGCGTTGCGCCAAGCGCGGCACAGGTTCTTGCAATATTGCCCGTGTTTTGCGGAATTTCGGGCTCAAGTAAAACGATATTAAGCATTTTTGACTCCTAATCTAATGCAATGCTTTGCATTGATGATATACACGCAAAGCGTGATTATATATTGCAGTGCAACAATTCATGGCGTGGCTGCGCCAATTCATGCAACAATTTTGCAATTCATGAAGCGGTGCTTCAATTCATGTGGTTGCAACCATTTTACTATTTTATCGGTACAAAATCAATATTATTTCTAAATTTAACGCGAAAATATAAAAATAAATGTGGACTTTTTTGAAAAGTGTGCTATAATTATTCTGTATAATTATGAAAGGAAGCCAAATTTGGCTGAAAACAATGGGAATCTTTTCTAAAATCTTCGGCACTTACAGTAGCCGTCAAATTAAAAAATTAATACCAACGGTTGATAAAATCGAAGCACTCAGTGATGAGTATTCTAAGAAAACCGATGCAGAATTAAGGGCGAAAACCGACGAATTCAAGAATCGCTTAGCAAATGGCGAAACTCTTGACGACATTTTGCCCGAGGCATTTGCCACAGTTCGCGAAGCGGCTTGGCGTGTGCTTGGCAAGCGCCCCTTCCGCGTACAGCTTATGGGCGGCATTTTGCTCCATCAGGGCAGAATTGCAGAAATGAAAACAGGTGAGGGAAAAACACTCGTTGCCGTGCTTCCAACTTATCTTAACGCCCTTTCGGGTCTTGGCGTTCACGTCGTTACCGTAAACGACTACCTTGCGCGCCTTGGCTGTGAGGAAATGGGCAGAGTTTACGAGTTCCTCGGACTTACCACGGGTCTTGTTGTTCACGGACAAACACGCGATGAGAAGAAGCGCGCTTACGGAAGCGACATTACCTACGGTACGAACAATGAGTTCGGCTTCGACTACCTCCGTGACAATATGGTTATCTATAAGGAAGATATGGCACAAAGAGGCCACAACTTTGCAATTGTCGACGAGGTTGACTCAATCCTTATCGACGAAGCAAGAACACCGCTTATTATCTCGGGTGCAGGCAGAAAGTCAACCGACCTTTACGACAGAGCCGATGCGTTTGTTTCCAAGCTCACTAAGTTTACCGTTAAAGAGCTTGATATGAAGGTTGAGCACGATGACGTTATGCAGGACTACATCCTTGACGAGAAGGCGAGAACCACAACGCTTACAAAGCACGGCGTAAAGAAGGCAGAGGAATTTTTTGAGATTGAAAACCTCACCGCCCCTGAAAACTCCGAGCTTTATCACCATATTCAACAGGCACTTCGCGCACGCGGCCTTATGAAGCTCGACACCGACTACGTAATCAAGGACGGCGCGGTTGTAATTGTTGATACCTTCACGGGTCGTTTGATGCCCGGCAGACGCTATTCTGACGGATTACACCAAGCTATCGAGGCGAAGGAAAAGGTAAAAATCCAACGCGAAAACCGCACTATTGCCACAATTACGTTCCAAAACTACTTTAGAATGTATAAAAAGCTCTCGGGTATGACGGGTACGGCGCTTTCAGAGGATATGGAATTCCGTGAGATTTACAACCTTGACGTTGTTGAGGTGCCAACCAACAAGCCAATGATAAGAGAGGACTATAACGACGCGGTTTATAAGTCGATTGCGGGTAAGGACAGAGCAATTATTGAGCAAATCAAAAAATGCTACCAAAAGGGACAGCCCGTGCTTGTCGGTACCGTTTCAATTGAAAAATCCGAGGCGCTTTCAAGAAAATTAAAGGGCGCAGGCATTCCGCACACGGTTTTGAACGCGAAATATCACGAGCGCGAGGCGGAAATTGTCGCTCAAGCAGGTAAATACGGCTCAGTTACCATTTCTACAAACATGGCAGGCCGTGGTACTGACATTATGCTCGGCGGTAACGCGGAGTTCTTGGCTAAGCAAAAAATGCGCAAGGAGGGCTATGACGAGCCAACTATTATGCTCGCAACGGGCTCTTCACAATCCGTTAGCGAGGAAATTTTTGCGGCACGCGAAGTATTTAAGAAATATTTCGAGGATTTCAAGCGCGAAATCGAGCCGGAGGCAAATAAGGTTAGAGAAGCGGGCGGTCTTTTCATTATCGGTACTGAAAGACACGAAAGCCGCCGTATCGACAATCAGCTAAGAGGACGCTCGGGCCGTCAAGGTGACCCCGGTGAATCACGCTTCTTTATCTCACTTGAGGACGACCTTATGCGTCTTTTCGGAAGCGAGAGAATTATCGGTCTTGTTTCACGCTTGGGTCTTGACGAGGACACGCCTATTGACGCGAGAATCCTTTCGGGACAAATTGAGTCCGCACAAAAGCGCTTGGAGGGCAGAAACTTCTCGCGCAGAAAAACCGTCCTTTCCTATGACGACGTTATGAACCAACAAAGAAACGTTATCTATTCACAACGTGCTGACGTTTTAAACGGCGTGGATTTGAAGGGTAAAATTGAGGATATGATTATTTCCACAATTTCCGACGCGGTTGACACCCACACCGCGCTTGACCGTGAAAATTGGGAAATTGAAGCACTTAAAAATAAATATATGGGGCTCCTTTGCTCAAGCGAGGACTTCACCTCGGCTAACCTTGACAGACAAGAGATTAAGGACACGCTTTCATCCCGCGCTATCGAGCTTTGGAAGCAAAAGGAAAACGAGTTTGGCGAGGAGACGATGCGCGAAATTGAGCGCGTAATTTTGCTTCGCAACGTTGACGAAAAGTGGATGGATCACTTAGAGGCAATGGATGACCTTCGCGATAGCATAGGACTTCAAGCGTACGCGCAGAGAAATCCGCTTAACGAATATAAAATTGCGGGTGCTGACCTCTTTGACGATATGATTGTTTCCGTGCGCGACGATACAGTGCGCGGTGTGCTTTCGGTTGTGCCAAAGGCAAAGCCGATTGAAAGAGTACAGGTTGTAAAGCCAACTGACGAGGGCTTTATGAAATTCGGTCAAAAGAAAATTTCAAAGCCGGTCACAAAAACACCTGTAAGAAATGAAAACAAGGTCGGCAGAAACGACCCATGCCCGTGCGGCAGCGGCAAAAAATACAAAAAATGCTGCGGCGCTTCGCTTTGCGAGGGTGAGGAATAATGGGCTTCGGGCTTTTATTCATCGGCTTCTTTATCGCTTATCTCGGCTCGCTCTCGGGTGTGATTTCGTCGTTTACCTATGCACTCGGCGCAATAGTTATTCTGTTTTCCTTAAGAAAGCTGATTTACGAGGGTAAGCTTTTTATCGTCAGTGCCGTTTTTGCACTTCTTCTTGAAATAACTGCGCTGACCTCTATTGGCATACAGGTCTTTTCGGGTGCTTATGCGCCAAACCCTGTGATGCTTTACCTGACCGAGCTTTTTGCATACGCGTTTAGCATAACCTTAATGCTCGCGCTTGCCTTGCTTGCAAAGGAGGTTGAATTGCCACGTCTTTCCATAATGGCATTTATAAACGTTGGGCTAACACCTCTTTGCGGTGTCTTTTTTGCACTTAGTGAAATAATAAAAAACGGCTCGGTTTTGCCGTGGATTTCACTTGCATACGTGGCTTTAAAGCTTGGCGCCGTTGTATTTTCTCTTGTTATAATCTTCGGCGCGTATATGCGCATATGCTACGAAGGGGACGAGAAAATGCAACAGGAAAAATCGGGCTTTGCACCGTTTGATAAGCTGAATGACCTTTCAAACAAGGCGTTTTCACAAAAGAGAAATAAGGGGGGCAAAAAATGAGAAAAGCACTTTTAATTATTGCGTTTATTTTTCTTTCAAACCCCTTGATTTCAAACGTTGACGTGCTTCCCGATTTAGTCGGTTATATACTAATTATGATTATGCTTTCAAAGCATACCTACTACGATTCATCGGCGAAAAGCGCGTATAAATGCACAAGAAACGTGGCGCTTGTGTCGCTTGGTAAGCTACTTAGCGTGTATCTTTCGACGATGGCGGTTGACGATACAATTTCGCTCCTTTTCTCGTTTACCTTCTTTTGCTTGGAGCTTGTTTTCGGCATACCGTTTTTGCTCAAAATTTTTGAATATTCTTCCAATAGAGCGCTTAAAGTCGGCAATGCAAAAGCACTTAAAATCGCGGATATCGTAAAAATAGCAACGATAGTGCTTTTTGCGTTAAGACTCCTTTTGGCAACGGCGCCCGACTTCATTCTTTTGACCGCGGGCGACCCACTTTCCTCGTTCCAAAACGACCTTTCCTCGTTCCGCCCTGTGCTTATTTTGCTTTCGGTGCTTCTTTCAAGCGTAATAACCTTTGTATGGATACCGCTTGAAGCCTATTTCTTCTCGGTTACATTTAACAAAAGAGAAGCAGAGGATGCAAGGCGCGAGCTTAATGAAAGCATTTCAAACAAGGAGCTTCAATTCAATTTATCGCTTCAGAAAAAAATGCTTGTTGCTCTCGGTGTCTTTTCACTGTTCGTATTCGAAATAAGAATAGATAATATTGATATTTTCTTTAATAGCGTTTTGCCGCTTGCCTTTATTGCATTTTACGTTTTCTTGATTATAAAAAAATACGTGAAATTTGATAAAATTTTCTTCGCGCTTCTTTCCGTGGCACTTGTACAGTTTATATTTAATATTGTAGTGAAATTAATGACGCGCTCGTTTTTTAAGGAATACTCCCTTGCAAGCGTGCTTAAAATTTCACAGGCGGAAACGAAATATTTCGCAATTCTTCCTTTTATAATTATAAGTCAAGTGCTTTTTTCCGTTTCTATTGCGCTTTCAATGCTGCTTCTTATAAGAAGCGCACGGGGTACACTCTCTGATTATATCGGGGTGTGCTTGCCAAACGCCGACAGGGAATATACGGTAGCGGAATTTAATAAGCGTTCAAGGCTTTTCTTTATTTTGCCCGTTGCTTCATCCTTGGGTATGGCGGTTGCTTCCCCCATCGTGTTTGCATTTATGCCGAGAATTGATGAAATGACGAAGATAAATCTTTTCGGCACGGTGTTTAATTTGCCGATTTTGCCGTCACTCATTCCGGCACAGATGCTTTTATCACTCGGTTTTGTGGCGCTTTTCATCTACTCACTCGCTATGATAAACGATCAAGTATATAAAAAGCTTTATTATCCAATCTCGCTTGACTAATATTAAATTTAATAAGGAGAATTCCCAAAGCACCGCGCTGCTTGGAATTCTCCTTTTTTTATTATAATCTGCGATAAAATTCATTTTTTTATCACATTACCTTCATTGACATCAAAATAGCGGTGTGATAGAATGAAATTGTAAAAAGGACGAATATTATATCAGCTTGAAATCATAATACAATCTCCATTGTTAAAATGCACAAAATTGTGCGCTAATACAGCGCATTTCAAACCGTAATTTTGTGCAAAATGCGGAAGTTACGATTTTTTAGAAAAATTTACCCAAAATTGAATAATTTTTTGAATTTTTTCAGTTTATAGTAGTGGCAATAAGTAAAACCACCGAAATTTCAATTTTTTTAAAATTTATCCGAAAATTAAAACTTTTTTGCCCAAAATTTCGTTTACATATATGAAGGGATAAAAAATTTTGAAAAAATTTCAAAAAAATGAAGGGAAAATGATTTTTGCGTTGTCTTTATTTATAGAGACAATCTCGAAATAGAAAAAACGGAGGACACGCCAATGGTTTATTTTGTTAGAACAAACAATGAAATTTTATCTTAGAAAACAAAAAAGAACCTAAAAGGAGATTATTATGAAAAAATTTTTAGCGATATTTTAACATCTATTATGTTGCTCTCGCAGGCATTTATAATCGTTGCGGGCGCAACCCCTAAATCAGAAGTCAACCAAGAAAAGCTCACTGAGGATCTTAAAACCGAAATGGAAACTAAAAAGAACAATGAATATATTTCAATATATATTTGGTTGTCCGATTTAGGCGATGATGTCGTTTATTCAAATTTGTCAAATACTATAAGTTCAGGATTCGAGGTCTTTCTGTGACCGAAAACGATCAAGGCACTACCTCTAATGATATAATTGTGAATAATGAAAGTATATTTTCTCACAGACCGCATACTGAAATTTTTGTTTCGTTATTAATTAATTGTGGTTGTTCATTGTCTAACATTGCTAAAACAAGTTGCCGAAGGGATGGCCATAATATGGTTTGTGAAAACTGTGATTTTTCGTGCTTTGAACTGCATAAATTAACAGGAGTTACAACAAATTATGAAAATTCTACAATTACGTATGATGTGAGATATAAAATCGCAGTTGAATTAGATGGTTATGGAAGAAGCATAGAGTGTTTTTATTCGTTAGAACCTACCATAGATTATATGTTTTATAATACAACCGCACATGTAATGATTGAAAGCTATAGTGAATCAAATGATACTGCAAATTACATATTATCAAAAACATATGTTTTTTGGGTGTTTTCTACAGATGATTCATCGGGCGCAATTATTGAATCCAATTTTACGACCGTAGTAGTTGATATCAATGAGCAAGCGGGGTATGTTTCAGTAAGGCAAGAATAGGAGGAAAATATGAAAAAAACTATTTCGTTAGCGTTATCATTGTTTATTCTAATAAGCACGCTTGCATTGTTTTCAGCTTGTGCGCCGAGTAATACGGATGAAAAAAACCATGACACCTCAATAAATGATAATACCGATTCAAACGAGGTAACTGAAAAGCTTGGCACATCTCACTCAAACCCTATGCTTTCTCCTACAAAACAAACAAAAAGATATTACACCCAGCTGTATGCAGGTGATTTCCTCGGTGAGCAAAAGCCGAGCTTGGGCGGAAGCTTTAACGGTATATACTATGAAATTTTTGATTATGATGAGTTTTCCCACTCTGTTGAAAAGCCGTCTGTTGTGGCACCAAGCGACCTTGATGATAATTACGTTTTGGTGCTGTTTATTCAAACAAACAGCTCTTATTCAGATATAGGAGCTAAGGATTATGTCGGAAGTGAGAATAAAATAACAATAGAAAAACATTTTCAAAATATCGGCGGAACTGATGACGAAGTTATAAAATGCCTATATCTTTTAATCCCCAAAAGCGTGCCAAGCTCGTATGAAAGCACGGGCGACAGATACGGAAAAATCAAAATTGAAAGAAATAGGATAGGGCAGGGCTATTCTTATGTGAAGCGAGAAGCTACGTTTGACATCGCGGAGGAAAACGCGTGGCTCTTTGACAGTCTTTCTGCCTTGAATAAGTTTTTAGACAGCAAGGATATTGAAGGCGTTTCAATTAACGATTTTCATTTTTATGACGAAACCACAGATTCTTCTTACACTCTAAATAGCTTGCAGGACTATAAAATTCTCGCTGTTGCGGTGAAATATGATACCGAAATCAAGTGTTATAGGAGAGAAAAAAGCGCATTCCTCGGTTTTAAGGAGGTTTCGGCTGTTGATGGTGAAATCACACTTACACTTGAAAGAAATATTGTAAACGGCGATTACGGAAAAGACGATGCATATATTTATTTTATTCCTGTGCCAAGGGAAGATCTTTCGGACGTAGGTGAAAAGCCAACTGTTTTTCTTGAGGTAAATGACTACTCAACCGAAATAATATATCCATAATAAAATAGCAAGCCGCGGATTTTTCCGCGGCTTGTGTATTTAATGAGAGTAAAAGCATTAAAAAATGAAAAAAGGTGCAAAAATCAATGTGCAAAACAACTAAAAAAGCGCAGAAATACAAAGATTTTTGGTCTTTTGAATATTGTAATAAATTACATAAAAATTTAACAAAATCCTTTACAAGTTTTACATACTATGCTAAAATTAAAGTACAAAGGTGTCTTTATAAGTAAAATGTAAGACACAGGGAAGGGAGAACAATATGAAAAAAATAGCATCAGTTTTGGGAATATTTATAGTAATTAGCTTTGTGTTAATGTTTTCTTCCTGCGTAGGCAACAGCCAAGAGCCGAAGGAGCCGACAACTGCTGACGAGCTTTACGAGCGTATTGAAGAAAAAATGCAGAACACAGCCTCGTATTCCGTTGATGAGGTTTTAAATGCGGTGATTTATGCAAATGATATCAAGTTGAATCTGACAACAACCGCAAGGGCTATGTACGACGGCATTAATACCGATGATTTTTACTATTATACCGACAGCACGTTTACAATGGATAGCGATACGCTCACGGTGGATTCTTCTATGTATGGCGTCAAGACATACCAGAACGGAAAACTCTATAGCTATATGGATGATGACACGGTAGAGCAAAAGATTTTTACCGCTATGACGAAGGACGAACTCATTGAATATTTGGATGAAAACGGTAGCATAGATTTAGACGTTTACGACGCTTCAAAGCGCACCTTCAAAAAGAAGGACGGCGTGTGGATTTTAGACGTATCGGGATTTTCTAAAAAATCAATAAACACAATTATTAAAAAAATGGGACTTGACGATGATTTAGTAGGTCTTGACCCGTTAGATATTGAAATGACCTTCGAGGCAAATGAAAATTACGCTGTTGAAACCGTTACAACAAAATTTGTTTTCGAAGAAAATAGCAGAAACGTTCCAAGCTTTGAGATAGTGGACGAATATTCGTATGGCAAAATTGATAAAATTATCATTGATCCAAACGGCTATAAGGAAATGGATATAAGAGTCCTTGATGATATTTCGGAGCAAATCAGCGATTATAAAAACAGTAATTACGGCTCGGTAAGAGTTGATAATACCGTAACCATATCAATTCCAAATACGAGCATAGCGACAAATGAGGAAAACGAGATTTCGTATGGTGAGGACACAAGCGGCTTCTGGTTTACTATGGATATGGTGATGGGCGGCACTAATTACTCAAAAGACTACAACTACGATATTGAGTATTCAAACGGCGTTCAAACGGTTACCCTTGACGGTGAAAGCGAAAGGACTGCTGTAACGGAGGCTGCCGCTAAGGCCACAATTGCGAAATATATCGACCCTGCAAGCTTCAATAAATATTATATTTCCAATTTAGTTCAAAGACCTAACGGCAATTACATTTTGACAGTTTCGCACGTTGATGAATCAAAATACATAAGCGAATACTACACTCCGCTTGGCGCAACCTTTGTTGAAGCCACGGAGAAAATCGAGATAACGATGAAGGACGGAAAAATTACAAGAATGGACTTTACCGCCACGGCATACGGTCATTTGCCAAACGACTCATTATATAAGATTAACGTGTATTTGGACTTTACCGTTTATTTTTAAACGCTTGGATTTTGCAAAACAGTAATATGTTATTATTCTGAAAATAAAGTGAGAGCACCCTGAAAAATCTTCCAAATGATTGACAAGCATATTTTTAGCACAGTATAATAAAATTGAGAGAAACAAATCGGTAATACAGTGCGCATGCTTATCAATAAATTACCTTGATTTAATATGATAGTAATATGATAGCATATGAACGGCATTTTACCGATCATATGCTATTTTTGCTTTTGAAAATATATAAACGGAGGATAAAACAATGAAAAAACACCTGCTCATTTTGGTGACAATTTTGATGTCTGCTTTGATGATATGTTCTTGTGCGGTCGCACCGTCAACCTCGACGGATAGCGGTGTTGACGATAGCTCAACGAATAGTGATACGGGCGGTGACACAAACGGAGATGGTGGTAGCACAAACGACGGTGTCGGAGATAGCACTAATGACGATATCACGAATGACGATATCACGAATGACGATACCACGAATGACGATACCACGAATGACGATAACGTAAGCGGCGACACCACAAATGACGATGATGTGAACGACGACAATACAAACGACGATACCACAAATGACGATACCACAAACGATAATACAAATAACGACGGAAACGATAACGTAAATGACGGCAATAACGGTGACTTGGGAAACGAAGAGCCGCCAAAGGAAGAGAAGCCGCAGGTAAATATAGCAACGCAGATAAACGATGCGTATTACAAGCGAATTTACGGAAGGTACAAGGGGGATGATTTTCCCGAGGAATACGGCTGTTATTATAAGGTGATAGCAACGTATGAGGAGTTCAAGGAGCTGTTCAGTGCCGTAGATGATCCCGGGCGAGCATTTTTTAATCATTATTATGCGGTAATTATTTACGAGCATTACGTAACAAATAATCACTCCAGTTTTGTTGGATATCGCGATTGGGTCGGTCGCAATATTACTGCAGTTTATTCTGACGCGCTTGGCGCGTTATATCCTCAGGGTAGCTCTATAAAGAATAGCAAATCGTGTATTGCTATACCAAAAAGTAAGAACATAGGTGAAAATGGCAAGATATATGAAATAAACATTAAAACTGAATACTTAAGTGGATATCGCTATGACATAGGGAACATACCTATAGAAAAAGTAGACAATGCAAAAGGTGGAGCATGGCTCGCAAAGAGTAATGAGGAATTTAAAGCGATTTGCGGGCAGTTTGGACTTAAAGCGATATATAACATTGACTCTGGAGACGGTTACGTTTTGGTTTTCTATTCGGATATGTATTGTATCAACTACATTGAATTTAGGGACTTTTATACCGATGGTAAAAACGTTTATTTAACCTGTGAAAAGGTAGCTACTCCAAATCCGTCATCGGAGGAAAAACCGTCAATTTATTTTGTAGTAATTCCAAAAAGCTTAATAGAGCACGAAATGTCTGACGAAATAGTTATGCATTTCTTGCACCAAAAAAGCTGACGTTGCAACGATTAAATAAATGGTCAAAGTCGACATTTCTTCACGCACCACGGATAATGCAGCTTGAAATTTTTCGCATTTTCAAATATAGACTGTGGATATTTATTTAAGGTTGAAAATGGAAGAATTTATATGGCATACGAGCGGTAGATATATTCCTAAAAAGATGTGCGTTGAATTTCATACATAAAATTCTGAGAAAATATCGTATGATTTTGATAATAATGTGATAACACTCTGAAAATTCACCAAAGCCGTTGACAAGCGCGCTTTTTATAAGGTATAATGAAATTAGGAAAGCAAAATGGTAGGACAATGCTCGTTTGACGTTATCAACATTGCCTTTACGTTATAAAGAAATTGATAGCACATAAACGGCAAAAACCGCTTATGTGCTATTTTTGCTTTTGAAAATATATAAACGGAGGATAAGACAATGAAAAAACACCTGCTCATTTTGGTAACAATTTTGATGTCCGCTTTGATGATATGCGCTTGCACAGACACGCCGTCAACATCAACGGATAGCGGTGTTGACGACAGCTCAAATTCAACAAATAGTGATACCAACGAAAGCACGAACGATGATAGCACGAGTGACGGCGTTGGCGATAACACAAATGACGATAACACAAATGACGATACCACGAATGACGATACCACGAATGACGATAACGTAAGCGGCGACACCACAAATGACGATGATGTGAACGACGACAATACAAACAACGATACCACAAATGACGATACCACAAACGACGACGGCGAGAACGGTAACGTCGACGGTGACGGTACAAACGATAATGGTGACGGTGGTGAAAATAACGATGCAAACGATAATACAAATAACGACGGAAACGATAACGTAAATGACGGCAATAACGGTGACTTGGGAAATGAAGAGCCGCCAAAGGAAGAGAAGCCGCAAGTAAATATAGCAACGCAGATAAACAATGCGTATTACAAACAGATTTACGGAAGGTACAAGGGGGATGATTTTCCCGAGGAATACGGCTGTTATTATAAGGCGATAGCAACGTATGACGAGTTCAAGGAGCTGTTCAGTGCCGTAGATGATCCCGGGCGAGCATTTTTTAATCATTATTATGCGGTAATTATTTACGAGCATTACGTAACGTTTAATTATTCAACATTCGTTGGTTATAGAGATTATTATCACGGTTCTATCACTGCGGTTTATTGTGATGCTGATGGTGCGGGGTATCCGGAGGGCTCGCGCATTAAAAACACAAAATATTGTATTGCAGTGCCAAAAAGTGATTATTATACGCTTAGCGGTACGGTAAAAGAAATAAACGTTACAACTGATAGCATTGTAAGCTATGAGTATGACGTAAATTCAATACCTTCTGAAAGCGCAAGCGAATTGCGAAGCGGAGATGCTTGGCTGATAACGAATAAAGAAGAGTTGAAGTCGTTTTGCGAGCAATATGGTATTCGCAATAGGTCATATAATTTCGAATACGATGACATTTGCGTTTTAGCATTTTATTCAGACGTATATTGTAACAATTATATTGGCTTCAGGGACTTTTTCACCGACGGCAAAAACGTTTATATAACGTGCGAAAAAATTGCCACTTCAAATCCGTCCTCCCAGGAAAAGCCAACTATATATTTCGTTGAAATTTCAAATAACATTATAGAGCATGAAATGTCAGAGGAAATAGTGATGCATTTCTTGCTTCAAAAAGCTGAGGTTATTCTGTCTAAATAATTTGATATTGATGTGACTGTGCATAATATATTACGAAAATCCATAAACAAGCCGTGATTTTTCGCGGCTTGTTTAGTTTAGGAAGTTAATAGTAAAATAATAGGAAAAATACAAAAACTTCAATGTGCAAAACCACCAAAAAAAGTGATGAAATAAAAGGATTTTTAGCACTTTTGACAAAACTTTAATATTACATAAAAAATTAACAAAAAAATTCAAAAAAAGACTTGAAAATACTTTAGTGTAGTAGTACAATAAAGTATATTTTTAATTTTGAGAGAAATCTAAGGAGAGTTATTATGGAGAGAGTTTTCAATTTTTCAGCAGGACCGTCAATGCTTCCATTACCTGTTCTTGAAAGAGCAGCAAAGGAAATGATGTGCTACGAGGACAGTGGTATGTCCGTTATGGAGATGAGCCACCGCTCCCCGGTTTATGACAAGATTATTAAGGATGCAGAAGCAAAGCTTCGCGAGCTTATGCAAATTCCCGATAACTATAAGGTGCTTTTCCTTCAAGGTGGCGCTTCCACTCAGTTTTCAGCAGTTCCGCTCAACTTGATGACAGGTAGCGGCAAGGCAGACTATATCGTTTCAGGTCAGTTCTCAGGTAAGGCATACAAGGAAGCGCAAAAATACGGTGACGCTCAATGTGTGGCTTCAAGCAAGGATGCAAACTTCGCTTTCGTTCCAAAGACAACAAGAGAAAGCTTCCGTCCTGACGCCGACTACGTTCACGTTTGCTTTAACAACACAATTTACGGCACAAAGTTCCCATACATTCCCGATACAGGTGATATTCCGCTTGTTGCTGATATGTCCTCATGCATTATCAGTGAGCCCGTTGACGTTTCTAAGTTCGGTATGATTTATGCAGGCGCACAGAAGAATATGGCTCCTGCAGGACTTACAATAGTTATTGTAAGAGAGGATCTAATCGGCAAGGCAAAGGACTTTATTCCTACAATGCTCGATTACAGCGTTATGGCAGAAAACGATTCAATGTATAACACCCCACCGTGCTACTGCATTTATATTGCAAAGCTCGTTTACGAGTGGATTCTTGATATGGGTGGCCTAACGGAAATGAAGAAGTACAACGAAAAGAAATGTGCTATTCTTTACGATTATCTCGATTCCCAAGATTACTATATTGCTCCTGTTGAAAAGGAAAGCCGTTCAATGATGAACGTTACTTTCGTAACAGGCGACGCGGAGCTTGACAAGAAGTTTGCAAAGGAAGCAGACGCGTGCGGTCTTAAAAACCTTAAGGGTCACCGTAGCGTTGGCGGTATGCGTGCTTCAATTTATAACGCGATGCCAATTGAAGGTGTAGAAAAGCTTGTAGAATTTATGAAGGAGTTTGCAAAGAACAATCCAAAGGCAAACTAAGGTGATAGCAATGAAAAATATTAAGTTAATGAATAAAATTGCAAAGGTAGGCACGGACAATTTCTCAACTGAAAAATACGTTGTTGGCGATTCCGTTGAACCGGCTGACGCGATAATGGTTCGTTCCGCTGCTTTGCACGATATGGAATTTAATCCTGAGCTTGAGGCAATTGCACGTTGCGGCGCAGGTGTAAACAATATTCCTGTTGAAAAATGCACAGAAAACGGCGTTGTAGTATTCAACACCCCGGGTGCTAACGCAAACCGCGTTAAGGAGCTTGCAATTTGCGCGCTTATTTTGGCTGCGCGTGACGTTGTTGGCGGTATTGAATGGGTAAAGACACTTGAGGGTCAAGAGGGCGTTGCAATGCTCGTTGAAAAGGGCAAGGGCGCATACGTTGGCGGTGAGCTTGTTGGCAAGACACTCGGCGTTATCGGTCTTGGCGCTATCGGCGGTATGGTTGCAAACGCGGCTAATGCACTCGGTATGAACGTTATCGGCTACGACCCATATTTGACAGCGAATGCGGCTTGGAATCTTGCTCCTTCAATCAAGCAAGCATCAAGCTACGATGAAATTTACAAGAAGTGCGACTACATTTCACTTCACGTTCCTGCAACACCAACAACAAAGAATATGATCTCGGAAAAATCTATCGCTATGATGAAAAACGGCGTTAAGATTATCAACCTTGCAAGAGCAGACCTCGTTTGCGCTGACGATATTAAGGCGGCACTTGCAAGCAAAAAGGTTTCCGTTTATATTACCGACTTCCCAACTGAAGCAACCGTTGGTGCAGAGGGCGTAATCAACATTCCTCACCTTGGCGCATCAACTCTTGAATCAGAGGACAAGTGCGCGGTTATGGCGGCTAAGCAGCTTGACGAGTACCTTCAAACAGGTAACATCAAAAACAGCGTAAACTTCCCGAACGTTTCTTTGCCACACACAGGCGCTGGCAGAGTTGCGGTAATGCACAAGAATATTCCAAATATGCTTTCTCAAATCACCGCCGCTTTCTCAGCTAAGGGCGTTAATATCGAAAACCTCGCAAACGGCTCAAAGGGCGAAATGGCTTACACCATTATCGAAATTACCGATGCACCAAGTGTTGATTTTGTTGAAGCGGTAAAAGCAATTGACGGAGTAATTAAGGTAAAAACATATTAATTTTTAAGCAGATCCTTCAGGCGAAGGGTCTGTTTTTTTATATAATTATTAAGTTAATGCGCTTGTGAAAAAGTATTTCAAAAAAATTTGTCTAAACACTTGCTTAAAAGTAAATACTGTGCTACAATGTACTTGAATTTTATAATAAATTTATCTAAATTACAAAGGGAAAAAAATGCGACGCAAGGTTGATATTTTAAGTGGCAGTATCGGTAAGAATATTATTCTTTTCACACTCCCTATTATGCTTCAGGGAATACTGCAAACCTTATACAATTCGGCAGACTTGATTATTGTCGGAAACTTCTCTGAAAACGGAGATGCGGCGCTTTCTGCCGTAGGTGCTACCTCAAGCACGTATAACGTAATGACAGCTCTTTTTATGGGCATTGCCATTGGCGTTGACGTTATTACCTCGTTTAACCACGGCAGGGGTGATAATGAGCGTGTTAAGAAAACAATTGATACAGCTGTAATTGCAGGCGTGGCGATAGGTATTTTTGCCGCTTTGCTCGGCTTTATAATTACCAAGCCCGTTATGGTTTTGCTTGAAACACCTGAGGAATTTGACGTTCTTAAAAACGCTGTATTATATTTAAGAATTTTAATGATAGGCGTGCCGTTTAGTATGCTTTTCAACTTCTGCTCGGCAATTTTCAGAACCGCAGGAGAAACCAACAAGCCGTTTAAATATCTTGTTTTGTCGGGACTTTTAAACGTCGGGCTGAACGTCGTTTTCGTTGCAATATTCAAAATGGGCGTTGCAGGCGTTGCGATTGCCACGGTTATTTCGCAAATGCTTTCTTGCTTCCTCATCGTGCGCCGTCTTATGAAAAACGAGGGTCTTTTCTCGTTCAGCTTAAAGGGCGTGCAGTTCTCGTGGCGAATTTTTGGCAAAATGATTGCCATTGGGCTCCCCGCAGGGCTTCAAAGCAGCGCGTTTAGCTTGTCGAATATGTTCCTTCAAACAGGTGTCAATTTCTTTGGCAAGGACGGCATGGCGGCAGGCACGGCGGTTAATACAATTGAGGGGCTTATGTGGGTTACGCTTTCGTCGTTTAGCTCAACGGCAACAACCTTTATAAGCCAAAACTACGGCGCGGGTGAAATGAAGCGTGCAAAGAAATCCGCAATATATATCGTCCTTATGACGGCGACAATAGGTGTTTTTCTCGGTGCGACTACGTTTTTACTTGGCGACCAAATTATGTCTATATTTATAAGGGGCAATCTAGCCGCGCTTGACTATGCAAGGCAAAGATATATGGTTACGTTCCCGCTTTATTGCTTGGCTGGCATTATGTCCGTTTTACCGGGCGTTATAAGGGGCTACGGCTCGTCACTTCCACCGTCGATAATTTCGCTTGTCGGTGCTTGCGGAATAAGAATTGTGTGGGTGTTTACGGTGTTCAAGATGTGGCCGCATATGTCGGTTTTGTTCCTTGTGCATCCGCTCACTTGGGTGATTACAAATATCGCACTTGTAATAAATTTAATAATTACATATAATCTTTCAAAAAGGAGAGTTAAAAATGGAAGATAACAAGATTGTTTTTACAGACGAAAACGGTGAGGAAAAGGAATTTGAATTGCTTTTCACCTTCAATTCCGACAAAACAGGCAAGAGCTACGCCGTTTTGGGAGTTATGGACGAAAATGACGAGCTTGACATTATAGCCGCAAGCTACACTCCAAACGAGGATGGCGACCTTGGCGAGCTTTACCCAATCGAGGACGACGAGGAGTGGGCAATGGTTGAGGAAACCATCGATGCCTTCTTCGAGGATGATGACGAAGTTGAGGACGATGAATAAACTAAAAAAAGAAGGCATTTGCCTTCTTTTTTTGCACCAAAGAAAAAGAAACGAAACTAAAAATAAAAAAGCCACAGGGTGTTGACAACAGCCTAGCAAATGATGTATAATTAAACTAGAAAGCAATCGGTAGGACAATGCTCGTTAAAGTTATCAACATTGCCTTTACTAAATAAAGAAATTGATAGCATATAAACGGCAAAACCGCTTATATGCTATTTTTGCTTTCAAGCAGGAGACACGACGGTTAAGACAACCCACCGTCCCCTGTCTCCCATACATTTGCGGATATTATTTGGGATAGTGGGGGAATGAATATGAAATCAAAAGCTTCAAACAAAAAAACTATACTCATTACTACTGCTGCAAGCATTGCCTTTTCGTTTCAGTATTGCATACGCTTGCTTTGCCTTATTATTTTAATTCCAATCATACTTTCATTTTTCATTTTCCCAACTGATTTTCTCGTTAC
>JAZREL010000004.1:0-31990 GCA_045660785.1 Eubacteriales bacterium | reverse complement strand
TTTTCTTACTTTTCTTTTGCCTAACATAAAAAAGCTTCCTTTTAATAAATATTCGTTATATTTATTATATATTTTAGTTATTATAATGTCAAGTGAAAATATTCACATTTTATGCATAATTTAATTTTTTATAAAACATCTTGAAAAAGGTGATGATTTATGTTATCTTATTAAAAGTAAGAAAAGGAGGTGCATTTTATGAAGAATAAATTTTTGCTTTCAGCTTTGTATCATTCAAGCATTGCTTTTACTGTTTTATCTATTCTTTGCACCTTGTTTTTCACCCTTTTGTTTTGGGGTGAGGACGGCACTCATCTTCCAAGCATCGGCGTAAATTTCGCCTTGCTGCTTATTTCGTATATTGCCGCACTTTTGCTTTCTCTTTTGCTTTACAAGCTAAAAAAATGCTATATTTCCGAAAAAATCAACGTAATTTACTTTTCAGCAACGCTTTTTACCTACCTATTTTTAACAATTAACGTTTCAACCGCCGTTTTTAAGAACATTTGGTCTGTGGCAACGATTTTTTCTATTCTTGCAGTCAGCATTATTACCGCGGTTATAAAATATCTGTTGAAAATTCCTTTTTGGGTAAAGGTTATTTTAAATTTCGTTCTCTTTGCCGTTCCATATTTCGTAGTTAGCGTTTATCTTGGCGGCTTCGGCAGTGAAAACAAGATTATGATACTTATTTTTGTTTATTTACTGATATTTGCTATTGTTACCACCGTGATAGGTATAATCAAAAGCGTTATTAGTAAGCAACAAAACAGCACGGAAAATTATTCAAAAATGTTCAAATAACGTAAAGCCACCGAAATTCGGTGGCTTTTTTAGATTTTCAATAATAAAAAACCGAAGGCAAACGCCTTCGGTTTCATATTTATTAGCTTACGCCTTGTTAACCATCTTTGCGATTTCAGCAGCGAAGTCGTCTTCTCTCTTTTCAAGACCCTCGCCCTTTTCGTAAAGGTTATAGCCAACAACCTTGATTGAACCGCCAAGCTCCTTAGCTGAAGCGTCAACGTATGCGCCAACAGACATCTTGTCGTCCTTGATGTATGATTGCTCGAGCAAGCAGTTCTTTTCATAGAACTTACCAAGCTTACCAACAACCATCTTTTCAAGGATGTTTTGTGGCTTGTTAGCATTCTTAGGATCGTTGTTAAGTTGAGCAAGAATGATTGCCTTTTCTTCCTCGAGGTCCTTTTCAGGAACTGATTCCTTGTTGAGGTAAAGAACAGGCATAGCTGCAACTTGAAGTGCTACGTTCTTAGCAACCTCAGCGAATGCAGGATTGTTCTTAACTGCTGCGTCAACCTCAAAGTTAACGATAACGCCTGTTGAACCCTTGCCGTGGATGTATGTGCTAACAACACCGTCAACAACGAGGAATCTACGGATGTTCATGTTCTCACCGATTGTGAAGATCATGTCCTTAAGCTTTGCTTCAACAGTCATATCAGTGTCGATGTACTGCTTGTTAAGAAGCTCTTCAACGCTTGCAGGTCTAGTTGCAAGGATTGTCTTAAGAATATTTTGAACAAACTCCAAGAATGTTGCGTTCTTAGCAACGAAGTCTGTTTCTGCGTTAACTTCGATCATAGCTGCACAGGTGTTATCTTCATTTACGAGAATATCAACAACGCCCTCTGCTGCAATTCTATCTGCCTTCTTAGCTGCAACGGAAAGACCCTTTTCACGAAGAACCTTGATTGCTTCGTCGAAGTCACCGTTTGCCTCTGTAAGTGCCTTTTTACATTCCATCATACCACAGCCGGTTTTTGTTCTGAGGTCTGATACCATTTTTGCGGTAATAGCTGCCATAATAATATACCTCCGTAATTTTAATTATTCAGCGTCAGCTGTTGCTTCTTCAGCTGCTTCTTCAGCTTCAACAGGTGTTTCGCCCTGCTTGCCTTCGATTACAGCGTCTGCAATTGCTGCAGAAATAAGCTTGATTGCTCTGATAGCGTCGTCGTTACCAGGGATGATGTAGTCAGCATCGTCAGGATCGCAGTTTGTATCAACAACAGCGATTACAGGAATGCCAAGTCTCTTAGCTTCGAGAACTGCGTTGTGCTCCTTCTTTGTGTCAACGATGAAGATTGCATCTGGAAGACCGTTCATATCCTTGATACCGCCAAGGTTCTTTTCGAGGTTATCCATTTCCTTTGTAAGGCCAGCAACTTCCTTCTTAGGAAGAAGGTCGAATGTGCCGTCCTCTTGCATCTTGCGGAGTTGAGCAAGACGAGCGATGCTCTTCTTGATTGTTTGGAAGTTTGTGAGCATACCGCCGAGCCAACGAACGTTTACGTAGTACATACCGCAACGGAGAGCTTCCTCACGGATAGCGTCTGTTGCTTGCTTCTTTGTACCAACGAAAAGAATGTTGCCGCCGTTTGCTGAAAGCTCACGAGCGAACATGTAAGCTTCTTCAAACTTCTTAGCTGTCTTTTGAAGGTCGATAATGTAAATACCGTTTCTTTCTGTGAAGATGTACTCAGCCATCTTAGGGTTCCATCTTCTTGTGTGGTGTCCGAAGTGAACACCTGCTTCAAGCAATTGCTTAATTGAGATTACTGACATTTTAATGTCCTCCTTAGGTTTTTTCCACCATATACGCTACTATTGCAACCTTACGGCACCAACAATACTTCAAAGCGCATATGTGTGTGATATTTTCATACGCCTCTCAAGCGTACGCGCAAATTATATCACGCGACCTTGAATTTTGCAAGAAAAAAATGTGCTGTTCATAAAAAATTTACAATTTAATTGAAAAATCCTTTTTTCTTATGCCCATCCTTCTCCTTTTCGGGTAAAAATCCAATATCAACAATTATGGCATCCTTGCCTATTTTACATATTTTACACCACGGAATTACCAAATCAGTACACTTTTTAAGACCAAAAAAGCCGCTCTCCCCCGGAATTACAAGTGCAGTCAAGGTGCCTTGGCAAATATCAACCTTAAAATCAACCGCATAGCCGAGTATTTTTCCATCACATAAATTTACAACCTGCTTTTCCATTAAGCAGCTTAAAGCTTCATCCATAAAACCAACTCCTTTCATTTTATTATATTCAAAATATTTTTTTGTATTAAAAGGAGCTAAGGAAGATATTTTTGGTCAATAATTTGTTTATGAATTTTTATAAAAACACACCTCCGTGCCACGACACAGAGGTGCTTTTTATTTGATTTTAGTGGCGAGAATTTCGGGAGACAAGGAACCGTCCCCCTGTCTTACCGTCCCCTGTCTTACTCAAGTGAACCATATCTTACTCTATCTGTATTGCAAAGTATATGCTTCCCTCGTGCACTTCATCAAAGCGCGCATTTATATCAAAGATATACATCTCACCGCTTAGAATACTATCGTTTAATGATACATAGAAGCTGATTTTTCCGTTTTCAAATAAAAAGTTTGATATAATATCGTCTTTTTCAAATGATCCAACGCTTTCTATTTTATCTCCGTTTTTTATAAATGCGGAAACAGTATAACGTGGGCAAGCACTTGGGGACTGTTCGTCAAACGTTATTAAACAATCGAATTCGCGCTCATCTGACTTGGCTATATATGCTTTTCCCTCAAGCATTTGATAAATTGTTTCATAGCCAACTCCATAATCTAAATTGTTGTATGACCAATATAGCGAGTATGTCTCACTTGAATTTATCAAAGCGTGAACTTTATCTCCACTTGGCTCAAAATCACTTTCCGTGCCGCTTGCGCAACTTGAGACCAAAATCACAGTAGTTATTACAAATAATAGTATGACTGAATATGTTGCTTTTTTCATAAAATTACTCCACGGTGTAAGACAGGGGAAGGCATCTTTGGGGCTTAGCGGTGATGTCAAGACACACCACCGTCCCCTGTCTTAGACCGTCCCCTGTCTTAGAGGAAGTAGTTCGCATCCCCCTGTTGATGGTTGTGGCTCCGTGCTTGTATCGCCGTTATCTGTTGATGTGTCTGTAAAAAACGCGGAGCATGATGCAAAAGAAAGCGTTATAATTAATAAAAGTGTTATAGTTAGGATCTTAAAAACAAATTCAGCTCTGCTTTTCATATTAATTCTCCTTTCACATCAATTTCTTGTTATTTTCAAGAGGCCCACCGTCCACTATCTGCCGAAAAGGTAACAGTTTCATTTTCGATAGTATAATAAATCCAAGCTGTGTTATGGCCATGATTAGGAGTGGTTTTTGCATTTTGACCGATTCCAATTAGAATACAGCCCTTTGTTCCTGTCAAAAGCTCCTGTGGTATCGTTACTTCTTCGCTATGATTATATATCATTTTTTTATTTTCATCAAAGTCACAGTCATATTCTTCCACGAAAATTTCGTCCGGTAAAAGCTCGTGTAAAATGATTTTTGCATTTGAGTCAGCATTTGTCAGACTTACAACAATCGGATCCTGCGGTTCCTCTCCAAAATCGGTCACAAAATTTCTATCGTCTAAAG
This sequence comes from Eubacteriales bacterium, assembly GCA_045660785.1. Classification (GTDB taxonomy): domain Bacteria; phylum Bacillota; class Clostridia; order Oscillospirales; family CAG-272; genus RGIG2000. The sequence continues at coordinate 27,513 of JAZREL010000004.1, read as the reverse complement.
ATGCTCCAAAATATAATGTAAAGGTTGCATTTTCCTTTTCATATGTGCTTCTGTCAAATTTATATGCACAAAACAATGATGTCCACTCCGTTACACAATTGTCAAATCCGCCCTCAACAGATGTATCTTTCTCTTCGCCGTTTTGGACTTGAGGTGTCGCACAAGATGATAAGGAAATTAATAATATTACGGCAAAAATTAAAGAAAAAATTTTTTTCATCTCATAATCATTCCTTTCTAATTTTGATACAAAATAAGTTTAACATATTCTATTGTTTAATTCAATATAAGCTTGTGTATTTCATTAAAAATTAATCTTGCTTATTTATGATGGAATGGTTATAACATTTGATTTCACAGAACGATATGGACCTGTAACTATATTGTCAGTTTGATACGACTCAATTGCCCACCTAAATTTATTGCCACAGCTTGCTATAATAAAGTCCCATTCACCTTGAGTTAAGGTATATGATGCAGTAAGCTCTGTAGTTTTATAAACCTCTACGCCGTTTTCATTATAAAAAATCAGACGAAAAGTATCATTTAAATAATATTTAGATCCTCCTCGTGCATTCCAATAAAATGTAGGACATGTAGATAAACTACAATCTATGACCGTTTCTGGTTTTGAATTAATTTTATAATAATTTAACATAGTAGCTAACGAATCTTCGTTAACAATATTGTTATCTACAATATAATTTATGAAATCGGATAAAACCTCTGGTGTGGAACCCAAAGTTGCCGACCAAAACGTTTCATGTCCTAATGATATATTATCAAAACTATTTGTATTTGAGTCGTATAAATTATATAAAACAGAAATTATTGCTGTTTCATTTGATTCACCAGAAAAACTGTCAAGATAAGTCTCTAAATCATGTGTAGACGCTGCGGAAATACCATAACCGTTACAAGACACACCACCGTCCCCTGTCTTACGTTCTGTTCCAAATTAACATTTTATAGGTCAGCTATCAGTAGGTAGCTTGTAGACAACGCAACGGTATTTCCTTCTATTTTGTAGTGCACCGTATGATAATCAAATCCATAACCAAACCCTTCAGGATTTTGAATTTTGTTTTCATCCAAATGTGATATTTTTATTTGTAATGAGCCTTTTTCATCGGTCAATAAATGAGAAGGAATTTCAAAGTTCTCGCAGTAGCTATAATTTATTACGTCGTATTCTTCTTGATAGCTGATGCTTAAGTCATATTTATCAACAAACAGCTCGTCAACCGTTAGTTCCTTTAATATCACATAGTCTCCACGATCGTTTGTAATTGAAATAACGATAGGCGACGGGGACTCATTGCTTTCCACTCTTTTTTCTACGTTAGCACCATAATAGAGCGTAAAGGGAATCTTTTCGTTAGTATCGTAATAACAATTATCGAATTTGTATGCACAGCGTAAATCTGTATACGGCGCCTGAATACAATTAGGATAAATTTCAAATCCCATAGCTACAGGTGCTGTGGGTATATATCCGTTTGTATCATCACCGTTTTGACCGATATTAACCCCGCAAGACGTTATCAAAATACTAAACAAGCATAGTATCAAAACTGCTGACGCCATTTTTATAAAAGCTTTCACCTTCATTTCCCCCTTACTCTTAATAATTATATTGGTTTACAAACACAACGTACGAGCCTGTAAACGTGGAGTATGCGGAAACCTTCAAATAAACGATTTGACCGGCGTGCAATTCATATACAATACCCATATTAGCTACATTTCCATTTGGATCCACATGACCATCATCATTATACATTAAGCTTCCGTCACAACTACCGTCAAACATTGGCACTTTTTCGAACAATTCACCAATTGTATCTGTCGTTCCTTCGGTATAAAACTTGTAATATCCTGCCGCAGGAGCCACGAATTTATACCAATTATAGTCCCCCGACGAAGATATATTCCCCTGTGTTGCCGAATTAATTGTTATCGTTGTTATCTCGGGCAAATTAAAGGTATGCCATGCTGTACTATATGGTCCCGTTGATGGATACACTCGGTTTCCACTTGATAAAACCCTCCATTTTATTACATTACTGCCGGAATCACGAAGAACTTTCCATTGATAATTTGTCAATATGCATCTTTTAGCGGATCCAGTATTTATTCTTAAAAGTTCTTTTGTCGATGTTGCAATTACCACCTCGTATTTATCATACGGTTCTTTTACAGAACCGCCATATCCATCCCAAGTAAATGTAGGAGTGTTCCCTGAAACAACCGTTAAATTTGTAGCTGACATTCCGCACTTTGATAAAAGTTTGCCTAATCCATCAATAGTACACAATTCATTTTCGTATAAATATTGAATGAATTCTGACAAGGTTACCGCTTGAGACGCTTTCACATAAGCCCACATATTATAATGCGATAGTTCTACTGTGTCATGTGGATCATTTTCATTATATGCATCGTATAAATCATATAATAAATACATAATTGAATCTTCGCTTCCCTCTCCTAAAGAATATTCTTCAGTTTCTACACTGTAGTTTAATCCATTATTCGCGGTGTAATTTTCATCCCCTACCGTATCTATATTTTGCAGTTCGCTTATGTAATATTGTTGAGCCATTATTCCAAAAACAGTTGGCCAAGATTCCGCCCATGCAAGTCTTGTTCCTTTATCTTTTCTGTCTTCATCCGTATATTCTTCTTTATCAATACTATTTTCGCCACGATCATGCGGTCCCTTAGGGGAGTTAGCTATTCCTATTTCGTGTTGAACGTGATGACCGTATTCATGCATTATAACGTCCCATGCTTCAAATGCATTTATGACATTTTCGTTTTCACTATAACCGCTGATAATTTTAATAGTTTTGCTTTGATCATTGTACGCACAAATTGTTCCATCTGCGGGATAAACAACCGAAACCTCCGACATTGCGCTACCATTCATTTCTTCAGCATACTTTGATGCAACTGATATCGGTTGGGAAATTTGAAAAGCTCTTCCTAAATCGCCACCGATATTCGCGCTGTTATTCATTACAAATTTCAAGTTAATTTGGCTGGTTGAACCGTTATCTACGTTTTCTATCACTTCATCAACCGTACTAATTGAATGTAATCCTCCATTCGGCTTTTTAACGTAGCCATATGTTCCACCGGCAAAAACCTCAATATAAATATCATATCCGCCTAACTCGAAAATACTGCTGTTATTTTCGAACGTAACAGAGTAATATCCGTTAGAATCGGTGTACGTTGTTGCAATAAGCTTAGGATCTCCAACCTCTTTGTCATATACGTCTACTCTAACATGTTGGCAGAAATGCGGCTCTGAATTGTCATCTACCCAAACAATTACTCCGTTTAGATAAGTTGTCTTTGATTTAGCTTGAATTTCCGCAGTTCCCGGAGTAAGAACCGTTGACATTGCGGGCTCTGTATTGGTTGTAATTATAACCGATTGCTTATAATACGTATTTAAAATTGTTTTATATTCGTTTTCATCAATTAATTGATTGTTTAAGAGGTATGAGCAATATTTTTCAAACGCATCATCCGATGATACTCCACTGATAAACAAATTATTTTCAGAAGAATATACATACATGTTTGCGGTCAAAACCGTTTCATCTTCCAATAGCACGCCGACCGTTAATTTTGATGCGGTTTCTTCGCCGTTATATGTAAATTTAACAGATACGAAACCATTTTCATAGTTGTATGAAATGATATTTATTCCTTCGCTCTCACAATACGTTTCTAATACTTCTTGTGAAGCTTCAACTGAAAATTGAACTGTATTTTCTTGATTTGCTACTAAAATATCTTCTATGCTGCACAGTGAAATCACATTTTCACTTGAACCAGCCAAAGCGCTGCAACAAGTTGCATTATCTGAATTTTCTTCTTCAAGTTGTCCGTCTTCGTCATCATTTATATGTTCACCTACATCTGCAAAAGCGGTTGTATGTGCAAATAAAAACAACATTGTCAAAAATATTGCTAAAAACTTTTTCATAATATTTCTCCTTTTAGGTTTTTTGTTTTCTAAGATAAAATTTCATTATGTGTCTTAACAAAATAAACCATTGGCTTCTCCTCCTTTTTTCAACTTTGGTTCACCCAAGGGCAAAATTGCCCTTGGGAAGTTTTTTAATTCGACCTTTCAATTTCTGTTTCAATAACATCAGTTGCGCCGCCGCTGCCGTAAACCGTGTAAGTTATAATCGCTTTATACTTTCCCGATTTTAGCTGAGCAGAATGAGAATTCTTGCAATAATATGTTGATGCTTCGTCTGACCATGCTGCACCGTCAACGTCGTTCCACCAGAACAAAAATTTCTTTTGTATTTTCGTTTCTACTACAATTCTTGATGTTATACCCTCATATCCCATACAGGTATAAGAAACAGTTCCCACGTCGTTATCATCAATTGCAAATACTGCATTCGTTGTGTTTGTGTTATTAAAGCGCGGAGTTATACCGTTTTCAGCTGCGAACACAGGAATCACCACTGCAAGCAACATAATCATTACTATCGAAAGAGAAAGCGCTCTTCTTGCTTTTTTCACATTTTCACCTCCTTCCATTATTTTTCTCTCTATAAATAAAGACAAGTCAAAAATCATTTTCCCTTCAAAAATTTAAAATTTTTTTAAATTTTTTCAATTTTTTTCAAAAAATTTATCGTATTGACGATTTTTTACAGCTGTGATATAATTATCAAAAGAGGTGAGACGCAAAATGATACTTTTTTATTTGTCGATTATTGATAACGATGATGACCGAAAATGGTTAGCAGATGTTTATAAAGAATATAAGCCGTTTATGCTGAAAGCCGCATATTACTATACTAATAACGAAGAAGATGCCAAGGACGCAGTGCACGAGGTTTTTCTTAGACTCTGCAAAAATATAACCGCCGTTCCGCGCGAACCGATTGTTTTAAAAATATATTTATTTACCGCCATTCGCAACATTTGCTATAACCTAATAAGAAAACGAACTAAGCACCATGTTTTATCCTTGGATGAGCAATTTGCAACTCCTTCCGACACGGACGTTCAAAACATAATTGCTACAAAATCCTTATATGATGAGGTTATTGAATATATCGAAAAAATGCCCATAATATATAGTGAGGTTTTGACATTATACTACGCTTGTAAGAGCAAGCCCGCTGACATTTCAAAAATCTTGAAAATTCCATATAAGACGGCTGAGACGAGACTGTACAGAGGAAAACAATTATTAAAAGAAAGGTTTAAGGATTTAACGTTATGACCGATTCTTCCTTCATAATAAAAAATGCTCTGACTGAAATATCCTTGAAGCAAATTTCTTTAATCGAAAAGGAAGCTTGCCGCGATACATCAGACGAGCATTTTGACAATGAAATACATAAGCTTATTTACGGCAAAGGCGGAAAATACTTTATTGCCAAAAGAATTGCTATTTCGCTTGCCGCCGCTATCATTATCACTGTTTCTGTAATGATGTCTATTACTGCTATACGAACCAAAATCGTTGATTTTTTCGTAGAGGTTTATGGCACCTTTACTGAATTTTTTATTGATGGCGCAGACAGTGACGATTTTCCAAAAACAATTGAAACCGTTTACGCGCCAGGCTACTTGACCGAAAACAATTATGAGGTTATATTTAACGATAATGACGGTTTAATATCACTAACAATTTGGTCAAATGGTGCCTCATCCGTCAATTTAACTCAAACAATAATTGACGAAAACAATAGCAGCTTACTTGACACGGAGGACGCTTCATTTGAAACAATTTTTGTAAATAATACTAAGATTTTTTACAAAACAAAAAACAACACCTTAACTGCAAAATGGTTAGCTTACGGTTATATGTTTGATTTGAATTGTAATGAGAATTTGGGTTTAGATACGCTTGGAGATATTATTTTAAGCATAAAGCCCTCTGAAAATTGAGAAAAGCAGGTCAAAAAATGACCTGCTTTTAATATTTAGCCGATAACTTTATTATAAAGTGCAATAAGCTCTGAATAGTAATCTTGGAATGCGAATTTTAAGCTGTCGCTCATATTTTCATATTCGCCATCCTCAATCTTTTCAGTTGTCTTGACTGTATTGATGAAAGCATCAAACTCTTCAAGCGTCATTGCGGAAATTTCCGCGAAAGCGCTCATTGCAAGCTGAACGAATTCGTCTTTTTGCTCAAGCAAGAAGAGTTCGTCCTCGGAAAGCTCTGCTTTGCTTAAATAATAGCCGATATTTACGTATTTGCTAACGTCAATATTAAGGTTTGCATTCTTAACGTCATCCCACTCGTCGATTTCAGCGCCGTTGTGTGGGTATGTATAATAGCTACTACCTGTATAAAGATTGTTCATCTTGTAGCTTGTGTCCTTATTGAGGTTGAGCGTTTCAACGTCCTTGCCGTTTATCTTCTCGGTTGTAATCGAGTAGTCCTCGTTTTCAATACCGTATTGAAGCAAGGTAATGATTTGTGAATCAGAAACAAGAAGGTTAAGAATCTTCATTGCTCTGTCATAATCAAGGGTAAACGTGCTGATTGCAAACATTGATGAATAAAGCTCGCTTGATTCAACCTTGTGGCTACCAACAGGAATTAAGTAGTAGTTTTCAGCTTTAGCATTGATTTCTTCTACGTTTTCACCAACGAAAAGCTCAACAGCCGCCTTTTGACCGTCGCCAAGCATTGAGGAGATAAGTCCATCCGCCTGCGCTTGCTTATAAGCACGAACGAAGCTTACAAATTCTTCATTTGAGAAAATATCGTTAAGTGCGCTATCGCCGTACGTTAAATTGTCAAGGTCAGCAAGACCGAATGCGGGGATAGAGCCGTTATTATACATTGGAACGAGTGTTGAATCGTTCAACGCGTTAACGCTGCTCATATAAGCAACAATGCTATCAAAATCGGTTAAATCCTTAACGCTGTACTCATTTGCAAGGTTTGCAAACACAGCTTTATTTACCGCAAAATACTCTTGTGAAGAATACAAGTGGTTGTTTGGTAATGCGTAAATATAATTGTTAACCTTCATTGACGACATAATTTCGTCTCTTATAAGCTTGTTGATGCTTGCGTAAGCACCTGAAGCTGTCAAATAGTTTGTCTTCGGGAAAAGGTCAGTTGTGCCGTTAGCATCTGTAATCTTGTTAAGCGGCAAGAGATAGTCCTTTTCAATGTAAGACATATATTGATCGTAACCGCTATACTCACCGTAATCACGAATAAGGAAAATGTCAAGCTGATTTTCATCAACAGGACGGTAAAGAAGATTGTAGAGCTTTTTGTTACCTACGATTTCTTCAACAACCTCGTTTGCATAAGCATTTGAGTCACCCTTAGTGTTCATATCAAACGGATTGGAATTTTCATCCATTTTAGCAAAGCGCTCAGCAAGTGCTTCCTCGTAATACTCGTTGTTTACGGGAACAATATCAATATTTGTATAGTAATTTCTGCTGATAAGAATCTTGTTAATAGCATCCTCAACGGCGTCAACTCTTTTTAAGAAGTCATATACGTCAGGGTAATTCTTTTGAAGCTCAAGCTTGTTTTGCTGTGACATTTGAGCAAGGTCAGCAGTTTGTCCTTTTACAGTTATTGCGTCGGTAGGAAGCCAAACAGAAAGAGTAAGCGCTCTTTCAACCTCAGCACCGTCACCGCCAAGAATAATTTCCTTCATCTTGTCATCCTCGCTCTCGCCGCATGAAGCAAGAACGAAAGGCACTATCATAACGATAGCTAAGATGAGGCAAAGGAATCTTTTTTTCATATAAATGATCCTCCAATTGCAATAGTAAATATTATTGTATAATAAATGAAGCTATTTGTCAAGTGATTTGCTAAATTAATCAAGATAGTCTCTTAAACGCTTTGAGCGGCTTGGATGACGCAATTTGCGGAGAGCTTTCGCTTCAATTTGACGAATTCTTTCTCTTGTAATGTCAAATTCCTTACCAACCTCCTCAAGCGTTCTTGTTCTACCGTCAAGCAAACCAAATCTAAGCTTCAAAACCTGCTCTTCTCTTGGAGTTAATGTGTGTAGAACCTCGTTGAGCTGTTCTTTTAAGAGCGTATATGATGCGGCATCGGACGGTGCGGGCGAATCCTCATCCGGGATGAAGTCACCAAGGTGGCTATCCTCCTCCTCACCGATAGGTGTTTCAAGCGAAACCGGCTCAAGTGCGTATTTCATTGTATCTCTAACCTTGTCAGCGGTCATGCCGATAACCTCTGCAATTTCCTCGGGAGACGGCTCACGGCCAAGCTCCTGCAAAAGCTGTCTTGACACTCTTGATACCTTATGAATAGTTTCAACCATATGAACAGGAATTCTAACGGTACGTGCTTGATCAGCAATAGCTCTTGTAATAGCTTGTCTAATCCACCACGTTGCATAGGTTGAGAACTTGAAGCCCTTTTCATAGTCGAATTTATCATCCGCCTTCATAAGGCCGAGGTTACCCTCTTGAATAAGGTCAAGGAACGCCATACCCTTACCAACGTGCTTCTTTGCAATGCTTACAACAAGACGAAGGTTTGCCTCAACAATCTCATTCTTTGCCTTTTCGTCGCCCTCCATCATCTTCTTTGCAAGCTCGTGCTCACGTTCAGGGTCAAGAAGCGGAACCTTACCGATTTCCTTAAGATACATTCTTACAGGGTCGTCAACTGCAAGACTTTCCTGCATTTTCACGATTTCCTCAGGGCTCATCATTTGCTCAACTTCGCTCTCAAGCGCCGCAAACTTCTCGCTGTTAAAGCTATCGGTAATTTCTATACCGTTGCTTTCAAGGGTTTCGTAAATTTTGTCGATTTGATCCATGTCAAAATCTTGGTAGCCGTCAAGTGCATCAAGCAAATCATCGTTTGTGATGCTTCCCTCTGCCTTGCCCTTTTCAACAAGATCATTAATATTGAAATTTTTCTCTGAGTTCATAAAATACCCCTTCTCAGTTTCTTTTCTTGTTTTTTATTAAATCAAAAATATTATCAAAGGAATCGTCAACGTCATCCTTTTTTGTTTTTTCCTTTTTCAAAGATTCAATTAAGGAATTTAGCGTTTCGCCGTCATTTTTTGAAAGACGCTCACGTTCAGTCATCATTTTAGTAATTCTTGAGAACTGTTCAATTGTGAAATTCTCTTGAATATAGCTTATATCAAAGCGTCCAACCTCACTGTAAACGGATAATATGCTTTCATAAATGCTTTTTGAAAACGGTGTAACAAAGTCGTCAGCTGTTAATTTGTCACTTGCGGCAGAAATCAAATCGCTTTTAAGTAGTATTATGCCGAGAATTGCTTCTTCTATTTTATTTGCCCTAATATTTGAAGCACTGTCGGGATTTACCCTGTCACCTAAGCCGCTTGTGATTCTATAAAGCTCACTTTGCTCCTTTGATTTTAATTCATTTGTCTTTTTTCTTATAATTGTTGAAACCTCTTTTTGAATGCTTACAAGAGGAATATCAAGAATGCTTGACAGCTTTCTTGAATAAAGCTCTCTTTCAATTTCAGAGGCAAACGAGGCGATAACCTTGCAAAGCTCACGCGATGCCTTGATTTTTTCGTCCACGTTAGTAATATTGAATTTTGAAAGGATTTTGTCGGTTTCAAATTCAAAACGGGTTTTAGAGCCCTCGATAATAGCGGTAAATTTATCAGCACCAAAGAGCTTAATAAACTCGTCAGGGTCCTTTGCCCCTTCCATTTTAAGTATCTTTACGTCAATGCCAACCTCTTGCAAAAGGTTAAACGCCTTGTCAGCCGCCCTTTGTCCCGCTTGGTCACTATCGTAGGAAATAACCACCTTTTTTGTGTATCTTGAAAAAATTCTTGCTTGCTCCGAGGTTATTGCCGTGCCAAGCGTGGCAACCGCGTTTTGGAAGCCGGCGGCGTGCAACGAAATGACGTCCATATATCCCTCGCACAAAATCATCGTGCTTTCGCAGTGGTTTTTAGCAAAATTAAGCGCAAAAAGGTTCTTACTTTTCTTAAATGCAGGTGTGTCAGAGGTGTTTAGATACTTCGGCTCGGAATTGTCCATTACTCTGCCACCAAAGGCAACAATGTTTCCCGTTACGTCAATAATCGGAAACATAATTCTGTTTCTGAAATAGTCATAAGCCGAGTTATTTTTTCCTTTACCGCAAAGAAAGCCCGCAACCATTTCCTCGTCGGTATAGCCAAGACGCTTCAAGTGGTCGTGAAGTGCACCGAAGCTGTTTGGTGCAAAGCCAAGACCGAAGTGCTTTATTACCGCGGTTGAAAGATTGCGCTTCTTTGTGAGATAATCCATCGCCTCACTGCCGTATTTAGGGTCAAAAAGCGCATTTCGGAAGAATTTTGCCGCTTCCTTATTCATCTCAAGTACGCGAGAGCGCGTAACCTCCTTTTGACCGCCGATATTGGTTACGTTTTCAGGAATAGTAACACCGCTTCGCTCAGCAAGTGCTCTTATTGCGGAAACGTAATCAAGATTTTCCATACGCATAACAAACGTTATTGCGTCACCGCCAGCGCCGCAACCAAAGCAATAAAATGACTGCGTTGACGGAAAAACGGTAAACGACGGAGTTTTTTCACTGTGAAACGGGCACGAGCCGTTGTAGTTTGAGCCGGCACGCTTCAAGGTAATGTAAGACGAAACAACGCGTTCAATATCGTTTCTTGCCTTGATATCCTCAATTATTTGTGGTGAAATATTCATAAATGACGCTTCCACATTCCGGGAACGTAAAGCTCCCTAAACAAATCAATGGCATATCTGTCCGTCATACCCGATAAGTAGTCGCAAACGCAGCGCTCAACGGGCTCATCAACAGTATTGTTAAAATAAACCTCGGGCATTTCATGCGGATTTTTAACGAAATAATCAAACAGTATGCGAAGCATTTCGACTGATTTTTCCTCTTCTTCCTTCGCAAGCTTGTTGTAGTAAACGTTTTCAAAGAGATAGGTTCTTAGCTTCAGTGTCGCGTCCCAAGCTTTTTCCTCCATACGGATGTACGGCTTGTCCATGCTCTCACTGACAACGGCGGAAACCATATTATTTATACGTTCACCGTGGCCTCTGCCCAAAACGTCGAGCAAATCCTTAGGAATATCGTCAATTGATATTATTCCACCGCGAATCGCATCGTCAATATCGTGATTTATGTATGCAATTCTATCGGAAATATTTACAATTTGTCCTTCAAGAGTTGCAGCTTTAGAATCGCCTGAATGGTTAAGTATTGCGTCCCTAACCTCCCACGTTAGGTTAAGTCCCTGACCGTTTCTTTCAAGCTTTTCAACAACGCGCAAGCTCTGCTTATAGTGGGTAAAGTCCTTTGAATAAAACTGCTGCATAGCGTGCTCACCCGAATGACCGAACGGTGTGTGGCCAAGGTCGTGTCCAAGCGCAGCCGCTTCGCACAAATCCTCGTTTAATCTCAGTGCGCGCGCAATAATTCTTGAAATTTGAGTAACCTCAAGGGTATGTGTCATACGAGTTCTAAAATGCTCGTCTTGAGGGAAAATAAAGACCTGTGTCTTGTGCATAAGACGGCGAAAGGACTTTGAATGGATTATACGGTCTCTGTCGCGTTGAAATTCCGTTCTGTTAGGACAGGGCGAGAGTGGTTTTTCACGTCCCTTAGTATTCGAAGTCTTAAAAGCATATGGTGAAAGAAACAAATTTTCTCTTTCACAAAACATTTCGCTAACTGTCATATTTTGCCTCCTTTTGCTATATAAATATAAATACGCAAAAAAAGCAATTGTACTTTTTTTGCGTATTACTTACAATCTATGCGTCTTGCAATTTCCTTTGGAACTACCCTTCCGTAGAAAATATCAACTATTCTGTCACAAAAATCTGCCGAAACGTCCTCCTTGACAGCGAAAACAAATTTAATCTCGTCAGAAAAGTCACACGAATCAACAATGGCATCCACTGCCTGTATTTCAATATTTATTTTGCCGTAGTCGGAATAGCTGCACACAAGCTCATATACAACGTAGTCCTCATAAACGACGGTTTTTGCTTGATTAAGTGAGGTAGAAGCCGCCTGTGAATATGCTCTGACAAGGCCGCCTGCGCCCAAAAGTATGCCGCCAAAATACCGTGTTACAACAACAAGCACGTCGCTGATTCCCGACATACGAATTGCGTTTAAAACAGGCATTCCTGCCGTGCCTTGCGGCTCGCCATCGTCAGAATATCTTGCAATATTTTCGCCAATTACGTATGCATAAACGTTATGCGTGGCGTCCTGATATTCCTTCTTTTTTTGTTTAATTATTTCAAGGGCTTTTTCTTCATTTTCGACATATGTAGAAAAGCCGATAAACTCCGATCGTTTCTCGAAAAAGCTGATATTCGACGGTTCAGCAATTCTCTTGATTTTTTTACTCATTTTATTCTCCAAAATTGATTTTAGACAATTGTAAAATCACTCTAAAAAGGCAGAAAATTTGTTCTTTGTCTTCTCGTCCACCCAAGCGTAAATACGAGTCCCCTCATCGGTGTACTCCGTGTCGATAATTTCACTTGATTGATAGAAGGAATTAAGCTCACCTTGCTTTGTATATGGGAACAAAAAGCTCAATCGCGTTTTGCCGTATCTGCAGAGTGCCTCAAGCTGTAAAACAAGCTCGTCACACCCTGTACCCTCCTTCAAGGAAACGTTAACAACACGGCCTCTTTGTGAGTTAAAAAACCTCAAATCGTACAAGCGCTCACTCGTACATTTGTCAGACTTGTTGAAAACGTAAAGTATTGGCTTCTCCGTTACGCCGAGAGAATTTAGTATATTTTCCGTAACCTGCATATGCTCGTCACATTCATCATCGGATGCGTCAACCACGTTAATTAAAAAGTCACAAAATACAGCTTCCTCAAGTGTTGAGCGGAATGCGTGAACCAAATGGTGCGGAAGCTTTCTTATAAAACCGACAGTATCGGTCAAAAGCATAGAAATGCCGCTTGGAAGCGAAAACTTGCGCGTTGTTGGGTCAAGTGTGGCAAATAGCTTGTCCTGCGCTAAAATGCCCGCATCCGTAAGATAATTAAGGAGTGTTGACTTACCTGCATTTGTGTAGCCAACGATACACGCCTTGGGAATATTTGACCTTTCACGCTGTGCACGCATTATTTGTCTGTTCTTTTCAAGCTCATTAAGCTCACCTTGAAGGTAAGAAATTCTTGACGCAAGACGGCGTCTGTCAATCTCAAGCTTGCTTTCACCGGGACCGCGTGTACCGATACCGCCGCCAAGACGTGACATATCCTTGCCCTTGCCTATCAAACGTGGAGCGGTATATTTAAGCTGTGCAAGCTCAACCTGCACCTTACCCTCAGCACTTGTTGCGTGCAGCGCAAAAATATCGAGAATAAGCATGCTACGGTCAACTACGTCGCATCCAACCTCGTTTTCAACGTTTCTTATTTGCGCAGGCGAAAGCTCAGTATCGAAAACAACGATATCAACCTCGTTATTTACACAAATCTCCTTAAGCTCCTCAAGCTTGCCTTTTCCTATATAAGTTGCGGTGTCAGGAACGTTTTTAAGCTGTGTAACCCTTGCAAAGCAGTACGCCCCCGCGGTATTTGCAAGACGCTCAAGCTCATCAAGCGACTTTAATGCTTCATTTTCCATTCCCTGTGAGAAAACACCGACTAAAACAGCTTTTTTATCCATACGACACCTCTTTTCTTGAAAATTAAAAGGGTAAGAAACCATAAAAGCTACTTACCCAATTTAACCGAATTATTTTGCGTTTTGAAGTCTCTTCTTAAACTTATCAACACGTCCGCCTGCATCTACAAACTTTTGCTTACCTGTGTAGAATGGGTGGCACTTTGAACAAATTTCTACAGAAATATCGCCCTTTGTTGTCTTAGTAACAACTGAGTTGCCGCAAGCACATCTGATTGTTGCTTCCTTATATTCAGGATGAATTCCAGCTTTCATTCTTTTCACCTCTTTATTCAAAAGTATAATTTTCGATTTATTATACAACACATATATATCAAAAGTCAAGTGTTTTTTTCAAATAATTTCAAATTTTTGTTTCTATTTCTTTTTTAAGGCGTTTAAATATCTTTTTTTCGAGCCGAGATATGTAAGATTGCGATATTCCAAGCATATCTGCAACCTCCTTTTGCGTTTTTTCCTCTGTTCCGTCAAGCCCGAACCTTAGCTTAATTATAAGTTGCTCTCTTTTATTTAGCTTCGATACCGCATCTCTTATAATTTTACTGTCCTCGCTTGCCTCAATGCTTTTATATACGGAATCCTCGTCCGTGCCCAACACATCCGAAAGCAAAAGCTCATTTCCGTCCCAATCGGTGTTTAATGGCTCCTCCATTGAAATTTCAAACCTTTTGTTCGCGCTTTTTCTTATATACATCAAAATTTCATTTTCAATACACCGTGAGGCGTAGGTTGCAAGCTTTATATTTTTATCAACCTTATAGGTATTTATCGCCTTAATCAAGCCAATTGAGCCGATTGAGGTTAAATCCTCAAGTCCAACGCCTGTATTTTCAAATTTTTTCGCAATATAAACAACCAAGCGCAAATTATGAACAATTAAGGTGTTCACCGCATCCTTATCATAATCTATGCGCTTTAATAGCTCCGCCTCTTTTTCGGGCTCAAGCGGCGGAAAAAGCAGCTCAGGGCCGTTTATGTAATATACCTCGTTTGATTTTGAAAGCAGTCTAATTATCAGCTTTTTAATTGTTGAAATTATCATATCTACTCCTATAATAAGCCGGACGGAATCAGCGCACCAAAGCCCGAAAAGTCGTCTTTTTCTGCTACGCAAATAACACCGTCAACCAAAATATCGTTTACGTATATTTTTTGCGGTATAACACCCTTTAGAATTCCTTTTCCGCTTACATCCTTGTACGGTATGAATCTTTTATATTTATCATCCTTTAATTTAATCTTTTTTGCAAGAGAGGTATTTTTTGAAACTAAAATCACTTGCTTTTGCGAAAGTGGGTCGCGCAAATTATTGCCCGAATCTACAAGAGCTTCTATCTTATAATCGTACAAATCGTAAAAAACTCTCAAAATTGCAGAGCGTTTGTCCTTTTCCTTAAGAAAAAACCGCGCAAAAATTATCGAAACGATAGCAGTCAGCGACGCAATTAAAAAAAATCTTGCACCGCTATATGCTTCCGATGGCTCTACCCTTGATATTACCCCTGCAAATATTTTATTAAATACCGAATATATCAAGCTCATTGTGCCACCAAGCATAGCTCCAACGCCCAAAAGCAAAATTGACGATACAATTAGTCTTTTAATATTCACGCCGTAAAAAGTAATTAAGCACATAACAAACGAGAAAATCACGCATAAAATAACGCTAAAAACCTTATTTAATCCAAAAATAACGTCAATTACACCGTATAACGCTCCAATCAAAGAAGCAACAATAATACGCACTCGCGAGGTTTTTCTTTTAAGGATCATTGAACATATAAACAAGGACAAAAAGTCCATACTAAAATTTATCGCAAATAAAATATCAGCATAAATTACCACAAGCTCACTACCTTTCCTTATTATTATATAGCCATTTAAGTGAGAAAAAGGTCAGATTATGTTGTGATTTTCAAGTTTCGTGCGTTAAATTTCGACTTTTTATACTTGAATTTTTTAGTATGTAATGATATAATAAATTGAAAGAAAAATTCAAGGAGAATAAAATGTACGGACCACCAAGAAAGCAGCCGAGCGACAATATTCCGAAGCCCAAGTCCTTCAAAGAGGTTTTTCCTTACGTATTCAAGGTAGTTAAGGGCTTTTTCTCGCGTTACTTTTTTATATTTAGATTAGTTTGGGAAGCAAGCCCGTTTATCCTTATCGTTATGTCACTTGTAACGGTAGTCAACGGTGTTTTCCCTGTTTTGGGCGCAAAAATCGGCGCTGAGCTTTTAACAGCAGTTGGCGACGCAATCAACAAAAGGGCGGAGCTTGCCGCTACGTTTGAAGGGCTAAACCTTTTTCAAAGCATCGCCGCAATATTCACAAAAACAAATATCGGCTTCTTTATAGTCTTTGAGCTTCTCTATTTGATAATTAACAGCATCGTTTCAAACGCTTACAATGCATTTATCAGCATTTCAAGCGAAAAGGTTGCCAACCATATTAAAATTAAAATAATTACGAAGGCGAAAACAATTGACGTTTCACAGTTTGACTTGCCCGAATTTTATGAAAAATTCGAAAATGCAAGCCGTGAGGCGTCATTCAGACCAATTCAAATTTTAAGCTCGACCTTTTCAATGATAAGCAACATCATAAGTATGCTTTCATTTGTAATAGTTCTTATTTCTTTAAACCCAATCGCACCGCTTATTATCTTCGTTATTTCCTTGCCTGCGGCAATAATTAAGTTTGTTTACGGTAGAAAGAACTTCCTTTATATGCGCCGCCGTTCAAAGGACAGACGCCAAATGGAATATTTCTCACAAATAATGACAAGCAAGGATATTGTCAAGGAGGTTCGCTTATTCAATCTATCCGACACCTTCATCGGCAAATTCAAAAACATCTTTAAAAAGTATTTTAAGGGCTTAAAATCATTGATTTTGCGCGAAAATATGTGGCATATTTTAATTGCGATTGCAACTGCATTCGTTAACGCCGCACTCTTTTTATACGTTGGAATCAAAGCTATAAACGACGGTGACTTCAAAATCGGTGACTACTCCTACTATGCAAGTGCATTAAATTCCATTATCGGATGTGTTGGCTCAATTGTTGCCTCAACCGCAACAGTTTATCAAGGAACGCTCTTTATTGATAACGTAATTGAATTTAATAAGCTCGAACCAAAGATAGTTCCAACCGTCACCCCCGCACTTGACGTTGAGCGACACGTTGCCCACAAAATTGAATTTAAAAACGTTTCATTCGCTTACCCCGGCACAGACAAATTAGTCTTAAAGGACGTTTCCTTCACACTCGAAAAGGGCTCTACCTCTGTTTTGGTAGGTCTTAACGGTGCGGGAAAAACTACTATAATCAAGCTTCTTACTCGCTTGTACGACCCAACCGACGGTGTAATTTTGCTCGACGGTGAGGACCTTAGAAAATACGACACAACTCAGCTTTATAACACGTTTGGAACGATTTTCCAAGACTTTGGTAAATATGCAGTTAGCGTTGAAGAAAATATTTACTACGGTGATATTCAAAAGGGCTTTGTCGAGGATGACGTAATCGATGCCGCTTCAAAGAGTGGCGCTGACGACTACATAAACCGTATGCCCGACGGCTACAAAACCAAGCTTATCAGATTTTTTGACGAGGATGCAACAGACCTCTCCATCGGTCAATGGCAAAAGCTTTCCGTTGCTCGCGCTTTCTACTCCGATTCCGATATTTTAATTCTTGACGAGCCGACAGCATCCCTTGATGCTATCGCGGAGCAACAAATATTCAAGCAGTTTGAGGAGCTTACCGAAAACAAAACGTCAATTTTCGTTTCACACCGTTTATCAAGCGCCACCACCGCTGATAACATTATCGTGCTTGAATACGGTCAGGTAATTGAGCAAGGCACACATAAGGAGCTTATGCAAAAGCAAGGAAAATACTACGATCTATTCACTACACAGGCAAAACGATATATTGAAAGCCAAAACTAAATAAAACGCGCCTTGGGAATTTTCCCAAGGCGTTTTTTAATATTAAAAAGTAACACTCAATACTCGTCATTTATATTAATTGTAATGACGTCCTTCATATCATCTGTTTCAAAGGAGATTTCCTCATACGGTGGGCAGACGTAATCAGCTATCACAGGATTAAAGTATGCTTCGTAAGCATTTGCAATTATGAGCTGCACGCGATTTCTCTGCTTGCATTTGGCGTTTATTCTATAAACTGCGCGTCTGAAATTTTCCTCGGGATTATTTTTGAAATTGAAATATCCCGCAGCATCATAAAGCTTAAATTTCTTATTTTTGTTAATCATAAAAAAGCAAACTATCAGAAATTCCTGCTTTGTAAGCTCGATAATTTCCCCGCCTAATGCAAAATCGTCATTTTTCAAGCAAGCATAACCGACAATTTCAATTTGATTATACTTAAAATGGTCGAATTTTTCCTCAAACACATTCATTATTGACAAAAACGGCGTCTTTAACGTGGTTATATTTATCGACCAAGAAGGAAGCTTCACAGATGGGCGGTCACAAATGAAAACGCTCAAGGTTTGCTCTGAATTTTGAGTACGGCTTGCCTCGCTTGACGTTGGATTGACATATACTGTCATAAACGGCTTCGTGTAATACGGCAGCTCACTAAAATTTGTACCGCTTGACATAATGCCGTTTACCCTTAGCCATGTTATTGTGTCTTTTCTTCTTTCTTCATTATTATCAACAACTAAAATCATTTTTTATTCCTTTTGGTATATTTTCAAGCCCTTTTTAATAAATTTTACTAAGCATACCACACGGAATTTAAAGCAATGTGGTCTATATAGAAAAAAGGAGCTTAAAAATGTTTATTTATTCTCTAAAAGCATCAACTGTGAAATTTTTTGGTATAGTTGGTATTTCTCTACTAACGCTTGCAGCGCTAATAATCTTTATTCCATCAATGAAGGTGGATACAACGCAAGAAATTGCGGCTATGAACGAAAATATTTCCTTCAATAACGTTAAAAGCGCAAAGGATGCGCAAAAATTCCTGTCGCAATACGGTTGGAGCACAGAAAGTGCAACTGCAAGCGAATGCGAGGTGACAATACCAAAGGAATTCGATAAAATAATGAGCCAATATAACGAGCTTCAAAAGCAGCAAGGGCTTGATTTATCAAAATACAGTAAAAAAACAGTAACGAGATACACCTTTGAGGTGACGAATTACCCCGAATATAGCGGAACGGTGTATGCCAACGTATTAACCTTTAAGGGCAAGGTTATCGGCGGTGACATTTGCTCAAGCGACTCGCGCGGCTTTTTACATACCTTCTCTATGCCAAATGATATTACACAATAATATTATATCATAAAAATTGCAATTTTCAATAATTTGAACGAGTTAAATTAAACTCGTTCTTTTTTTGTTATTTTTGAATATACTTTAGCAAAGGACAAGTTAAGGAGAGAAAATGAGGTTATCAATAAAAGAAAATAGATGTGCCGATACAGTTTTTTTATACGTGCTTGAAAAGCTACCGATGAAAATTCGCGCCTTAACCAAGGAATATTGCGAAAGGGAAAATTTTTCCGCGGTGAACGAGATAAGAATTAAAAGGAATTCTTTCTTATATTTAATTGCGGACTCAAAAAATATTAAGACAGATGTATTTATAAACGATAACGACATCGAACAAGCTTTTGAATATATATGCAACCATTCCCTTTATGCATATGCAAGCACAATAAAGGAAGGATACGTTCCGCTCGGAATGGGTGTGCGTGCGGGAATATGCGGAAGTGCTATCATTGAAAACGGTGAAATAATCGGCGTAAATGAAATTTCTTCAATTAACATAAGAATTCCGCAAAAAATCACCAATGCTTCAATCTACATATACTCACTCTTAAAAAACAACAGCTTTTCATCCTCTATTTTGATTTATTCTCTGCCGGGCGTTGGAAAAACATCAATTTTACGCGACCTGATTATTAAATTAAATTACGATAAATCAATGATACGCTTCGCAGTAATAGATTCACGAAATGAAATTATCGCACCGTTTATGAAAAACCTTTCGTGCGACGTATTTTCTTCATACCCAAAGGGGCTTGGCATAGAGCTTGCGACAAAAACAATGACTCCAGAAATAATAATTTGCGACGAAATTTCAAGCGAAAAGGATGCTTCAGCAATACTGAAAGCTTCGCACTCGGGCGTTAAAATTATCGCATCAACGCACGCAGCTTCAATTGAGGAGCTTCAAAACAAAGAAATCCTTCGAGAATTAATAAAACGTCGAGCGTTTGATTACTTCGTTGGTGTTTCAAGAAACAGTGGCGAAAATAGATATAAATTTACTCTTGACAAAGTAAATGGCTTAAATGAATTATGAAAATTTTCGGTTGCCTTTTGGTGCTAATTTCCTCTGTCAGCTGTGCTTATTTTTACGAAAAAAGCTTAAAAATTAAAATGATGAAATATATGGAAATAATTGATTTTATAAAGTTTGCAAAAAACCAAATTGAATATTTTTGCACGCCAATTGATAAAATATTCACAAGTTTTGAAGCAAAATACATAAACGAAATTCTAAAAAATAGACACGCGCCAAAATCCTTTGGAAAGGACACGCGCCAGCTAAATGAATATTTTTCTATTCTTGGCAAGGGCTACAAAAAGGAGCAAATTGATATATCAAGCTATTACGAAAATTATTTTCAGGACGCATACAGCAAAATTGCGTACGAGCTGCCAAGCAAGATTAAGATTTTCCGTGCCATGTCTTTGTTTTTTGGCGCAACAGCAATAATATTTTTAGTATAAAAAACAGGAGAAAAATGGATATTTCGCTAATTTTGAAAATAACGGGGATAGGGCTTTTAATCTCCCTCGGCTGTCAAATCCTATCAAAAAGCGGTCGGGATGAACAAGCAACGCTGCTTTCTATTGCAGGGATAATTATCGTTATGGTGTTAATAATTTCCGAGCTCGATATGCTCCTTTCCTTGCTTTCGCGAGTGTTTAACTTCTAATGAATGAATTAAAAATGTGCGGACTTGTCCTCTGCGCGCTGATTATTTGTATAGTTTTCAAAAACATTAAAAGCGAATATTCTCTTTTTTTACGAATTGCTGTAACGGTTTTAGTCTCACTCGTTTCACTTGCTCTTTTCGAGCCACTGTTCTCATTTATTGATGAAATATCGAAAAACACCGTGGTTTACAGCTATCTTCCTATTCTTACAAAGGTGCTCGGAATCGCTTTGCTCGTTCAAGTTACCGCCGATATATGTAAGGACGCGGGCGAATCCTCCCTTGGCGAACGCATTGAGCTTTTCGGCAAGGCGGAAATACTTGTTATCTCAATTCCACTCATCAAAAATCTATTCAAGCTATGCGAATCAATATTATGAAAAGAAGTCTATTCGTAATTTTAACTCTTGTGCTCCTCGCTTTTCCGCTCACACTGTCCGCTGCCGATGTTGAGGAGCAGATTAAGGGCGAAATACAGGACGAGCTTACAAGCTTCGGTGATTCTCTGCCATCCTACGTCCTTGAATATTTACCCGAAAACCTCTTAAACGGCGATTTTTCACTGCAAGGAAATGATTTACTTGACGAAAAGAAAATTTTTGACTACATAATTGATTATTTGTTTTTCGGACTAAATGGTGTAATTAAGTCCTTTGGCGCCGTTTTTATTTTACTAATAATAGCGTCAATATTTAATATGATGTCATCATCCTTTGGAAACGAAAGCGTAAAATTCACGTTTAATTTTTGCTCGTCCTGCATTTTAGGACTTAGCGTGTACGGCTTAATTTCCGAAATCGGTAATTACGTCACAACTTATCTTAACGTGCTTTGCGAATCAATGAATGCGTTTTTGCCAATAATGACCTCAATAGAAATTATGAGCGGAAAAATATCAAGTGCCGCAATACTAAACACCTCAATGCTACTTTTTATTTCAATAGTAAATAACTGTCTTGTTAAATTTATGCTTCCTTTGGTGAAAATTTCCATGATTTTCAGCTGTATAAAATCAATGGGCGGCTATGAGTTTGGTGCAATTTCTAAGGCGACAAGAACAACCTTCACATCTGTTACCGTCTTTATTATGTCTATTTTCACCTTTGTATTTTCACTAAAGAATTCATTAGCGCAAAGCGCAGACACATTGTCTCTGAAAACCGCGAGATTTGCGATAAGCAGCTTCGTTCCTTTAGTGGGCGCTTCAATAAACGAATCATTAAGAGCCGTTGCAAGCAGCATAGGAATAATAAAAAGCACGTGCGGAGTGCTTGGCATTTTTATCGTCTTTCTTATCGTTTTACCTATCATTATATATTTAATTCTAAACAAAATCTCATTTACCATTTTGTCGTCAATCTCAAAATCACTGCTTAGCGAAAAAGAAAGCGGCGTTTTAGAGGAATCAAGCTCGCTCTGCACTTATTTTCTTACGCTCGTTTGCTGCTCCTCTATATTATTCATCATAGCAATTACCGTTTTTCTTAAAAGTACAGTTGAGGTGGGAATATGAAAAGCTACGTTTCTACAATATTAATTTCCTCTTTAGTCGGAGGGATTATAAATTCAATCATCCCACAAAAAAGCAAGCTTAAAAAGTACGTTTTATTTATTGTCACCCTTGTATGCTCACTTGTCTTAATTCAGCCAATTAGCACAATTCTTTCATCCGCCAAGGAAATAAAGGACGCAGCATCAAGCTTTTTTAACAGTATATCGCTTCAAGACCAAATCAATTCTACCAACGATATAATTATAAGCACAAGCAAGGACAGAATTGAAAAAGGAATCAAGGATTTAGTAATTGACAAATATAATTTTCCCGAAAATGAGGTTTTGGTTGAGATAATTTTAAACGAAGAAACTATTGATGCTATCAAAATCGAAAAAATTTTAGTATTTATTAGTGGAAAATCATCATGGAGTGATGCTGACGCGATAGAAAAATATCTTAAAAACATAGTTAGCTCCGAGGTAGAGGTAAAACGAAGGTGAAAATGATAAAAAAGCATAAAAACAAAATTATAGTTGGAGTTTTATTGCTCCTCGGCATATTCTTTATCTTATTTAGTACGGTAAAAACAAAAATAAACACCTCAAACGAAAGTGATTTTTCGTGCGAGCAATATACCAAAGCGCTTGAGGAAAAATTAGAAAAATTTCTTTTGAGCGTTGACGGAATAAACAACGTAAACGTGATAATCACACTCGATGGCTCAAGTGAAAAAGTATACGAAGGCGGAGGCGGCTCCCTTTCTTTAATAGGCGGTAACAATAAAGATAATGAAGAAAATGCAAGCTTGGAAATTTTCCCATACGTGCGCGGCGTGGCAATTTCCTGCACAAATGGCGATAACGACTATATAAAAAACAAGTTGACGCGTCTAATTTCTGCTTATCTTGGCATACCGTCAAACAGAATTGAAATTGTTAGCTACGGTTAGTCATAATTTTTTTAAATTCAAAATATAAATTTAATGTAATTAAAAATAGGAGATTTAATTTATGAACACAGACTCAAAATTCAACAAATTTAAATCATTTTTCAAAAAGGTCGGCAAACGAAACCTCATAATTATCGGTGCAGTAATGCTCATCGGCGTTGCCGTTTGCGTTAACTACGTATTGTACAGAAACGGGGTTTATGACCGTGACACTGACGTTGATATGGATATCAACGACACCAACTTAAACGACATTTTACAAAACGATCCAAATGCATCAAATTACTTTTCACAAACTGCTCTTTCACGTCAGCAAGCAAGAGATGAGGCACTTGAGGTGCTTCAAACAGTTGCAAAGAGCGAAAATGCACTTCCTGAATCCGTTCAAGCAGCTTTAGACGATATAGCACAAATTGCCAAGGACATTGAAAACGAATCAAACATCGAAACACTTATCGAAGCAAAGGGCTTTGAGGAATGTATCGCCGTTATTTCAGAGGGAAAAGCAACAGTAATTGTTCAAACTGACGGCTTACTCGCAAGTGAGGTTGCGCAAATCAACGAAATTGTTTACGAGCAAAGCGGTATTTTACCAACCGATCTTAAAATTATTGAAAAAAAATAAGGTTTAATACCTATCTCGCTTGACAAATTCTCATTTTTATTGTATTATATACATATTGAGATTGAAAGGCGGTATCGAAATGGAGTTAAACAAGAATCAGTATGTTCTCTATAAGGGACTTCCTCTTGTAAGAGACGGCGACGTTCTTTGCTATGGCGACCTTAACGAAAAATATATATTAACGCTTAATATTTTAGCAAAGGATTCAAACGAAAATCCAAATATGATTATGGTTCAAATTTGCCACACAAACGACAGAAATAAGATTGTTAAGGGCAAGCAAGCTTTCAAGAAGGATCTTTTTGAAGCGCTCGACTTAGGTGGCATTTGGCTTGATCAAGTTATCAAAGAGGACAAATAAGCATCCTTTCGGATTAAATAAAAAAGACTGCATTGCAGTCTTTTTTTATATACTCTCAAGAATTTTGGAAAGATAATCCTTTAAATTTATTATTTCCATTTCATTTAGCGCACTGAAGAGCTGCTTTTCTGCCCCATCAATCAATCCATCCGCTTCCTTCTTTAAATCGTAGCCCCTCGACGTTAGATATACGTTGATTTTTCTTAAATCATTCTCCGACGGGCGTCGCACAACGTATCCGCACTTTTCCATTTCAACAAGCGCAACACTAACAGTTGAGCTTTTAAGATGTACCTCTCGCGCAAGCTCATTTTGATTAATTCCGTTTTTTATTGATAAAATTTTTAAAATTGAACGAACAGCGCTTTGCTTCAAAATTTTATTTTCTTTTATTTCTTTTGCGATATACTCCTCATATTCGCTATTCACCCATCTTACAAGCTCAAGCGGAGAAATTTCGTAATCGACTTTTACATTTATTTTTCTTCCCATATTAGCTCCCAATTCGTTAGTTTCCTAACTATTATATCATATATTTTATAAATATTCAATTAAAATTTTATTTTGGCATTTTATTTCACACACATATAATTTTGTTATTCATATTTAATTGAAAGCTACACAAATTAATATTGTACAAATATGAAAGGAAATAAAAAATGCAAAATAAAGTTAAATTAAAATCAATATCTCTGATTTTGCTTGCAATTTTATTATTTGTACCTACCTTTTCAATTACCACCTATGCGCGTGAAATAAAAAATTTGAACGAAATTGAGCTTTTTACTGGTGGAATGCCGTTTGGCGTTAAAATTTCATCTCCCGGGCTTACAGTCGTTAAGTTTACCTCAACAAAAGGAAAAAATGCGTCAAGCGCATATTTAAGCGGCATGCGCGAGGGAGATATAATCACCCACGTAAACGGCGTAAGAGTAACAAACATTGAGGGATTTATAAAGGAAATTGACAAGGCGGGCGCAAACACTATAATGCTTGCGGCACAAAGAAACGGCAAGGAAATGACTTTCTTAGTCAAGCCGAAATATTCAAGAGACGACGGGCGGTACAAAACAGGCATTTTCGTGAAGGATTCAACAACAGGCATCGGCACAGTAACCTTTATAGACCCCGAAACAAACACCTTTGGCGGCTTAGGACACGCAATTTCCGACCATACAAACGGAAAGCCAACCGAGTTTACGCAGGGCGCGGTAATGGACGTTAAAATTAGCGGTGTAATTAAAGGCGAGGTTGGAACCCCGGGCGAACTAAAGGGCGCTTTTTCGAGCAAAAGAACGGGTAAGCTGTTAAAAAATTGCAATTCAGGCGTTTTTGGTGTACTATCTGATAATACAACCTACAAAACGAGTGAAAAGCTGAAAATTTGCCCTAAGGAAGAAATTAAAGAAGGCGACGCATATATAAAATGCACCTTAAACAGCGGCGGAATAGGCACCTACAAGGTGAAAATATACGATATTGACACATCGAATTCAGGTGTTAAAAACTTCAAAATCAAAGTAACTGATAAAAAGCTGCTTGAGCTTTCAGGCGGTATAGTTCAAGGAATGAGCGGCTCGCCGATAATTCAAAACGGCAAGCTTGTGGGCGCTGTCACTCACGTCCTCATCAACGACCCAACGACGGGCTACGGAATATTTATTGAAAATATGCTAAATGAAATTTAATTTGATGAGAGTCCACAAAATGGGCTCTCTTTTCTTTACAAACAAGCAGTTTTGTGATATAATATAGAAAAAGCTTTTTGGAGACATTTATGAGAAAAATTGAAAGATTTTCACACGGAATGGGTATTGGCGGATGGCTCACCAACTACAAGCGCTTCAACGTTTTGCCCGAAAACATGCGACTTGACATAACAATTGGTGATTTGGAGCATTTTAGCACCTATATCACTGAAAATGACATAGAATACATCGCTTCACTCGGCATGGACCACGTGCGCCTCGGCTTTGACCAAATCGTGCTTGAAAGTGCGCCATACGTTTACCGTAAGGAAATTATCGAGCTTCTCCACTCATTTGTTTCTTGGTGTGAAAAGTACAATTTGCGCCCCATTTTCAATCTACATAAGGCAATCGGCAACTATTGTGATATAAAAGAGGACGTTTCGCTTATGGACTCACCCGAGCTTCACGAAAGATTTATCGCGCTTTGGGTAATGCTTGAAAACGAATTTCATAACAATAACGACATAATGTTCGAGCTTCTTAACGAGGTGCGCGACGTGCCGACTGAGCCGTGGATTGAGCTTGCCGACAAAACTGTAAATGCTATACGCGCCATCAATCCCGAGCGATATATTATTATCGGTGGTGCTTGGTGGAACCATCCAAATGAGCTAAACAAGCTTAAGGTTTACGATGATGACTATATAATTTACACCTTCCACAACTACGACCCGGGCGAATTTACGCATCAGCGCGCTGTTTTGCACTATAAGCAGCTTTATTACAACCGTGTGCTCGATTGGCCAACCAACGAGGTTGATAAGTACCGAGAGTATCAAAAAATAAGCTTTAATAACGAGCACGCATACGAGGGCTACGACAAGCTTGACATTGAATACTTAAGAAACGTTGTGTTTGCGCCTGTGCGTAAGTTTATAAAAAACAACCCCAATAAAATTGTATGGTGCGGCGAGTTTGGCACAATCCGACACATTAACATAAAGTGCCGCGAAAACTTCATGCGTGATATGATAACGATCTTAAACGAAAACGATATTCCATATTCCGTTTGGAATTACCTAAGCACACCAAACGACGGCAATCGTTTCAGCTTGGTTGATGACGACACAAGAAAAATTTTAAGCCCTGAGCTTGCCGAAATCATTAAAGGCAACGTATAATTTTAAACCGCGATTAGCACGTACGTTTTGTACGCTAACCGCGGTTTTATTATATAATTAACCCCCAAACCTCATACTTCGCTTTGAGGCCCCCTTGTAAAAAAATAGCCCCCAAGCCAAACGGCTTGGGGGCATATGTCATTTAACCGTAGATGTAGTTAGAATGCGACCCATGGTCGCCCAACCCGTGAGGGTTGGGAGTTTGAAATTAAAGCTCTTCGTCAGGTGTTACAACTGTGCCATCACCTGGTTGTTCAGGTTGATTGTTTGACATGATGATGTCTTCAACCTCAAGTGCTCTCATTTCCATTTCTGGAGCTATGTACTTCATTTTCTTTACCTCCATTTAGATTTATAAAAACTTTTTCAAGCTTTCATATTGAATTGATATTTGCCAATTTAGTTAGGCAAGATTAGTTTGCGTAAGCATATACAGCTTCACCGTAGAGGTAAAGAGCTCTTAAGAAGTCTCTGAGTGCTGTATTTGCATTATCTTGATTTCTTTGGATGT
>JAZREL010000003.1:0-9099 GCA_045660785.1 Eubacteriales bacterium | reverse complement strand
GAATGCTCACGGATGTAACACCGTCAACATCATAGTCACCGTATATAGTAATTTTCTCCCCATTTTCCAAGGCACGAATGATGCGCTCACACGCTAAATCCATTCCGTTAAGCAAAAACGGGTCGTGAAGTATTTCTTGACTCTTTTGGACAAACTCACGTGCGCTTGATGGCTCCTTATAGCCGCGGTTATAAATAAGCGCCGCAAGCGTTTCTGAGCATCCGAGCTCGTCTGCTATTCTCAAAACAGCGCTATGGTCAAGCTCGCGAGTCATCCATTTTTTGTTTTTTAATTTTCCCATATTATCCTTTGCTAAGTATCGATAGCGCAACGTTAATTCCATCTACTGCCGCGCTCATAATTCCGCCTGCATATCCTGCGCCCTCGCCGCACGGATAAACATTTTTGTCATTTAACATATAGTAGCCCTCTGTGCGCATAATGCGAATAGGCGACGAGGTCCTTGTTTCAACACCGGTCAAAATAACGTCATCAGCATCAAAGCCCGAAATTTTTTGACCGAATTTTTTAAAGCCAAGCTTTAGATAGTCACAAACGAATGAGGGCAGGATTTTATTAATATCGCTAACCTCACAAAAGCCGTCCATATAGGTTGGCATAATTCTTTTTGGCTCATCCTTTGCTCTTTCAAGGTAAAAATCCTTCATTGTTTGCACGGGTGCTTTATACGTGCCGTTTGTTGATAAAAACGCTTTTTTCTCAAGATTTCTTTGAAATTCAATCGCACTGACGGGTCCCCCGCCGTAGTCCTCACGGTTTATCTGCACAACAATTGCCGAATTGGCATTTTTTCCGTCACGCGCATAATTGCTCATTCCGTTTACGACAACTGTGTTTTCCTCACTTTGTGAAGCAACAACCGTGCCACCCGGACACATACAAAATGAATAAACACCCCTTTGATTTTCGCGGTGAGAAATCTTATATGCTGCCGCGCCAAGCGATTCGGCGTTATCACCGTACATTGCTTTGTTTATATCGCTTTGTAAATGCTCAACGCGCACGCCAACCGAAAATGGCTTTGCTTCAATAGGTGCGCCCTTTGCCATAAGATAAGAATACGTATCGCGCGCACTGTGGCCTATTGCCAAAACGAGCGAGGAATATTCAAAATTGCCGCCCGACGTGTATGCAACACCGTTATCGTATGATAAAAGCTTGGTGTTGTAGTATATTTTTCCGCCAAGACGGGTAATTTCCTTATCAATATTTTTTACGACGTCGCGCAAAATGTCCGTGCCGATATGCGGCTTGGCATTGTACCTGATTTCCTCAGGCGCGCCGAAATCGCAAAAAGCTTTAAGGACAAAATCGCACTTCGGGTCGTTTATAAGCGTGTTCAGCTTGCCGTCTGAAAATGTGCCCGCACCGCCTGCACCGAACTGAACGTTTGTGTCAAGCGACAGCTCCCTTGATTTGTGGAATTTTTCAACGCACAAAACACGGGTGTCAACGTCCGCACCGCGCTCAATTACGATAGGATTAAGTCCTGCACGTGCAAGTGCAAGCGCGCAAAACATTCCCGCAGGGCCAAATCCAACGACTACGGGTGGCTTGCTTTCTTTTTGTCCTTGCAGCTTAAATTCAAGCGTCAATTCAGGCGAAAGCTTAATGCCAGACTGAAGAAGCTTCTCCTCGCTTATTTTAGATGCAACGTCCACCTCGCAAGCAACGGAATAAACAAGCTTTATATCGCTCTTTTTCCTTGCATCTATCGACTTTTTATAAATATAAAAGCTCTTAAAATTTGAAAAGGCACGCGCTTTTTTAAGGCGTGCCTTAGCCAATTCAAATATCTCCTCTTGAGTAGTACCTATTTGAGCTTTAATTTGTTCAACAATAACTCTCATTTGTTTTCGGTATATGAAATTACAGACGCTGATTTTGCTTTATCGGATGCTGTACTTTTGATGGTAACAGAATAATTTTCACCGTCTTTTTTAATTTCAAAGGAGTTTTCATTAATATCGGCAAGCGCACTGTATGTGCCTTCAACTTCTATATCAAGCGTAATTTCCTCGTTTGGAACTTCAATGCTTGTAAACGTTTTTGTTTTAACGTCGTCACTGTTTTCAGTAACGTAAATCCATACAAAGAAAGCAAGAACTATTGAAATAATAATAGGCAAAACAAGGGATAGCTTGCTTCTTTTTGGTGTTTCTTCCTCTATTACCTCGTGCATAGCGGAAATATCTATTTCAGTTGTTTTTGTGAACTTAGTCATAATATCTCCTTACTCCTCAGTATCAATGGTAACCTTTGATGAAATCTTCTTTTTTTGCTCCTGCGAGCTCTTAACTAAATATTCCTGAAGCTTACGTTTCAAGGATTGCTTATTAAAGTTTCTTATAAGCTTGCCCTCGTGTGCGATTGAAACAATGCCCGTTTCCTCTGAAACAACAACGGAAATACAGTCACTAACCTCACTTACGCCAATTGCGGCACGGTGACGTGTGCCAAGCTCGGTATATACCTCTCTGTCCGATTCAAGCGGCAAAAGACAAGCAGCGGAGTGAATACGGTTGGATCTAATTACCACTGCACCGTCGTGAAGCGGCGCTTTGTCAAAGAAAATACTCTTAAGAAGCGTGCCGCTGAACTGAGCGTTAACAATCGTACCCGTCAAAATGATATCGCCAAGCTTTGTGTTTCTCTCGAATACAACAAGCGCACCTGTTTTTGTTCTTGATAAATCGAAAATCGCCTCGCAAAATTCGTCGATAAGCGCGTTTGTTGTCGAGTTGTTCTTTTGCTCACCAATATGCTGAAAGCCCTTGATTGAGGTGTCACCAAGCTTTTCAAGTGCGGAGCGAAGCTCGGGTTGGAACACAAGTGCGATAAACACAATAATACCGAACTGAGAGAAGCCCGACAAAATAAACTGCATTGCGCGAAGCTTGAGCGCAGCACACAAAACAATAAACAAAATAAGAATACAAACGCCCCAAGCAAGCTTGCTTGCGCGTCTTTCCTTAATAAAGTGATATGCGGCGAAAATAACGCCCGCAAGAATCAGTATGTCAACTATATTTACAATTATTGAAAAGCCCGACATTGCTTCACCAATCAGGCGAATGTAATGCATAAACCAATCCATAATGATACCCCCAAAAATTTATTTATTTTATTATAACATAATATTTAATATTAAGCAAGTATTTTTTAGAAAATAACAAAATAAAGCGCCGAGAAACCGCCCGACGCTTAATATTCTTCAAAAAACGTGAAATTTTCGCCAAAAAATCGCACTCTAAATGAACTTAATACCCCCAAAATCGAACACTCCCCCGCCTAAAATCGAAAAAGCGGTGCAATTTTGCATTCTTAAAAATTCATCAATTTTATCATAGTCCACGTGGCTTTTTATATCGCCGAAAAAGTATGCAACGCCGCCAAATGCGCCGCCCGCACCACCGATAAATCCACAATTGTAGCCATCTAATTTTATCGACTCCGTGCTAACCAAAAGTGATTTTACACCGTGCAAACAAAGCGCGCTGTGTATACCGACGTCGCTCGTTATAGCGGCATTTTCGTTTAAAACCAAGGTTGAGCAAGCGGCGTAGCCCTGCTTTACGTTTACAAGCGTATAGCCGTTTTCAGAGGCATATTCCAAAATCTCCTTGGCAACAAAATCAAGCTTTCCAAGGAGCAATTTGCCAATAACAAGCACGTTTAATTTTATATCGCCGGGGTATTCTCTTTCACAGCCGTTTATCTTAATTACCCTATATTTTTCCTCAATTTTTGAAAAAAGCTCTACATTATTATAATAATAGTCGAAATAAGTAAAAACCGTGTCGTCAATTTTGCAAATTAGCATATCGGCGTGGGATGAAACGGGATTATCGAGCATATCATACGGCAAAAGAGGAAGCACACTAATATTCGATTTTTTGTAAAACTCGTCTGCAATAAGCGAGCTAAGTACCGCAAACATAAAAATCCCCCTTCTCTGATTAAACTATATTATGCCCGTAAAAATGAAAAAAGACCGTAAATTTACGCTCTTGTTTTTCAAATTAGATAGCGCGAGTAACCTTGCCGGAACGAAGACAACGAGAACATACATTAACTGTCTTGTTTGTACCGTCAACAACTGCCTTTACTTTTCTGATATTTGGTTTCCAAACTCTGTTAGTTTTACGGTTAGAGTGAGAAACATTGTGTCCGAAAGAAACACCTTTTCCGCATACAGAACAAATAGCCATTTTTACACCTCCGTTTAGTAGATAAGAAGTTTTATCAAAATTACGCTATGTAGTATAGCACAAACTTTTTGCAATTGCAATACTTATTTTCAAAAAATTAAATATTTTTTTCAATTTTTTCAATTATTTTTTCAAGTGATATGCCGTACTTGGCTGCAATATCCCTTGCGTAGCTCTTTCCGTCGGGCTTTTGCCTTGAAATTACAAAGCTTCTCTCCCCGTCCGCAATGCCCGCAACCAAGGTGTCAATCCTTTCACCCGACAAGCTTTTGCATCTTTCGTTTATGTCGTCAATCATCATTCCAAGCTCGTGAAGGTGAGTTGAGAAAATTCCGCGGCATCCCGCGGCAAGCATACCGCACAAAACCTCTGATGCAATATATGACGCCTCGTATGAGCCGGTTGATGAAAGCGATTCATCAAGCAAAACCAAGCTTTTTGACGTAATCACCTCGAAAATCTCGTCAAGACGCGCACATTCCTCACCTAAACGGCCCTTGTCAATTGTGTCCTCGGCACTTGTTGGGAAGTGAGTATAGATGCCGTCAACGGGGCTGATTTTTGCCTCGCTTGCAGGTACTGGAAGTCCAAGCTGAGCAAGCGCGAAGGCGTGACCAACCGCGCAGGTAATTACGCTCTTACCGCCTCTGTTCGGTCCTGACAAAACGTAAAACATTCCGTTTTTGTCAAACTCAAAATCGTTAAGCACCATTTTTGCACCCGTTTTGAGTGCAACTATTGGGTTATAGATGCCCTTAGCGGTAAAAATCTTCTCCTCTGGCGGATAAATTTTTGGGAAGGATAAATCATTGCCCGTTTCCTTCAATGCCTTAATAAGCTCGGTTGATTTGGTCAAAAATTCAATTTCGGGCGCAAGCTTGATTAAAAAGTCTGCATTTTCAAGCACGTAGGTTGAAACAACCTTTTTCCATGAGCGCATTGATGACTTAAAAACGTCGCCAAGGGCGCTATTGAACGCGTTTGAAAGCGCGGTTTGCTGATTGTCACTCTGCCCCTTCTTAAATGGTTGAAGTGAAGCAATGCAGGTATATTCATCGTTTTTAAAATCAAGACGAAGTATCTTTTGAAGCAACTCGCCTGACTTGAATTTTTCGTTATTTACACTCAAAACGCCTGCGGATTCGGGGTGCAAGCGAGAGTCAAGGTTAACACCGATAGTAACGCTCTTAATTTCTCTTACGCGCTTGGTAAGCTCCTTTAATTTGACGTTCAAGTCCTTGTAGTATTCACTGCTTGTAAGCTCGTAAACGCGGTTATAAAGCGCTGTAAACGCCTCGCTCTTAAAGGTGTCCTTTATAGGTGAAAGTCCATCGATTAAAAGCTCCATCGCCGAAATATAAAGCTCAATTTCGGTAATGCTGTAAAGATAAGAGTCTGTCGCGTTGCTTTCGCTTGAAAGGCGGCGAAGGTCGTTAATATCGCTCACAATCGGCAAAAGCTTATTAAGAAGCGTGCAAAGCTCGTCATTTTCAATCAAATCCGCAAAAACACCCTGTCTGTACTCGATTACACCCTTGTCGGACGTGAACATATCGCAAAGACGGCTGTTTTGCAAATCAATTGCATAGTCAAGCTCGAGAGCTTCAAGCGTTTCACTTGAAATTTTCGGGTTGTCACGCCCATTCATTGATTTTTCTATTGCTTCCTCGTTTGGATAAAGCAAGCTGATTTCATAATTTGGCATTATTTTACCTCGCTACTGTCAAACATCGCATATATTATACAATAAATATTGTTTTTTGTCAATAATAGAAAAGAGGCAAGCTTTCCCCTGCCTCTATATTTTTGATTATTCCTCGCCCTCGCTCTTTTTAGGCGGTGGCGGAAGCTCTAAAATATGCGCCTTTGTGAGAATTTCCTTTTCGTGCTTGGTGAGCTTGGTCGGCTTCTTTTTTATGCCAAGCATACCGCGAACCGAGCCAAAAAAGGTCTTCATTACCGTTTTTTTGCTCTTGTCATCCGCCTTGAAAAGCGCACCAATAAATTTAAACTTATTTGAAACAATATCGGTAAGAGTGCCTGAATCATTCACCATGCAAAGCTTGAAGAACGCGTCAACGAATTCCTTTTTCTCCGCATCAGTCATATCCGCAACCCATTGCTTAAGGGATTTATGAAACTGCTGTGAGGATTTTGAAAGTGCAGGCGCGGTAATAAAGTGAATTCTTTCAAGGTGCCAATTGAAGGCATCGTGCTGATAAAGCCCCTTGCCGTGGCTTTTTACGTAAATTCTGCGCCCAACCGAGTCAAAAATCGCACCGATAAGTGAGCCCTCGGGCATAAAATTAGTAATTTTTCGAATAACCGCAGCACGTGATTTTGTCGCCTCCAAGAACTCCTCTCTAAAGCCGGGGCCGTCAAAATTATGCACCGCGACAATCTTATTTTGTGCTTCCTTTTCTGCGTAAAATGCGGAATATACGGCAATATTTCCACCCTTGGAGTGACCGCCGACAATGAGCTTATTTTGAGTGCTTTTGGCAATTTCATTCAAGTATTCAACTCCGTGCTTTTGCGCGGGAATAGGCGTAAAAAGCGCCATATTGCAATCCTCTTTCCACCCAATCAAGGTGTCATCCGTGCCGCGAAAAGCCACGTAGGTCAAGCGCTCGCTCGGTATATCAAAGCAAATGCTCGAAAATTGCTTTTCTTCATCGGAGCTTATCTCGTTAACGTACGAATGGATGCGCAAATCCTTAAATCTTTCCGAGTGTGAAAGCATTTCAAAAAGCGGAATTATTTTCTCCGTTGGGATTATTGCGCCCATATTGATTTTTTTGCCCGTACCGTCAAAATAGAGATCGTAAACCTCCTCAAGCGTTAGCCCGTTTTCCGAAAACTCACTTGAAATAATATTATCAAATGGAATATAACTCAGCTGAGTAAAAATCAAAGAGTCGATCTCGTTTATGCCCGATGCACCAAACGTCACGTCTCCACGCCACTTGATATAGTCGAATATTTTCGTCATTTTTCTCCTGCTTCTGTTTAATATCGAATTAAAAATGTTGATTTTTCTTACATAAATATTATACTTTTTCTTAAAAATAATGTCAACCGTTTTCCCTTTTTTCTTTATATTTTACCGAAATTTAACGGATTTAATCTCGCAAAATCAAAAAGTTCAATCCGTAAATCTATAAAATATTACAAAATACTATTAAAATGTGCGCGAGCTATTGACATTTTTAACAAATAATGTTATCATTATTAGGTAAAGGAGGGATGAAATATGGCTTTCGGCGTTTCTTTCAAGAGATATGAGAAAAAATATCTTTTGAACCCCGAGCAATACAAAATTTTAAAAGCGGAAATCGATAAGCATTTCATTCCCGACAAATACGGTGAAACAAAGATTTGTAACATCTATTACGACACACCCGAATATCTTTTGATTACAAGGTCCATTGACAAGCCAACGATTTTTAAGGAAAAATTAAGACTTAGAACATACGGCGTGCCAAAGGATGATACCACCGCTTTTATTGAGGTTAAGCGAAAATACAATTCTATTGTATATAAAAGGCGAATTCATATGCCGTACGTCGATGCGATAAAGCATATTGAAGCCCCACCGATAAAGGAAGCCCCAACGCAAATTGACAAGGAAATCGACTACGTAATTAATATGTATAAGGGAATTGCTCCCAAATTTTACATATCTTACGACAGAAGCGCATTTTTCTACAAAGAAACAAGCGATATTCGAGTCACCTTTGACACAAACATCACTTGGCGCACAACTGACCTTGACTTGCGGCTTGGCTCGTACGGTGACAGCTTGCTGCCCGAAGGATACAGGATTATGGAATTAAAGGTTCCCAACACTGCTCCGCTTTGGCTTGCAAAGCTACTGTCTGATTTGAAAATTTATCCTACCTCGTTCTCCAAGGTAGGAACGGCATATAAAACAATGCTCGCACGTAAAATAAATGCTTCTGTTATTTCAACGGCAAACCCAAATCTTATGAAAAACGCGCATTTGTTTTCAGTTGGAGAAATAAACGAATATTCTTATATGGAAACGGAGTAAAATATGAGTTTTGGATTAGTATCAAGCATATTTGAAAGCTCAGCACCGACTGCTGCCGAGCAGAGCGAAATAATTTCAAATACTGCCGAAATGGTCACAAACGCGCTTTCCAAGCTTCCCACAAGTATTGCGGGAAAAGAAGAGCTTGTTTCGCGCTTGACCGAATCAATCGTAAGCTTAAGACTTGAAGCCGCAAATAGCATACTATGGTGGCAATTCTTCCTTTGCCTGGGAATTTCCTTTGCACTTGGTCTTGTAATTGCATTCAGCTATATGTTCAAAAACGACTTCTCGAAAAACCTTGTGTTCACCTTGGCACTTATGCCACCTATCGTTTGCGTTCTTATTATGCTCGTTAGTGGCAGTATGGGCGCGGCAATAGCCGTTGGCGGTGTATTTGCACTGACAAGATTCCGTTCAGCAACGGGTACGTCAAGAGAGCTTGTTCAAATCTTGCTTGCAATGGCAACGGGTCTTACCCTCGGTCTTGGTTACATTTGGATTTCAATGATTATTGTTATTTTCGTTGAAGCTTTAAGCATTATTTTCACACTTTTACACTTTGGCGAATCCTCAAAGCTTAGAAGAACGCTTAAGGTTACAATCCCTGAGGAGCTTGATTACAATGAGCTCTTCGATGACCTCTTCAAAAAATACACAACAAGAGCTGTTTTGGTTAAGGTAAAGCTTAAAAACCTTGGCACACTCTTCCAGCTTACATATGACGTGGTTTTGAAGAATCACACTGAAGAAAAGCAGTTTATCGACGAAATCAGAGTTAGAAATGCAAATCTTGACATTCTCTGCTCTAAG
>JAZREL010000002.1:0-4262 GCA_045660785.1 Eubacteriales bacterium | reverse complement strand
CCTCCGACTTATTGCCAAATTTGGTGAGGATATCGTTGAAAGCGAAAAGATAATCGTTCACGATTGTGATGATGAGGATAATCTTGTTGATATAGGCATTCTTCCGTCGGGTGGGCAATGCAAGATCAACAAAATTGCTTATGAAGCTGATCTGCTTGTGGCTGAGGGCTTTATTGAGCCACACTTTTTTGCAGGCTTCTCAGGTGGCAGAAAGAG
This sequence comes from Eubacteriales bacterium, assembly GCA_045660785.1. Lineage (GTDB taxonomy): Bacteria > Bacillota > Clostridia > Oscillospirales > CAG-272 > RGIG2000. The sequence continues at coordinate 4,046 of JAZREL010000002.1, read as the reverse complement.
CGTTTTGCCGGGCGTTTGCGCAAGCGAAACCGTGCTTGCAAACCATTGCTCCGAATTTATCGCACACGAAAATGCAAGAACGGGCGTGCTTGACGGAAATCCGATTCACAACGACATGGTTTGGGCGGCAAATGAAGCAAAGCTTGCCTATATTGTAAACGTAGTGCTCAACTCCAAAAAAGAGGTAATTTATGCAGTGGCGGGCGCTTCCGAGGCAGCACACAAAAACGGAACCGACTTTCTTTCCTCGCTTTGCGGCGTAAAAGCAAACGAGGCAGATATTGTAATTACAACAAACGGCGGCTATCCGCTTGACCAAAACGTGTACCAAGCGGTGAAGGGAATGACCGCGGCTGAGGCAACCGTGAAGAAGGGCGGCGTTATAATTATGCTTGCCAAATCAAACGACGGCATCGGCGGTGACCATTTCTATCATCAGCTTGCCGATGAGCCAAACATCCAAAAAACGATGGACGAGTTCCTCTCTCGCAAAAGAAACGAAACCGTGCCCGACCAATGGCAAACACAAATTTTGCTCCGTGTCCTTATGCACGCAAGCGTCGTTTACGTATCAAGCATGGACGAAAAAATCATAGAAAAAATGCATATGACCCCCGCAAAAGACCTCGACGAGGCAATAAAAAAAGCCAAGGAAATTCTTGGCGTGAAATCCCCGAAAATCCTTGCTATCCCCGACGGAGTGTCTGTAATTGTCCAAAAATAACAAAAACACAAATCTTTACCTAAACCCCCAAAAAACCCACCCAAAAACCGCAAAAAACAGACACAGGGTGCCAAAAAATCCAAAAGCCGCGAGCAAAAGCCAAGCTCGCGGCTTTTTTGTCGGGTGCGCGCCCTCTAAGTGCGGTGAGTTTGCCCTGTGTGGTGAGGTTGTCCTGTGTGCGGTGAGTTTGCTCTGTGTGCGGTGAGTTTGCTCTGTGTGTGGTGAGTTTGTCCTGTGTGCGGCGAAATTGCTCTTCGTGTGGTGAAATTGCTCTCCGTGCGGTGAGGTTGCCCTCCGCGTAGTGAGGTTGTCCTGTGTGTGGTGGAACTGCTCTCCGTGCGGTGAGGTTGCCATGTGTGTCAAGGCGCTAAGCTTTTTGAATTTACAAAAAATTCACATTTTGGGCAAATTTGTGCAATATGTTTAAATTGTATCAAAAACGCGCGCACTTTAGCGTGGTAAAACGGTGAAATTCCGTGGAAAATTGAACCCGATTTGTAAGGACTGCACAAAAACGCGGTTTTTGGCGCATTTTCCCTCGCTTGCAATATATTTTCGCGCGTGCTAAACTATACACGTAAATATTTTGTTTTAAGGAGAGACAATTATGAAAAAGACTACTTTAACAAGAATCATAGCAGTATTGCTTCTATTTTCAATGCTGCTTATGACCTCGTGCGGCGTCATTCCAAACGGTGGCGACGACACACAAAAGGGTGGCTCAAGCGTTGTTGAGACACCTGCAAATACAGACGACAAGGTCGTGAATGATAATGCACCGGTTGGTGCATATAACGAGGGAGTTGTTCTCGTTAAATATGACGGTGAAATGAATGACACCATTCTTTCCCAATTTGATTTCAAAGCGGTAGAGCCACTTTATAGCGGCTCGTCTTGGTATGCCGTAGAGCTTAATGCCGATGCGGACACGGTAGAAACCGTAACCTATCTTCGTGAGCTTGATTGTTTTGATGAGGTCGATTACGACTACATAATGGGTGTAACCGGTCCCAAGGAAGATGCCGAGAAAAACCCCAACTATGACGATCAGGTAAACCTCGGTCTTTCCAATATTCCTAACGGTTGGACTCATAACGGAAAAGCTCCCGGCGGTAGCCCCGATGTTATCGTTGCAGTTATTGATACTGGTGTTGATTATAACCACCTTGATCTCCGTAACAATATTTGGACAAACTCTGCTGAGATTCCTGACAACGGTAAGGACGATGACGGCAACGGCTACATCGATGACGTTTACGGTTGGGACTGCGTTGGCAACGACAAAGATCCCATGGACGATAACGGTCACGGTACCCACGTTGCAGGTATTATCGCCGCTGAGAACAACAAAGAGGGCGGTATCGGTGTTGCTTATAACTGCAAGGTGATGGTTTTGAAGGCAGGTAATTCCTCCGGCTATTTCAACAACTCCGATATTGCCGAGGCGATTCAGTACGCTTATATGAATGGCGCATCCGTTATCAACATGTCCTTTGGTGGCTCGAATATCTCTGTTGCAGTTGAGGAAGCTCTCGAAAATGCTTATAACACAAGCGTTCTCGTTGCTGCGGCAGGTAATGACGGTGCTTGTAACAATCTTGCTTGTAAAGAGTGTGATAAGGTAGGTGTTTCCTATCCTGCAGCACTTCCTTACGTTATCGGTGTTATGAGTACCAATAAGGACGGCAAGCACATTTCCTCGTTCTCTAACTACGACCATAATCCCTATGACTCTATCGAGTATGAAGTATATGCAGTAGGAGAAGGCGTTGGCTCAACTTGGCCGAGCAATAAGTATGCCTGCCTCAACGGTACATCCATGGCGGCACCTACCGTTGCTGGTGTTGCAGCCCTTCTTCGCTCCTACTACTCCGATAGAGAGGTTTACTCTACCAAGTTTATTCAATCGCAGATCGTAAATACAGGTACTGTACATCCTCACAACGAGTTGAGAGATCACGAAACCGACGAGGCGCACTCTGTTGCCGATGTAGTTGAAGCACTTACCAAGCTCCCCAAGCCCTCGGTTAATCTCTATGATTATTATATTGACGATAGTGTATCTATTAGCAACAAGAACAATGGCAACGGCGTTATTGATGCCGGTGAAACCGTTCGCCTTTATATCTCTCTCCACAACCGTGGTGGCGTAGCATCTAATGTAAACGTATCTATTGATACCTACCGTAGCGAAATTGGTGATGAAACAATGACCGATCCTTACTTCACCTTTGTGAACAGTACAATTCAGCTCTCTGATATCGGTACTTATTCCGTAAGAGAGTCAGGCGATAAGTATTTCGAGATTATCGTTGACGAAGATTGCCCCAACGATTATCTTGTGAATTTCAACATCCGCTTCACATACACAAACGGACTTGACGAAAAAGATACGGACGCTTATAGCGGTGAAGGCGAGGCACAGTTTAATGTTAGCCATGGCTTCCATCTTCCTACCACTATTACCGAAGACACCGTTTATACAGCAGATAGACTTTATATTGTAGGTCAAGATGTTGTTATCCCCGAAGGTGTTACTGTAACATTTGAAGAAGGTTGTGAGATTCAGTTCTACGACGATAGAGAATATTATAATTCCCCTAAGTTTATAAACTATGGCACTCTTAAGTTCAGTGGCTCAAAAGATAAATTAATTAATATTGCACCGAACGAAAGACATAGTTCTTATTTGTGTCTGATTGTGAGCTATGGTGAATGTATCTTAGAATATGTGGATGCGATAAACTTAGCAGCAACTCCATTTCATAAAAATTCTGTTGTTACGGTAAATCATTCTTTATTATGGCAAAACACGACATCCAATAACAACTATCTTTATACTTATAAGGACAGCAAATTAAGCTATACGCCTTCACTCTATGACGTGTTTGGAAATACATCGTATGCATTTTATGGGCAGTATTCTATCACAAATAGTTATGTTGAGATCAAGGGATATCGCTGTGAGCTTTATCAAAATGTTGATTTAATGTCAAATTCTCTTGTTAAGATAAATGTTGGCGCTGCCGGCATATTATTAGGTCAATCTGGAGATTATGTTAGTTCTTTTACAAACAACCTCGTGATTTCAAGTCGAACGGGTGCAAACTTTACTTCTTCGCTCAATCTAAAACAAGTTGAAAATAACTATTTCCTCACTATGAATGATTCTTTGCAGGAATTACCAACCTTTGATTTTAAAGAACCTGTACAAGTAAATAATAATTTGTTCTCAAACATTTATCAGCAGTATGCAAATCAAATAATTAATGATTATTACGATTCTACTGGAATACCTATAATTGATGTTTACAGTTCACTT
>JAZREL010000001.1:0-20150 GCA_045660785.1 Eubacteriales bacterium | reverse complement strand
AAAAAAGCTGCCGCTTTCGCGACAGCTTTTAAATTTAATTATTGCTTTGTGTACTTAATACCGTCAATCTTGATGTACTTAACGCCGTTTTCTTCGCCCTGTGCAAAGGATGAGGTACGTGTTTCTTCAACGCCATCTTTTTCAAAAGTAAAGGTAATCTTGCCTGCTTCATCGTCGATTTCGTAAGTGCCCTCTTCAACAATGTTATTGCCGATTATAGCATCTGTAACAGACGTATATTTCTTGCCGCTGAACTCAATTGTAGTTGAGCCAACAATAGATTCTGCCTTGTAAGTGCCGGAAAGCATCTTGCCGCATGAAGCGAAAACAAATACCGTCATAACAAGAACAAGCATAAGTGAAGCAATTTTTAATGTCTTTTTCATAGTTTGTCTCCTTTAAATATATTTTTGTTAATTAAATTTTAACACATTTTTAATTATTTGTCAACAGTTAAAAAGTTCAATTTACAAAAGCTTAATATTTTATCACAAGCAATTTGTGAAGCTCAAGGTTATCAACCTTAAAGGACAACGTGTCGCCGTTTTGAGTAAACTCAACCGCTTTGTCAAGCGTTGCATCGTAAACCTCGGTAATCTTGTTTTCAACCTTCAATGAAACCTCAATTCCCGAAACGCGTGGGAAATCCTCAAGCAAGCATACGTTTCCGCGGTTAACGGGCGGTGCATACAAAAGGTGCATAGCATAGAAGCTGCCGCTATTACTCTTTCTCACCCTTACTCTTCCGCAGGAGTAGAAATTATCAACGTTGAGCATTTTGTCAGTATAAACCGCTTCAATTGCGCGCATTATGTACTTTTGCAAAATGTAGTTGCCTGTTCTATTATATGCTTCAAAGATAGGATGTGCAAGGTAAATCACGTTTCCGTTTTTAACGAGCGCGGGGTAAGATGCAATTTCGTCCTTGAACGGTGTGTTTTTATGTCCGCAGAAGTGTCCTGCCGTACGGCTGAAATACGGCTCTCTGATTTTAGCAAGAACCTCACCCTCGCTCTCGGTCTTATACGCGCTTGCGTAGGACAAGAACGGAGTTACAACCTCGTCAATTTCACATTCGATATAGTCAATATCGTAAGGAGATTTCTCAATTTTCTTAATTCCAAGCTCGTCAAATGCGCTCTCATAGCTGCAAACAACCTTACCGCCGTTTTGGGTAAATGCAACAATCTTCGCCTTATCCTCATCGCTGAGCTTAACCTTATCGGGCAAAATAATGAGCTTATAGCTTGAAATATCATCGCCTGCCTCAATTGCATCAAATTCAACGTGCATAATTTGAAGGAGCTTTGATGCGCCAAGGTCGGCATCTGTATGGCTCATCCAAAGGCCAACGTCAGTGTATGCGTGAGTGTCAAAGCAGTATTTTTCAATCTTTTTAACGTAGTTAAATGCGTGACCAATAATATTATACGTGCTTTTGTCGATAAGTCCGCTTGGATGTAGGTGGTCACCAACGGAAATTGACGCGCCGATGCTAAGCATATCAGCACATTCGTATTTTAAAGCATCCTTATTCTTAAAGCCGCCAAACTCGCCCCAAGCGTGGTGGAATTTACCCGTCATACCGAGATAGAATTTACCGAATTTCTCGAAATACTTAGCGCGTATAGGCATAAAGTCATAGCCACCCCAAGCCGTTGGCAAATCCTCAAGCTCAAAGTGTGATTGTATAACACCATATTCAGGTCGGTTCATATCTGCTCCACCGTTATAGAATATATGCGCGTCCTTATTATATTCGTGAACTATTTCGTTTAATTCAGTGAAAAACTCTATACGCTTTTCTCTATAATATTTGCGCGCATCTTCGTAATTATCGGGATTTAAGCCACGCTCCTTCATTCCGGCCTTGCATGCATCGCAAACACAAGCATCCTTCATAAAGCAAATATCATAGAAAACACCGTCGGAAATATCAAAATTCTCGCAAACCTCGCGCGTGATAGCACGAAGATGGTCGCTATAACCGCCAACCGGACAAAGCGTTGCCCAGCTACAATCATAAAGCGGTGTTTCCGGGTCCATATCAGGTGTTGGCACTGTTCCAAAGCGAACAGGTGCTTTTGTCCAGAAATCAACGTGTTGCCACTCGGGATGCTCATATGCATCCTTTTGAGACCAACCCATAGTGATATATATAGGCGCCTTTATTCCAACACTGTGACAAGCATCTATTTGCTCCTGCAATAAGTTAAATTTAAGATGCGGATGAATAGTTGAAACGTTTGATGGATAATATGTATAGCCATGATGGCATTTAGCAAAAAGTGTAATTAAATCAACGTTTGCTTCCTTTAAGGTCTTTGCAAATTCCTCTTTATTAAACTTTTCGCCAATAGCGGGAATATGTGGGCTTGTATGAAAATCAAGATGTACGCAATTCATATGCTTCTCCTTTGTGTTTGTTGCTTTTATTTTACCATATTTATAAGTGTTTTTCAATAAAAATTTGCTTGACTATCGACTTTTTTAATGATAAAATCTAAATATACACGGATATTTATCACTTCGCTGTAAATTGGCTCAATTAAAGCGTTGACAAAGGAGCTTTTATGAACATTGCAATTATTAGCGGTGCCTCATCGGGCATTGGCTTTGAAATAACGAAATTACTTGATAAGGAATCACTCGATGAGCTTTGGCTTATCGCACTTAGCGAGGACGAACTATACCAAGCAAGTAAAGTCCTTACCACTAAAACACGTTTTTTTGGCGTTGACCTCTCCAAAAACGATGCTCTTGACGAGCTTTGTGGGCAATTAAGCGAGGAAAAGCCAAGCGTGCGCTATCTCGTTTGCTCGGCAGGTGTTGGCTTTAACGGTGATTTGGCGGATTTAACACCCAACCAAATTTCAAAAATGGTTGACATAAACGTGCGCGCACTCACATCTCTTACCTATTTTGCGCTACCATATATGGAAAACGGCGGAAAAATCATTGAAATTGCATCGGGCTCGGGCTTTATGCCTCAACCGGGATTTTCAGTTTACGCCGCGACAAAAGCATACGTTATTTCACTTAGCCGCGCACTAAGGCACGAGGTAAGAAAGAGAAAAATTTCAGTTACCGCCGTTTGCCCCGGCCCCGTTCAAACCCCGTTTTTTAAAGGGCTTGAAAACGTAAAGGACTACAAAAGAAAATTTGCCATTACTCCCGAAAAGGTTGCTTCCCACGCACTAAAATGCGCAAAGCGCAAAAAAGCAATCTCCACCCCAACCTTTTCAATGAAAATGGTGCATTTGGCATCAAAAATTTTTCCAACGTCTATTATGCTTAAATTTTACAAATAAACAAAAAAGCACGATTATTCATCGTGCTTTTTATTTTTAATAATTTACGTTTTCCTTCATATATTCAATGGACTTTTTCATACATTCCATAGGTGTTAGTCCCATTGATGGGCTATCCATTTCGGCAACAACCCAACCTGCGCCTGCATCGCGTGCGGCATCAACGATTGATTGAATATTTTGTACGCCGTAGCCAAGAGGTCTGAATTCAAAGGTTGATTTAACCTCTTTTTTCTCGCTTTCAATACCGATAAGCTCGTACATATTCTCGTTTTTAGAGCCGAAAAAGTCCTTTAAGTGAACAATTGGCGCGCGGCCTGTGTACTTACGTACGTATTCGCTTGGATTTTCGCCACCAACGTTTACCCAACAGGTGTCAATCTCTGTTGCCAAAATGTCAGCGGAAATCTCGTTATAAAGCGCATCTAAAACGTACTCGCCGTCCTCTGTCTTTTCAAACTCGAAATCGTGGTTGTGGTAAAGGAGCAAAATGCCATTTTGACGGCACGCCTCACCGATTTTCTTCATATCCTCAAGTAACTGTGGGTACTTCTCCGTGCCGTAGCGCAAATCCTCAGGCAAATAAGGAATAACCATATACTTAACACCGAGAGTTTTATATGTATTTACCGCCTTTTCGATGTCGGGAATAATATCTTGATATGCAACGTGTGCGGAAATCGGCACTAAATCAAGCTCCTTGCAAGCATTATTAATTTCTTCGGGGTCAATTCCGAAAAGACCTGCGAACTCGCATCCGTCGTATCCCATTTCCTTTACCTTTTCGAGCGTGCCAAAAAGGTCCTTTTCCATCTCATCTCTTACCGAATAAAGTTGAATTGCTAATTTCATACCGTTGCTCCTTAATATATTTCTACAAATTTTTTAATGATTTCAATTGATTGGGAAGCTGCAAGTGGGGCGAAGGTCATATAATCCATCTCAGCACCCTCACCGTCGGAAATTGCGCGCAAAATTGCGAATTTCACGCCGTTTACATAGCAAACCTGTCCTATCGCCGCGCCTTCCATTTCGCACGCGCGCGCACCGAAGCGCTCTTTTATCACGTTTTTATCGCTATCATGCGCGATAAACTTATCTCCCGAGGCAATTATTCCCGCGTGACAGTTATAGTTAAGTGATTTGCAAGCACTTTCAAGTGATGACGCCGCTTCCTTATCTGCGTCGATATAAATAACGTTAATGCCCGAAATTAAGCCGTGTGGATCACCAATTGCGCTTGTGTCCATATCGTGCTGAACGACCGAGCTTGCAATAACGACGTCCAAAACGGAAACGCCACCGCCAAGTGAGCCGGCAACACCTGAGTTAATTATAACGTCAGGGTGATATTCCAAAATCATAGCTTGTGCGCAAAGGGCGGCAAAAACCTTACCGATGCCGCATTTGGCAACAACCGCTTGCGCTGTGCCGAGATTACCCTTATAAAAGGTAATTCCGCTGATTTTTTTAGTTGAAACCTCGCTCATTGAAGCAACAATACCGTCAACCTCGATGTCCATAGCGCCAATAATTCCAATAAGCTTACTCATACTTAAAGCTCACCACCTTAGAATTTAATATATCAAGGTATCTTTTTGCCTCAAGCTGTGCCGCTTCCAAATTTAAGTTTCTGTAATTGCCGCACTCTATTCTTGTGTTTCCAAAAATTTCGCCCGTATGGCTAATAATCTTTTCCAAAACGTCCTTGACAACACAAAGCGCTTCGTCGTTAGTTACGTCGCGAAGGAGCAAATAAAAGCCCGTTTGACAGCCCATAGGACCGAAATATATGGTTTTGTCACCTAAACAAGAGTTTCTTATGTAGGTTGCGAACATATGCTCAAGGGAGTGCATTGTGATATTGTCAATGTAATCCCCCATATTCGGCTTTCTCATTCGCATATCATAGGTTATAATATCGCCGTCAATTCGTGATACGTAAATACCCTCGGTAATTTTATCGTGATTGACGGAAAAGCTTGCAATTTTTCTCATATTTTAAGTAATTCTCCTTATCTTCCTAAAAGGAAGCCGTAGGTCTTTTCGTATTCCTCTTTGATTTTTTGGCACTCTGATAAATTCGGATTTTTCTTCCTGATTGCGCGAAGAAGTATATTTTTCGGAGTGTCCTCAGGGTCGATAAGCTCAAGCGCAGAAACTGCGTACCCCTCCCCCTCAAGCTTCATTAAGCGGAGTGAATCAGTGAGCGCATCGCACATCTTTTGTCGAAGCATAGAATGTCTTGCAACAAAATCAAGCGTTTTACAGTTTAAGGTGTGGTTTAGCTCGTGGTGGCAGCACGGAGTTGACAAAATCACGTCTGCACCGTTTTCACTTGCCTTGTTTAATACAATATCCGTTGCAATATCGCACGCGTGAAGCGAAATAACAAGATGCGGCTTTAATTTCATCTCATATTTGTTAATATCTGCGCAAACAAGCTCCATTTTATCAAAGCCCAAGCGATTTGCAATTTGTGAGCAATACTCAATTACGTCCGCCTTCAAATCAACGCAAACCATATTTACGTCCATATTAAGAACGTTTTTGAAATAATGGTAAACCGCGAAGCTGAGATAGCTCTTTCCGCAGCAAAGGTCGTAAATATTTATCGTGTCGCTTGGAAGCTTGTCCTTTACTGACTCAATATGCTCGATAAACTTGTTAATTTGGCGGAATTTTGACTGCATTTTGTCACGAATTCTGCCGTTTTCGTCGCTAATTCCAAGCTTTTTGAGAAAATCCTCTTCACCGCTTAAAATATAGCTCTTTGCTTTGTTGTTTTTCTCCGCCTTTACCGTTTCGTGGCTGCCGCTTTGAAGCTTCGACTTTATTTTTTGAGTGCCGAGAAGTGACTCCTTGCCTGAGCGTGCGCGCATAAATTGCGCATCACCCACGGTTGTAATCACGTTTATTTGCGAGTAGCCCGAGATAAGCCCCAAAAGCTCGCTCTCGAAATTTTCGCGTATATTATAGTGATATGCCTTATTATCGGACGAAAAGGTTTCCTTTTGCATAACACTCTTGCCCGAAATTTCCTTTGGTGTAATAACACTTTTTATCTCATCACTTGAATCGGGCTTTGACAAAACAACCTTTTTAAGTGATTTTTTGGAAAAAGCAAGCAAAATAAGGTCGCAAAGCTCACCTAATAGCTCACTCTTGACTGTTTTCATCTACTCTTTCCCTTCCCACTTGATTTTTCTTTTTTCCTATTGTGATTTTCGGCTCCTCGTGGTTAAATATGCGCGCAATATTCTCTCTGTGCAAAAATACAACGAGAATAGACGTTGCAAGCGCAACGAGAATTTGAAGCCCGTAGCCATTTATCATAGAAAGCATAAACGGATAGATGATTGTTGTCATAATTGAAGCAAACGAAACCATCTTAAAGCCGAAAAGAAGCACTAAATATATCGCCAAAAGCACGAAAAAGCAAACGGGCGAGGTGATAAGCACAAGTGTTGCCAAGCAAGCAATTCCCTTGCCTCCGCGAAGCTTAAAGTATGCGGGAAAGGCGTGACCGACAATGGTGAAAAAGCCCGCAATAAAGCCACCGAGTGAGCCAACTAAAATAATGCCGATAAGGGAAGCTAACACAGTTTTTAGTGCATCACATACAAACGTGAAAATCGCGGTTTTCATACCAAACACGCGCGACATATTGGTTGCCCCTGCGTTTCCGCTTCCAAAATCTCTTATATCCTTGCCCTTCGCCCTTGAAATGATAATTCCAAAGTTAAGACTGCCTATTAAGTAGCCAACAATTGAAATTCCCACAAGAAGCGTGACAAAAAGCGGAATTTTCCCCTCGAAAAAGTGACCCTTGAAGTTTTGGTCTATAACGCCCTGCTCAAACGTTCTTAAAAGGGTGCTAACTATATCCATCATATTCTTGTTTCGTCCCCTTCACCGCGCTGTCTGATAACAAGCTTAATCGGTGTGCCCTTGAAGCCAAAGGTATCTCTTAGGCAATTTTCAATATATCTTTGATATGAAAAATGGAAAAGTGGGGCGCTGTTGCAGAAAAGCACGAAGGTCGGCGGCGCAACGCTTGCCTGTGTCATATAGTAAACCTTCAAGCGTCTGCCCTTGTCTGACGGCGGTTGAACCCTTGTAATCGCATCGTTCAAAACGTCGTTTAGCATACCCGTTGATACTCTCATCTTTGATTGATTAAATACGTAGTTGATTTGCTCAAAAAGCTTAACAACTCTTTGTCCTGTAAGCGCAGAAACGTAAATAATCGGCGCATAGGTAAGGTAAGAAAGCGCGTGATATACCTTTTTTGAATATTCAACCGTGTTTTTCTCGTCTGCCTCGGGTAAATCCCATTTATTTACGACGATAATAACTGCCTTGCCTGCCTCGTGTGCAATTCCCGCAATTTTTTCGTCCTGCTCTGTCACGCCCTCTGTGGCGTCGATAACGAGCAAGCAAACGTCTGCCCTTTCAACAGCCATATGAGCGCGAAGAACGCTATATTTCTCAATTTTATCATCGATTTTGCTTTGGCGTCTGATTCCCGCCGTATCGATTAAGTTGTACTTGCCGTACTCGTTTTCAAAGCGAGTATCGATTGCATCTCTTGTCGTGCCCGCCATTGATGAAACAATCAAGCGGTCTGTGCCGAGAATTTTGTTAATGAGTGAGGATTTACCTGCATTCGGCTTACCGATTACACAAACGTTGATTACGTCCTCGTCCTCCTCCTCGGTTTCCTCCTCGGGAATTTGACCAAGCACCGCCTCTAAAAGGTCGCCGCTTCCCGTGCCGTGAATTGATGATACGGCAATTGGGTCAATGTCAAAGCCAAGCTCGTAAAACTCATAATAGGTTGGGTCAACCACGCCAACCTTGTCCGCCTTGTTTACACAAACAACGACGGGCTTGCCGCTCTTTTTGAGCATAAGCGCTATCTCGCGGTCATCAGCCACGAGTCCTGTGTTAATATCGCACATAAAGATGATAGCATCGGCAGTTTCAATTGCAATTTCCGCCTGCTCTCTCATCTTTTGAAGAATCATACTGTCTGTTTTCGGCTCAATTCCGCCCGTGTCGATAAGCACGAATTTTCTTCCACACCATTCTCCCTCCGCGTAAATTCTATCGCGAGTAACACCGGGCGTGTCCTCAACTATTGAAAGTCTTTCACCGATTATTTTATTAAAAAGTGTACTTTTGCCGACGTTTGGACGTCCTACTATTGCTATTACCGGCTTAGCCATTTTATTTCCTCCCTTATAAGCTTCCAAGCATACCCTCAACAAGGTCTGCTCCGTTTTGATCTATCGGCGTAATTTTAACGCCAAGCTCCTTTTCAGCTTCAGTTAGCGACGTGCCGCAAAGGAACAAATCTCCCTCGCTTCGAAGCATGCTTCTTGAAATCAAAAGCTCACTTCCAAGCTCCTTGCCGCGAAGCTGATTTATCAAATCCTTACCCGTTATAAGACCTGCAACTGTAATAGTATGACCAAAAAAGTCATTTTGAATTTTATATATATTGCAGGTGATTTTTTTGCATTTTTCTTGAACACCGCTGACAACGTGTGAAATTAAATCATAAGCGCTTTCGCCCGTGGCAATACTAATTTTGCGCGCGATTTTCGTTTCCTTTTTTGTTAATGATTTAATCAGTATGTCCGCCTCACATTCAAATGAGCGAATCATGCCAACGCCGTTATCAAGCTGAGAATAATCCTCGTAATATTCATCGCTTGGCAGCTCTCTTTTTGCCGTTAAATAAAATTCATCTGAAGCAAAAAACAGATTTCTTCCAAACTTTGGCGCGTATTTTGCGTTTACCGCCTCAACCAAGTCAATAACCTTTTCTGAGGACTCCTTGTCATACGGCTTTAACGGATACAAGCCGTCCCTGAATTTAGTAATGCCCGATGGCACAACGGCAACACTTGAAAGACTTGGGTAAAGCTTTGCCAAATCGTTAAGCGAGCGCACAAGCTCCTCACCGTCGTTTATATCTCGGCAAGCAACAATCTGCGCGTTGATTTTAATACCGTGCGCGGCAAGCTCCTCTAAGTAAGAAAGCACTCCACCTGCACGCTTATTATGCATCATTTTACACCTTAATTCGGGATTGGTTGTATGTACTGAAACGTTGATAGGAGAAATATGCATTTTGATAATTCTTGCAATATCCTCGTCCTTTAGGTTGGTAAGAGTAACGTAGTTTCCGTGTAAAAATGAAAGGCGCGAGTCGTCGTCCTTGAAATAAAGCGTATCGCGAAGCCCCTTTGGAAGCTGGTCAATAAAGCAAAAAATACATTTGTTTTGGCACGATTGCTTTTTGTCCATAAGAGGAGTTTCAAAATCAAGCCCTAAGTCCTCGTATTCGTCCTTTTCTATTTCAAAAAGAAACCTTTTTCCGTCTCTTTCTATTTCAACCGTAATTTCCTCATCCATTAAATAAAATCTGTAATCTAATACGTCATTTATAGGAAATCCGTTTATGCTAACTAAAATATCATCACTTTTCATCTCAAGCTCACAAGCAATTGAGCCCGAAATAACGTCCTTTATTCTTACCATTTTTTCTCCGCATTCTCGTTTCTGAAAAAGTACATAATTCTGCAATTATATATTATACACTATATTATAAGAAAAATCAACCTTCACCAAGTAAATATTTATTTATTTTTTCAAGCGATGATTTTTCAATTCTTGACACGTACGAGCGCGAAATGCCAAGCTTTTCGGCAACCTCTCTTTGTGTGTATGCCTCGGTGTTTCCAAGACCGTAGCGCATAATCAAAATTTCCTTTTCGCGCATATCAAGATTGTCACGAATATATGAAAGCGCCTTGTTTATCATCATTTTTTTGTCAAGGTCCTCAACAATTGTGTCCTCGGTGCTGATAATATCAAGGTAGGTCAAAGGGTTGCCGTCCTTGTCAATGTCGATAGTATCGTTTAATGAAACCTCGCAAAGAAGCTTCTTTTGTGAGCGAAACAGCATCAAAATCTCATTTTGAATACATTTTGCGGCATAGGTTGCAAATCTTGTGCCGTTTGAATCGTTAAAGGAGTCAATTGCCTTAACAAGCCCTATTGAACCGACTGAAATTAAATCGTCCGTGTTTTTGCTTGTTAAATAATACTTTCTTACAACGTGTGCAACTAAACGCAAATTGTGCTCAATAAGCTTCTCTCTTGCCTTTTCATCGCCGTTTTTGTGAAGCTCAAAAAGACGCGCCTCCTCCTCTCTTGAAAGCGCAGGCGGAAAGCGTTCCCCCGGCTCAACGCCCAAAATCATAAAAGCAATATGAATTAAATACGAAAAAATACCCATAAAATCACCTCGGTAAATTCTATTTGCCTTTGTTTGGTAAATTGCTTGTCAGGAAAATTTTAGGCATAATTTTTTTGCATATTAAATTCTCAAATGAGAAAAATATATATGAACTTTATGTTCAAAAAAAGCGGAGGATTTACTATGGTAATTATCGATAGAATCGCTCTTTCTCTTCTCATCATCGGCGGTATAAACTGGGGTAGCGTTGGTCTTTTCAACTTTGATATCGTCGGTTGGATTTTCGGCGGCACGGACTCAATCGGTGCAAGAATTGTATTTGTTGCCGTCGCATTGTGTGCACTTTGGTGCATTTCGCTTCTCTTTAGAGAACGAAACGAAGCAGAGGACAAAGAGATACACCAAAACGTAAGGTAAGGCAAAAAGTGCTAAACCTATTTGGTTGAAACACCGTCAAGCGAAAAGGGACTGTCAATGACAGTCCCAATTTGTTTTTACTAAAGCGGTTACCCAAGCCGATTTCTTTGAGGTTTAGTATATTATTTTAGTATCGGCATTTGCTTGAATGCGCCACTTGGCTCCTCGCCGCTTGAAAGCAACGAAAGATAAAGCATATCAAGGTTGTAGTCAAGCTCAAGTGCTTCCCTTTCACGTGGGGTGAGCGCGTGCGCGTCGGAATGCTTGGTGATGATACAAAGCCCCGATTTTTTTGCATTTTTTATTATCTCCCTGCCCATGTCAGTTGCACCAAGCAAGCGAGTATAATTAAGCTCCTTGTCAATCGCTTTAATTTTGAAAATTGAATAAATCAAAACACGAATAATGCGCGAGCGAGTGTATGATTTTGAGCTTAGCGATTCTATAAATTCGTCCGCACTTTTTGCACTAACCGCCGCATCCTTAATAAGCGAAGCAAGCTCCTTGGTTGAGTCAAAGGATGCTTCAAGCTCTTGCCTTGAAGCAATGAGTGCGTGGCGATATAAAAGCTGCTTAAATGCAGTAAAATCAAGTATTTTGCCGTTTTTTGCAAGGTCGGTGTAAAGGTCGCGTAGCTCATTTGGCACAGACAAAAATTCACCGCTATCGTAGTATTTTTCGCGTATGCCGCTCGCGGACATAAATTCGCCCACGCCAAGGTCGTTATAGTCCTTGCCCACGCGCTTAATCACGCGCGCTTCAAGCTTTGCTCCCATAGCTTTTATTGCCCTTACGTATTCAAGCGCAAGCATATCGTTTGACTTAAGCGGAGCTACAAATCCAAGGTCAAAAAGTGCTTTTTCACGGGCGGTGATGAAGCTTGTTTTTTTGTCGTTTAAATAGTGCTTTAAGCGCGCCTCGTATTCACTTGAGTAGGTTAGGTCTGCTATTTTGTAAAGGTCACTGATTTCTGCGGTTTCAGTGCCGAAATATAAATAGTCACAGCCGATTTTTTCGGCAATTTGCACGCCGCCATATGCAAAAATCTCGGCGCAGGAGCTTGAATATGGGAAAGGAAGCTCCAAAACGAGGTCAACACCCATATTCAGCGCGGCTTTTGCCCTTTGGTGCTTCTCGAAAATCGTAAAATAAGCGCGTTGTGTGGCGTTGCCCGACATTATAGCAACGATTTTTGCATCGGGAAGCTCACTTTTTATCTTATCAATTTGGTATTTATGCCCACTGTGAAATGGGTTATATTCACAAATAATACCGACTGTTTTCGCCATATTTTCTCCTTTCCTACAAAACTTAAAAAATTTCATATTATTTTTACATAAGTGTTGAAATTACCATTCTTTTCATATATAATATACTTGAAATTTTATGTTTTGTCAAGAAACAAATTTTTGGGAGGATTTTTTATGAAGGTTTTAGTTGTAAACGCAGGTAGCTCATCGCTCAAATATCAGCTTATGAACACCGAAACAAAAGAGGTGCTCGGTAAGGGTATTTGCGAAAGAATCGGTATGGAAGGAAGCTTGATTGACCACAAGCTTGGCGATGGCTCAAAGAAGATTAAAAAGGAAATTCCAATGCCTAACCACTCCGTTGCTACAGAGATTGTTGTTGGTATGCTTACAGACAGCGAATTCGGCTGCATCAAGAGCATGGATGAAATCGATGCAATCGGACACAGAGTTGTTCACGGAAGCTCATATTTCTTTGATAGCTGCATCATCAATGATGAGGTTATCGACGTAATTGACAAGTGCAGTGAGTTTGCACCACTCCACAACCCTGCTCACATCATGGGCATCAAGGGATGTCAAAAGGTTATGCCAACTGTTCCACAGGTTGCAGTTTTCGACACCGCATTCCACCAAACAATGCCAGCTGAGGCATACACATATGCTCTTCCAATGTCAATGATTGAAAATGACGGCATCAGAAGATACGGTATGCACGGCACATCACATAAATTCGTTTCACAGGAAATGAACAAGATTCTTAATAAAGAGGATTCAAAGATAGTTACCTGCCATATCGGTAACGGCTCATCAATCTCCGCGGTAAGAGGCGGCAAGTGCATCGACACAAGCATGGGCTTTACTCCACTTGCAGGTGTTGAAATGGGTACACGTTGTGGCTCTATCGACCCAGCTATCGTTCCTTACATTATGAAGAAGCATAACATCGGCGTTGATGAAATCTCTGATTTTATGAACAAGAAGTGCGGCTTCCTCGGCGTTAGCGAATATTCTTCCGACAGCCGTGATATCGAGGGCGCAATCCGTGGCGAATTCAACCCTGACTTAAAGACCTGCCCAACAACTGACGAGGGCAAGGCAAGAGTTTCAAAGAACTGCAAGCTCGCAGCTGAAATCCTTGCATATCAGGTTAAGCAATATATCGGCTCATATACAGCAGCTATGAACGGTCTTGACGCAGTAGTTTTCACTGCAGGTATGGGCGAAAACAACACCGAGCTTCGTGAAAGAGTTTGCCGCGATATGGAATTCTACGGCATCGAGCTCGACATTGAAAAGAACGCAAAGACGTTCCGTCAATCAGATATCGTAGAAATCTCAACACCTAACTCCAGAGTTAAGGTTTACGTTCTTCCAACCAACGAAGAGCTTATGATCGCTATGGATACAGAAAGACTTGTTTCCGCTAAATAATTTTAATAAAACATCAAAACGGCTAACGCAAATTGCGTTAGCCGTTTTATAATTATAATTAAATTTCATTTTCACAAGGAATTTTAGTCCAATAGCCAAGAATGCGACTGCCTGTATTTGAAAAACCGCTGATACTTATTCCGTCAAATGCATTTCCCATACCATCATTGAACTTTTCATCAAATGGCATAATCGCTTGGTTTTGCTGTGGCAATTCAAGTCCTCTGTTTTTACATATATTATCCAAATAATCAAGAAATTCTTTTTGGTTATTAAATGACTTTATGTCATTTTTATTATACTCTCTGAATTTATACATTTTGTTTCTCCTTGTACTTTATTTTTTACACAGGCAGGTTGTTGGTCTGCCTATGTGTTTTTGATTTTTATTTCAACTGCGTCGCCAATAATAAGCGGTATATTTTGTAAGTGTGGCTGCCGCGATTGATGGGTCATCTAAATCTTGCAAGTACGTTCCACCAGTAGCTGTCGCGGTCAACGCTATCCACCATCTATTGCTATTAATAAATGTCGCACTTGTAAGCGATTCGCAGCCATGGAACGCAGCTAGACCTATTTTGTCCACATTAGCCGGGATAGTTATACTTGTAAGCGATTTGCAATATTTAAATGCTTCATCATATATTGACGATACGCTATCTGGAATATCTATACTTGTAAGTGAACCACAACTAAAGAAGGTATAATCATATATTGCGGTTACACCATCAGGGATGCTCACACTTGTAAGCGAATCGCAGTCATAGAACGCATAGCTTTCTATACTTGTTACACTATCGGGAATTATAATGTTAGTTAATGTTGAACAGTTATAAAAAGAGCAACTATTAATTCTATTCCCTCCAGTAATCGTAACCTTTTTCAAGGTTGATGGAATATAATAATACTCAGACCTGCCACTAGAATAACAATCTAACGTTTGGCATGTTACCACACCGCCTGTATAGCTTATTGTTCCAAAAATATATCCAAATAGAGTTAACCTGCTTTCACTTGTTGCACTTGCACTTCCGCCAACAAATGGGATAGTTATACTTTCAAGTTTAGAACATCCAGAAAATGCACCTTCTCCTATCAAAGTTACACTATTGGGAACAATAATATCTGTTATAGAAGATTGTCCATTAAATGCTGAACTACTTATTGAAACAACAGGCAACCCACTATGTGTTTCGGGAATTATTACATCGGTATCTATACCGTTGTAACCTATTACTTCATAACCATTCTCACTAGCTGCATATATTATCCCGTCTGTGCCATATTCGTATTTTGCATATAAGCTCGTATTTTGTGCGGTTGTTATTTCTAAAATTGCATTGCCTTCTAAGCTTGAATCAAAGAACCAGCCAACGAACGTATAGTCTTTAAGATATGCTTTAGGATATAACGGCAAATCCTCAACTGTAAATTCAGTTACCGCTGAATCGTTAAGTGTGCCACCGTTTGTTTCATAAGTGATAGTATATTTAACGGCTTCCCATTTTGCATAAAGAGTTATATTACCTGTTGAACCAGTTTCTATTGAAGTAATGCTGTTTTCAAATGTGTTATCAGTAAACCAACCCTTGAAAATATAATGTTCATTTCGTTTAGGAATGGCAAAAGAGGCTATGCTTGAATATACGTTATACTCAGTAGGATTTGAACTATCGTTTTTGCCACCGTTTAATACGTAGTTTATTTCGTAAACGTCCATTTCCCATACGGCATAAAGCGTGTATGATTCACTTGCACCCATAGTGTAGCTTGCACCGTCTGTATATTCTACGTTTCCGCCCCTTGTTGTCGACCAACCCTTGAAGGTATAGCCCTTCTTTACAAAAGCATTATTTGGAAGAGTTGCAGTTTTGTCGGTAGCTATTGTCATATCAGACATTGAGCCAACTGTTTCACCATTACCATCGAATATAAGTGTATTTTCATTTGCTTCCCATACTGCGTAGAGAGTGTATGAGTTATTTGTGCCCATAGTATAGCTTGCGCCGTTTGAATATATTACGCTTCCGCCCGCGCTTGTAGCCCAACCCTTAAAGGTATAGCCAGCTTTTACAAATTTGTTATTTGAAAGATTTACTGTTTCATCGGTTGAAATCGTCATATTTGACATATTTCCAAGACCGCTGTTTGCATTGAATATAAGTGTATTTTCATTTGCTTCCCATACTGCATAGAGAGTATATGAGCTATTTGTACCCATAGTATAGCTTGCTTTGTCGGTATATTCAACGCTTCCGCCCTTTGTAGTAGACCAACCGATAAAGGTATAGCCCGTCTTTGTGTATGAGCTTTGAGTTAATGAAGCTGTACTATCGGTGCTGACGGTCATACTTTGCATAGAACCGCCTGTTGCGCCGTTACCGTTAAACACGATTGTGTTTCTGTTTGCCTCCCATACTGCATAAAGTGTGGCAACGCTTTCAGTACCCATTGTGTACGCAGAGCCGTTTTGATATTCAACGCTTCCGTTCTTTGTGCTTGACCAGCCCTTAAAGGTGTAGCCTGTTTTTGCAAACTTATTGTTAATAAGAATATCGGTATTGTCGGTTGCAATAATCATATCGGACATTGAACCGCTTGTAGCTCCATTGCCGTCAAATACAAGGGTGTTTTCCTTTGCTTCCCATACGGCATAAAGAGTATATTGTATGCTTGTGCCCATTGTGTAGCTTGCGCCGTCGGTATATTTTACACTACCGCTTGCACTTGTTGACCAACCCTTAAAGGTATAGCCATCTCTTACAAAGCCATTAGCAGTAAGCACCGCAGTATCATCAGTAGCAATTGTCATACTTGGTGTAGTACCACTTGTTGCACCGTTACCGTTGAAAACAAGAGTATTTTCGTTTACACGCCATACTGCATAGAGGGTATATGTGCTATCTGCACCCATAGTATAGCTTGCACCGTTAGAATACTTAATGCTTCCGTCCTTGGTAGTTGACCAACCTCTGAATGTATATCCGGCTCTTACAAAGCCGTTTGAATTAAGTGTAGCTGTGCTATCTGTTGCAACGGTCATACTTTGTGTAGAGCCACCTGTTGCGCCATTGCCATTAAAGATAATTGTATTTAGATTTGCTTCCCATACGGCATAGAGCGTATAAACGCTATCTGTTCCCATTGTGTAGCTTGTTCCGTTTTTGTACGTAACTGCGCCGTTTGCAGTTGTTGACCATCCCTTAAAGGTGTAGCCGGTCTTTGCAAATTTATTGCTTAACAAGGTTACGGTTTCGTCGGTTTTTACGGTCATACTTGACATTGAACCGCTTGTTGCACCGTTGCCATTGAAAACAATCGTGTTTTCATTTGCTTGCCATACTGCGTAGAGAACGTAGGTTGCACCTGTGCCCATAGTATAGCTTGCGCTGTTTGTGTAAACGACACCACCGTTTGCACTTGTTGACCAACCGATAAATGTATAGCCGTTTCTTATAAATGAATTATTTGGAATTGAAGCAGTTTCACCTGTAGCAATCTCTACGCTTGACATTGAGCCGCTAGTAGCTCCGTTGCCATTGAATATAAGTCCGTTTATGTTCTTTTCCCATACTGCGTAGAGGGTGTATGTGCTTTCTGTACCCATAGTGTAGTTTGCATTGTTAGAATACTTAACGCTTCCGTCCTTTGAGGTTGCCCAACCTATGAATGTATATCCGTCCTTAGTGAATGCATTTGATGTCAATTTGGCTGTCCTATCTGTTGCAATAGTCATATTAGGCATTGAGCCAGTACCACCATTTGCATTAAAGATAAGTGTATTCTTGTTAGCTTCCCATACTGCATAGAGTGTATAGGAGCTATTTGTGCCCATAGTGTAGCTTGCACCATCTGCATATACAACGCTTCCGCCCTTAGAGGTTGCCCAACCCTTAAAGGTGTAACCGTCTTTTACAAAAACGTTAGCAGTTAAATTTGCTGTGCTATTGGTTGCAAGAGTCATATTGAGCATTGAGCCACTTCCGCTATTGGCATTAAATACGATAGTATTCTCGTTTGCATTCCATTTAGCATAGAATGTTTTTGCGTCACCCTCACCAAGAGAAATTCCTGTTGTTTCAACGCTAAAATCTTTATCAGCAAACCAACCAGCAAAGGTATAACCAGCTTTGGTAGGTGCTTTTAATTCAATGCTAATTTCTGTATTATATGTATTGGGATTTTCTGCATTATTTGTGCCACCGTTTAATTCATAGGTGATATTATATGTAATAGGTGTCCACTTTGCATAGAATGTCTTATTACCATATGAGCCCTCTGCAATTTTAGCAGTTGCGTTACCTGCAAAATCATCACTTTCGTACCAGCCAGCAAAGGTGTAAAAATCTCTTGCAGGAGCTAAGAGTTCAACACTTTGTTCAATATTGTATTTAAGTGAATTTTCTGCATTATTTACACCGCCGTTTAGATTGTATTCAATCTCATATTCTATTGGAGCAAATTTAGCTTCAAATACAGTATCTACACTTACTTGATATGGGAATGAAACAATTTCACCATCAACAGTCCATCCCTTAAAGTCATAGCCAACCTTTTGCGGATTTGTAGCTGGTGCTTCAACGCTTGAAAGCTCCTCTATTGTACCATCTTCGTATGGGGCATTATCAGTTGTGAAAGAATAGTCTTTCATATCAAGTCGGTACAAAACAAGCTCATATCTTGTGAAATCCTCGCCATTCGGATGATAAACAACGATATATGCTTTGTTTTCACCAATAGACAAGGACATAGATTTTAGCTTGTATTCATTTTCACCCAAAAAGTCCTTATAAAGCTTCCAAGTTGCACCCTCGGTAACCTTGAAAGAATTGCTTAAATCAATCATTTCAGTTGCATTTGAAATGTTTTTATATACTTTTTTCGTGTCAGTATCAAAATCAAAGCCATCTGCTTCTTCAATGATATATTCCGTAGGAACATCAGGTGTAACATCTCCTGTTCCAGTGTCGGTATTGACATCTCCGTTAGTGTCAGTCCCACTGCTTGTGCCCGTATTTGTGTTCGTGCTTGTGTCCGTATTTTGTGGCGTTTCGCCGCAAGAAGCAAAAGCAAGCACGCAGGAAATGAGCAAAGCCAAAATTATTAAAAGCGTTAATTTGTTTTTCATACTATCTCTCCTTTTAGTATCTATATATAGATATTATACTCTTTATATAGACAATTGTCAAGCACAAGAGTATATTCTATACTATAATTGAGGTGATATGATGATTAGCTATGAGCCGCTTTACAAAACAATGAAGGACAAAGGCGTGTCAACCTACAAGCTTGTTAATGATTTCGGAATTAGCCGCAGCTTGCTTGACAGGCTAAAGCACAACAAGCCAATTAGCACAACTACACTTGATTATTTATGCACAATTCTTGAATGCAGAGTTGAGGACATTTTAATATATGCAAAATAAAGGACTACCGCTCTAATGTCGATAGTCCTTTTTGATATTTTCGGTTTGCATACGGACAACCAATGGTTGCCCCTACTTGAATCAAAGATTCAAATCACGCATTTATGCGTGCATATCATCAACGCCTTTGCGTTGCATATCACCACGGTTTTCCGTGTATATCATCAATGCGTGGCATTGTATATCATCAACGTTTGTCGTTGCATTAGATAACCCCTTTTGGAGCATAACGTTAACTACTATCACCAAATAATGATATGCGTCAAGTAGATACCAATCCCTCAGTCGCTTTGCGACAGCTCCCTTTGCACAAAGGAGCCTATATAACTCCCTTTTGGAGCATAACGTTAGCATAAATTGCTTTCTCGCTTGTGGCGATAATGGCATATGCTTTTTTTGCTTCCTCGTAGAATGCAAAGCGCTCGATAGTGCCAACGGTGTCAGCGCCGCGCGCGTCGTGCTTTGCGATAATTTCCTTGTAGGTGTCCCAAATTGGAGTTTTGGCGTTGTCGCCCTTCATAACCTCCATTAAGGAAACGGGCTTCTCTACGTACGTGTCAAGCGGAAAGAGCTGCAAAATAGCATCAAGAAGCTCAGGCACGCCGTGACCGTCACATCTTATCACCTTGCAGTTTTTGCCCATTGATTCTGCAGGGAAATTGCCGTCCGCAATTACAATACGGTCACTGTGACCCATTTCGCAAAGAACCTTAAGAAGCTCAGGCGAGATAATTTGTGGAATTCCTTTTAACATAATTTTTCTCCTTTAAATATATAGATTATTTTATATTTTTTGCATAAGAAGCAGGTATAACGTCAAGCGCCCCTGCACGAAGTAAAAGCTCACCGCACGCAAGCATCGTTGCGCCCGTTGTGATAATATCATCTACTAAAATATACTTTTTGCCTGCAATCTCAGCGCCCGAAAATATTTCATATGAGCCACGCGCATTTTCCAAGCGCTCCTTTTTGGTAAGCGACTTTTGCGCCTGCCTACCCTTGTTTATAAAGCAACGCTCAACTCCTATGCCAAGAAGTC